>JBGSTP010000115.1:0-14233 GCA_041736515.1 Pirellulaceae bacterium
CTACGTGTTGCCTGCGGTGACTTCGGTACCCGCCGCTTCGGTTTACGCCAAAGCAGAACGGACATTTTTTTAAGAAAATCAAATCTAGGGTTGACCGCAAGCTTTTCATAGACGCAACAAGCGCAGCGCAGTTGAGGCAGAGTCTCTGCACCGTTTTCCACAAATGTTTGCGGCGCGTGAATCCCAAACTTTGGAAGTGCAGTGGTCGCATGGGGACAATAGAAACAACGTGAACACTGCGACAATTCCGACTCTTGGCAAGCAACAATTGCTTGCCATCTTTTTCAACTATTGCTTGCCATCTTTTTGAAAGCGACGATGCTGCGACTCGCCGGATACCGGCTTTCGATCCTTGGCGGACAGTCGCTCTTTCTCCTCGGCCACCTGGTGCCAAATCGCCGAAAGCTCTTTGACCTTATCAGGGAATTCCCCCGCCACATCGTGGAGTTCGTTGCGATCTTCCGACAGATTGTAGAGCTCCCAGGGTCCGCTTCGCAGCGATACGACCTTCCATTCTCCTGAACGAACTGCTCGATTCGAACCAAAATGAAAGTAGAGATATGGGTGCGGTTGGGAGCGTTGCCCTTGGATGAGCGGTAACAGCGAACGACCGACCAGCGGTTCGACTTCGCGCCCGTCAATCTCTTTCGGGTATTTGCCGCCGGAAACATCCAAACAAGTTGCCATGATATCTACCAAATGCGATGGTGTTTTATCGATGCTTCCAGCCGATTGCTTCAATCCACTTGGCCAATGAATAATCGCTGGCGAAGCAATTCCGCCTTCATAGTTATTTTGTTTGTAGTAGCGGAAGGGCGTGTTGCCAACATGCGCCCAACCCGTATCGTAAGTCCAGTAGCTGCGCGAGTCGTAGGGAGGGAACTCCTTTCCTTTCGTACGGTCAAATGGACATGCTCCATTATCGGAAACAAAAATAAACAGCGTGTTTTCGAATTGATTTTTGCTTTGCAAATGATCCACCAGGCGGCCTATCTCGCGATCCAAGCAGTCTACCATTCCAGCAAAGGCGGCCATGCGATCCGATTCCCAATCGCGTTCTTCCACTGACAAATCATCCCATGCAGGTATATAACTCGGACGTCCGGGGTCGCCCAATTTATCTCCGGCCAACAGTTGAAGATCCTGCTGACGTTGGAGTCTCTGGGCGCGGATCTTGTCCCAGCCGACTTTGTAAACCGGCCGATACTTTTCAAAGTCGGCTTGAAGCGCTTGCAGCGGATAATGCGGCGCATTGTAGGCCATATAAAGGAAGAAGGGCTTTGTGGTCTCGATCGCCTCATCAACAAAATCGATAGCGTAGTTCGTGTTGGCAATCGTGGTATAAAAATCCTTGTCGAACTCGTTCCAAGGTTTTCCATTAAGACGAAAAGTGTTGTCTCCCTTGAAAAAATTAGTTGCCCCGCTCAAGTGACCGAAATAACGGTCGAATCCATGGTCGGTCGGTTCGCCATGCAAATGCCATTTGCCGGCCATTGCGGTGAAGTAACCGGCCTCGCGCAGTTGTCGAGCGATCGTCGTGCCGCGCGACAGTGACTCTGCGCCAGCCTGATCGCAATACAATCCAGTCAACAACGACACGCGCGAGGAGTGGCACTTGGCAGTGTTGTAAAACTGCGACATCCGTAATCCACGAGATGCAAGCTGATCCAGCCTGGGAGTCTGGATCTCACTGCCATAGCAGCCTAAATCAGAAAACCCGAGATCGTCAGCCATGATCAGCACTATGTTGGGCTGCTCGGCGGAAAGCTCGTTGCCAAAAGTTAGAGTAGATAAAAAAACGGCTGAAGTTATGAGCAATAGCTGCATTTTTGTGCCAATTTTCGTGATTTTGGATCTGTCGGGGAAAAGTCGGACCAAAGGTGTCATCCGCGTGACGAAGAATATCTTAGCCAACAAAGCTGCAGCATGCACCCTGCAGGTAATTGGAAAAGCAATCTGCGATTCCAATTGCAAAAGCCTTCAAACCAGGATAAGCGGCGAACTGCCATGACCACCAGCAAACTACAGCAAGTACTACGAACCGCCATGCAGCACTCCGACGACTTGGTAATACAGCTCGAGTATGTGGATTCCAAAGGCGTCAAAACATTGCGAATCGTCAGTCCAATTCGCTTTTTATCAACCGGACGCTTTCTGGGGCTTTGCCTTTGCCGCTGCGAACCTCGCCAGTTCCACTTGGATCGTTGCAGCAATATCCAATTGAAGAAAGCTGCCGACTACGTGATGCCAGTTGTTATGGCACAGGCTTCCTAGCGTAACTGGAGCAAGCGCCAGCCTGCTCAGACCACGCGCCGCAGCCCCACCGCACGCGATCAGCAAAAGCGACTCTCCCAAGCCGCTAGTTGTGCAATGAGGACATCGTCGGCTGGTATTTCGCCGGTTCGTTGACGCGACTGATAATCCAAGCTAAGGGCCTCAATTTCGGCCGCTTCTTCGAGAATCGAACCCTCTTTGAGCCGATCGAGAAAGAGCATGCCGTCCAGGTGATCTGTCTCGTGTTGAATGATTCGCGCTTCGAAACCCGAAAGGTCGATATTTATTTCCCGTCCAGAAAGATCGAACGCGTTCAAGTGTATCGTCTTTGCCCGCACGACATTTCCATGGATGTTTGGCAAGCTGAGGCAGCCCTCCTCAGCTTCTTCATTGCCTCTGGGCCGCGAAAGAACTGGATTCACAATAATCTGCTCAATGCCCTCGCCCTGCTTCCCCTCCGCATTCATCACAAACATGCGAATAGGCAGGTTAACTTGAGTCGCAGCCAAGCCAACGCCACGGTGTTCGTACATCAGTTCAAACATCCGCGCGGCAATAGCCTTTAGCTCTGCGTTAACTCGCTTAATTGGTTTCGCGATATAACGCAGCGTTGGATGTGGAAAAGTGATAATCGAGAGGGAGCCTGGATCAAAGTCCGGCGATTCATTTTCAATTGGCATGGCTTTGGCAATGGATAGGTCGTCTTCAAATTTCCTTCACAGCTTACCCGATGATCTGGATTTCGGAAGTGTACCCGGCTGACGAGCGGCCTGATACAATAAGTTAGTCAGTTGCGCATCCGCACCTTTTAGGCACATCGACCATGACCCAAGCTGTAGTAGATCCGGAGCAATTGCGACAATTCGCAGCCATGTTAAAGCGATATACTCAACAGATTCGCGAGTCGACGGCGAGCCTGACACAGGCGCAAGCTCGGTTAGCAGACAGCTGGCGCGATCAGGAACATCGCAAGTTTTCGGACGAGTTCGAAGCACAGATTAAGCTGGTAAACAAACTATTGGAATCCTCGGAACAACATATTCCCTACCTGCTTAAGAAGGCGGAGATCATCGACCAGTATCTACAACGTTAGTCGCTGCAGCCTAACACACGCGGTTTCCCAGCAAACGCCGTCATAGGCGGTCTGGATCCGGCGCTGACAAAAATCTCATTCCAGTTCGTTATTGTCGGTCCTTTACCAACTTGCTAGCCAGCCGCAGAGCAGCAAAAAGACTCTCCGGACGCACTTGAGCTTTCCAAGCGATATCAAAAGCCGTGCCATGGTCAACGCTTGTTCGAATCACCTTCAACCCGAGAGTTGTGTTGACCGCCGAGTCGAACGCAAGTGCCTTGACTGGAATATGCCCTTGGTCGTGATACATACAAACAAATGCATCGGTCACGGCTCGTTTCCACGGTACGAACGCTGTGTCTGGTGGAAGCGGGCCTTCAACGTCAATTCCTCGAGCCCGCGCGTCCTCGATCGCTGGAACGATGACTTTCTCTTCCTCGCGATCTCCAAACAAACCGTTTTCACCCGCATGCGGATTCAAACCGCAGACTACAATCTTTGGATCGCGGCGGTGAATCTTGCTTAGCGCTTGCGCGGTCAATTCGATTGTATCGAAAACAGCCTGCCGCGTTAACAGCTTGGGAACCTCAGCATAGCCACAATGGACAGTCACAAAGGTGCATGTAATCTCGGGAGAAAACTGCATCATGCACCAACGTTCCGCGGCCGCCCGCTCGGCGAACATCTCCGTGTGACCGGGGTAATGAATCCCCGCGTTCCTGAGCGCTTCCTTATTGATGGGTGCAGTGGAAACCGCGTCGATGAATCCAGCCAATGCCGCGTCGATCGCCGCCTGTATGTATCCAAAACTCGCTCGCCCGCAGGCGGCACTCATCTGGGCAACCTGAAAGTCCGCTGGAGTAATAGACCGCAAATCAACGATTGCCAAATCCGATGCCCGACAATTGTCGCGAGTGAGTTCGGAAACTTGCAGGCGCCTCACGGCGGGTAAACTCAAACCCGTCTGCCTAGCGCAAAATTCTAGAACACTCGCATCACCAAAGACGACTAAACGGCAATGCTCCGCAACATCTGGGTTGACCAACGCTTTCAATACCAGCTCGGGTCCGACTCCCGCCGGATCACCCATTGTCAGTCCTATGGTTGGCCTGTTTGTCATATATGAGTAGTAACTTATAGATAGGAGATTAAGTAATCAACAATGAATCAATTCGAGTTACCCAAGCGAAACAGATAGGGGTGCGTACGCAGCAAAAAGCTATTCTTGTACACCGCCAGCGAAGCGTAACTTTCGCCGAATAATTCATTCACCGCGAGTTCTTGGTATGCATTTCCCGGCGCAATGACGGTTGTGACGCCACCGCAACTGGTGAAGTAAATGCGACCATCTGCATACGTTGGGCTAGCAGCGTATTTTCCCTCTAGCCGATGTTGCCACTTGACCTTTCCAGTATGACTGTCCACACAGGTCGCAATGCCGTTTGAGGATACAAAATAGACGCTTCCATCAACAGCAATAGGTGAAGTGACATCAGGAACTTGCCGCGAATATCTCCATGCAATGGCGCTGTCGGTAACATCGCCGCTGCCCTCGATATTTACCGCGACCATTTCTGGGGAAGTGAACCCAGTGCAGACAATCACCTGCTTGCCATCTAGCACTGGACTGGGAACTTGCGAATAGCCGTTGCTCACTTTGGCTCGCCACCATTGGCTACCATCTTTGGGGTTATAGGAAACCAGCCATTGAGCCGCTACCGAGATCAGTTGTACGCGACCACTACATACCGTGATGATCGGCGTATCAAACGCGCGGCGATGCGAGTCATCGACGACCGAAATTTCGGGTCGTTGAACTTCCCATTGAGTCTGACCAGTACGCTTGTCGAGCGCTGTCAGGAATTGGCGATCCGCACCATCGCATGCCAGGAAGACACTCTCGCTCCAGATAACAGGCGAGGAGCCGCCACCGGTAAGTTCTTCGACTGCGAGCGTACGTTTCCAGAGTATATCGCCCGTCGCTAACTCAATGCAGGCGGTGCCAGTTGCACCAAAATGACAAATCAGGTGCACTCCGTCTGTGGCAGGTGTTGGAGTCGCATAGCTGTTCATAGAGTGAATGGGCCGAGGATCGTCGTGCGAAAACAATTCGATACGTCTGAGGATTTGGCCAGTCCCAGCGTCTATCTCCATTGCAAAGAGCGACACCTCCGCGTCGGCAACAAGGTCCGTCGATCCCAAAGGTAGCTCGGCGAGTCTACCCGCGACTCTGCTTGCGTCTAGAGCAACTTCTTCTGCAGAGGTAAGCCAGATTCGGTCCCCGAGTACAATAGGGGACGACCATCCCTTGCCTGGAATCCGAGTCTTCCAAATTGGATCATGAAAGAAACCACCCCAGGTTAAAGGCAAGTTCTTGGCAGCAATATGCCCGGATTTCGGCCCACGAAACTGCCACCATTCTTCCGCTGCCGCGGTCGAAGGGCGCCAGTTACTGCAGGCGAAATAAACCAGAAGACAAAAAATGCAGCGAGCATTCGACATTATCGCAATACAGCCTTCGGCTCAATGCGTTGTTCTGCCGACGGCTTTAGCTTTCCTTCGTTGAGCAGCAATTTGTACTCGACGGCATCGACCAAAGCGAGCCAACTTGCTTCAATGATATTCTCGCTTACGCCGATAGTCCCCCATACGTGCTCGTGATCCGAACTCTCAATATTAACTCGGATGCGGGCTGCTGTACCAGCCTCGCAATTCACCACCCGTACTTTGTAGTCGACCAGGACCATCTGTTCCAGCGCAGGATAAATGCTGCCTAAACACTTGCGCAATGCCGAATCGAGTGCATTGACTGGTCCATGACCTTCAGCCGCTTCAAAAATTTCCTCATCGCCAACGCGTAGCTTGATGATTGCTTCCGCGAAAGCGCTATGGTTTCGAACATCGCGATCGCCAGAAACCACGCGATATTTAATTGTGGTGAAGTGCGGGGTAAAGGAATCAGCGCACCGTTTCACCAGCAGGTCAAACGATGCTTCGGCGGCTTCAAATTGGTAGCCTCGATTTTCTTGACGGACAACTTCAGCTAATATCGCATCCATCAATTTTCGATCGGATTGAATATTGTGCTTGGTAGTCAGAGCGATAATGTTAGACCTACCGGACAGCTCGCTAACGAGAATTCGTCGTTCATTGCCGACTAAGGCGGGATCCAAGTGTTCGTAGGTGTGGGCGGCTTTGTTAACGGCATGAACGTGCATGCCGCCCTTATGTGCGAAGGCGCTTTGACCGACAAACGGTTGACCATTGCGCAGCTGCAAATTGGCTGTCTCGTAAACGTAACGAGACAATTCGGTCAGATGCTCGAGCGATCGCCCCTTAAGCAATTCGAAACCAGACTTCTTCAACCCGAGATTAGCCATGACACAAATCAGATCCGCATTTCCGCAGCGTTCGCCGATACCGTTGATGGTGCCTTGAACTTGGTTGCAGCCAGCGTCAACGGCTGCCAAAGAATTCGCAGTCGCCAGATCGCCGTCGTTGTGGCAATGAATCGCCAACTGCAAATCGTATTGGGCCGTCGCCTTCACAACGGCTTCGACAATCGCTGCGATTTCGGCTGGTAACGAACCACCGTTTGTATCGCACAGCGAAAGCCATTTTGCGCCGGCTTGGGCAGCAGCCAGGATTGTTTCGATGGCGTATTTCGGATTGGCCTTATAGCCATCAAAAAAATGCTCGGCGTCGTAGATCACTTCGCTTTGTCGCCCAAGGTACTCGACGCTCTCGCCGATCATCTGGAGATTCTCATCGAGCGCTGCGTTGATCACATCCGTCACGTGGAAATCCCAACTTTTGCCCACCAACGTAGTCACCGGCGTCTGCGCTTTGGCCATGGCTTGCATACCAGGATCGTCGGCGGCTTTGATACCGCGACGTCGAGTCATGCCAAACGCGCAAACCTTGCTGTCCCCGAGTTTGAGACTACGGACTTTTTGGAAGAAGGCAACGTCTTTCTCGTTAGAAAGCGGATAACCTCCCTCTATGTAATCGATGCCCACTTCAGACAGTCTCTGACAGATATTTAGCTTGTCTTGCAGAGAGAAACTCACGCCTTCACCCTGCGTTCCGTCGCGCAGGGTAGTGTCATAAATAGCAATGGACCGAGTCATAGTATGGCTGCCACGTTCGGATGGTAACCAAGCCGCATGGGCTTGATTGAGGCGGATATTAATTGTTGGGAAAAATACCTGTTCGGACTACAAAAAAACCCCTGAAGCAAGCGGAGCCTAAGGGGTCTTAAATGGTTTCGGAAAATCTACTAAGACCTCAACTCGCTCCGCCCCGCAGGCGGTCGATAATCGCGATGCAAATTATTGAATTGGCGGGAAGGGTCATCGAAAACTTCAGTACGTTCAATTCTTCGAACCTGAAACGGTTTTGTCAAAGTTACGCCACATTAGCGGACATGTCAAGAACTGCTTCATTTTGTGCGTAAACGCTGGAAGGCAAAATCATCGGATTGATAAGAAATAGCCGGGCAAATCCGGCTACGTAAACACCAGACTGCAGGTTTCAGAACATTGGGCTAAACAGTGCCCCCCATTTTTTCAGAAAAAGGGGACACCCTTAATATTGACTCCCAAATGGATTGTGATACAACTTGAGCATTCAAACAAAATCCGATTTCGCGGAGACGAAACATGGCTAGGCAAGCCCGTGGGGAAGTGATCAATGCTCTGGAAGTGCAGATCGTACATGCTGTGCAACGCTGCGTTCGACGCGCCTTTTTGTGCGGCAAGGACTCCTATTCGGGAAAGTCATTCGAACACCGACGCAGGTGGATTCGTGATCGGTTCGAGTTCTTGGCATCGATCTTCGGTATCGATTGCTTAACTTACAGTGTGATGCACAACCACATGCATATCGTCCTCCGCAGCCGGCCCGATGTCGTACAGAGCTGGTCCGACATAGAGGTCGCCCGTCGCTGGTTGACTTTGTTTCCAATCCGCAGGAATAAGGATGGCTCGGCGGCAGAGCCAACCGAGCCAGAAGTTGCCACGATCATTAGTGATCCGTTGGTCTTGACGGAACGGCGCCGACGCTTGAGCGACATTAGTTGGTGGATGCGGTGTACGGCTGAAGCAATTGCGCGGCAGGCTAATCGAGAAGACGAATGCTCTGGGCGATTTTGGGAAGGACGGTTCAAGGGGCAATTGATCCTGGACGAAGCAGGCTTGTTGGCATGCGCGGCTTACGTCGATCTGAATCCAATTCGCGCTGCGATGGCGGAGGCTCCTGAGACGAGCGAGTACACCGGAGCCAAGGAAAGACTGGACGACCTATCAGAGCGGCAATCGAAATCAACCGACACGCATGCTTGGGAGCGTAGCTCACGGCGTCGCTGGAGCGCGTGGCTAAGCCCTATCGAGATTCGTGAAGCGAGCGATAAGTTGGGGGCAAATGCCTGTTCCTCAGGCAGGCGAGCGAGCGACAGGGGATTCTTAAGTTGCTCCCTGGCGGAATACCTGCAGTTGCTCGATTGGACCGGTCGTCAGATGCACAAAGACAAAGTCGGCACAATTCCGCAGAGTTTAGCACCGGTGCTTTCGCGAATCGGCTTGGACGGTTCGGGCTGGTGCGACTTGGTGCAAAGATTTGGTCATGTCTTCAAACGAGCGGCCGGGACGGCCGAGCATCTAGCCGCAGAAGCCCAGCGTCGCGGGCAAAATTGGATGCAGGCCTCCACCAATCCGCTGGCAGCTGCCAGCTAGCCACAAGGCTTGCATATTATGATTGCTGACTCCCATTATGGCTTAAAACGCGGATTGAAGTGATCTTCAGCGTGTTCTGCAATTACAAGAGCCATTCAGGCATAGCGCCTCGTTGTGTTCTACCTTCGACCTACTAAAGCCTCTAGGACGTGGGTACTGCGGCAACACTGACGTTATCGGAGCGGTTCGGCCGCACCGCGAGCGCCAGGCGCGGTTCCAGTCCACCTTCTGAGAGCTTGGCTGTGAGCTTGCATCCCAAGCCTCGGCAGCGCTGCCGCGTACGCGCCCCACCGCAGGAGCCAATTGGGTTTCCATAACTGTGGGTGTCCCTTTTATTCTGTGGGTGTCCCTTTTATTCATCCGATTTATTCATAGCATGGCTGATTTGAGGGTGGAGCACGGCTGCACGATTATTGAATACCATCCCGTCGAATAGGTTTCAAACCCAGGTGCACGGGCGTGCGCTACACAACACTTCTGCCCCTGGTAATCCGCAATGAAAAAACCTTTGTCCTCAGCCAGCACCCTGGAGAAATCCGCCAATTGAAACATGGAGTGCTCAGCGTATCCAGAACGTGAAGCTAGAACTTGGCGGTCCTGGTCAACGATCAGGCACTCAGTGTGGGCGAGTTCCTCGGCCGGAATTGGTAATCCCTGCAGTATAGGATTGGCCAAGCTCGACCAATTGAATAGGATGCCAAGTACGCCCAGCACTTCCCCTTCGGCTTTACCATCCTCTCGTACCGTGCAGGAGTAGGCCAAACTGGGTTGTCGGTTCACAAGCGCCGAAGCGTGAGCAGACTGGAAGCCGAAGTGGTCACCACTTCGCGTTGCTAGAGCACTGGAAAACCACTGGCAGTCTGCTGCGTTTTGGCCTCTCGAATTGAATTGATTTGGACGGCCATTGGCGACTATTTTTCCGTGGACATCGCACAGCACTAAGTCATGGTATACCGTATAAGCATCCAGAATAATCGAAAGTCGTTGTGACGCGTAGTCGTATGCCTGCGTTGTCTTTGACTTGAGCGCAGCGGTCAAACTGCTGTCCGTCGCCCACCATCGCACGTCGCAAGTACGTTCGTACAAACATCGATCAATAAGATCTATATTTGTAAGTGCGAGATCGCTAAGTCGCGTTCCGCGGATGTTGTTGCCGATCAGCGACAGTAGACTTGCAATCTTGGCGTTCGTCGCCGAGGCCAACAATTCAGCTACGGTAGCAGTTGTGCTGGAAAGCTGCTGCATTTCGCTAGCAACCACTCCAAAAGCTGCACCGTTTTGTCCAGCCCGAGCCGCTTCAATCCTGGCATTCAGGGCGAGAGTTCGAGTATTGTCATTCACGCGACGAATATCTCGGACTGCTGAACGAACTGCCGATGCCAAGTCCTCTACTAAGGCTTCGACCGAGTTAGGCCGTCTGCTACTAATCGAAATCGGGTTGTCGTGCGACACGCTAACACATTTAATCTTAGATGTATTTTTGGCCGCTACGGGTAGCGAAATTGTGGACATAGTTCTTCTACTCTCAATGAATCATGAAAAAGGGGCAATTTCTTCCAAAGAATCAAGAGTCGTAAACAGATTCGAATATCAATTCGTGTCAGTTTTAACTCAGTCCGTTGGCGACTTCTCGTGCTATCCAATCGAGTTTCTCGAGTGATTTAAAGTGGAGCAAAGTCGCGAACTCAGAACCAACGACGCAGAAAACACCATCTGAAAATCGATAAGTCACATTACGGAGTTCTGGGTCGGCGTGTTCTACGCCATAGGCTTGGAGGCTGGCAACCAGCTCCTTTTGCCTGCGCTGTGTCAGATGCTGTAACGACTGTACACAATTGGATTGGACTATCTCCAGAAGAGAAAAGTCTGCGCTGAGAAGCTTCGGCAAAGAGTCGCATGTTTTGGACTCAAAGAATTGCAGCCGCTCAACCTCGTTGCGCATGCGGTTTCGAGCCTTGGGCCCACAGTAGCTTTTGAAAACGCTACCGTCGAAGCCAAGTCGAACGCTTGACCTCTCTGTGTTCTTAAGACTAATCATGGTTGGCTAAAATGGAGGACGTTTCGCAACTCGAGGGATCCGATATCCCGATTGGTTGTTAACAGGTTCCCGAAGCGTCCGCCAACGCCGCTTTTGACTTCTAACCGACAAACATAGAAGATCGCTTACTGCGGTGCCGATCAAGTTCAGTTTTTTGTGCGATTTACTACCGCACAATCGTGTCCGACTACTCCGCATTTGCGGTTTAAACCGCCCGTAAGCCTGACCGAGAATGCCGGTTGCAGCACGAACATTAGTTTGGACGCACACTTTTGAGTCCAAGTTACTGGACAGATTGGGTATCCCTGATGTACCTCCTCAATTCGGCGAAATACGAATCTCCATGACCTTCAGCTGTACTTTCACCGCAGTTCCTAAACTCACTGTAGCATTGCTTGTCTCAGGTTTTGCTTTCTGCTTTTGTTGCCGACGTCGTCATGCGATTGTGGCAAGGCTCAGAATTTCCGTGTAACTGAGATGCGTTTGCGTGGTAAGTCAATCTCAAGCACACGAACTCTGGTGACATCGCCCACTGCCGCAACTTCGTTGGGATCTTTTATAAAGGTATTGGCAAGCTGCGAAATGTGAATGAGCGCATCTTGGTGGACACCGATGTCTACAAAAGCACCAAAATGTGTCACGTTGGTGATGACTCCTTCCAGCACCATTCCAGGCTTGAGGTCTTCCATCGAGTTTACAGCCTCGTCAAACTTGACTGCCTTGAATTCGCTACGCGGATCGCGTCCGGGCTTTGCAAGCTCGGCAATAATATCGATAACCGTGGGCATGCCGAATTGTCCATCTACAAAATCTTCGGGACGAAGCTTTTGGGTGATTGTCGCGTTACCCACCAGAGATTTAGGTTCAGCCTGCAACTTTTTAGCCATCCGACTCACGATGGGATAACATTCGGGATGAACGGCCGAATTATCGAGTGGCTCATCGCCGCCTCGAATGCGTAAAAATCCAGCCGCCTGTTCAAAGGCTTTCTTACCAAGTTTCGGTACCTTGGAGAGCTGCTTCCGATTCTTGAAACCTCCATGACTGTTGCGGTACTCGACGATACTCTCGGCCAACTTAGGACCGATACCTGCCACGTAGGCCAACAGCGGAACGCTTGCCATATTCAGATCGATGCCGACACTATTCACGCACGACTCAACGACACGATCGAGACATTTGCGCAGTTGTGATTGATTCACATCGTGTTGATACTGGCCCACACCGATCGACTTGGGGTCGCTCTTAACCAACTCCGCCAGGGGGTCCTGCAGGCGTCGAGCAATGCTAATCGCTCCACGGACTGTCACGTCAAGATCAGGGAACTCTCTGGCAGCCAATTCGCTGGCCGAGTAGATTGAGGCCCCGGACTCGCTAACCATTACCTTGGTAATCTGCAGATCGTTGCCTCGAATGAGTTGCCCCACGAATGCGTCTGTTTCGCGCGAAGCAGTTCCATTTCCTATGGCAATCAGCTCAACTTTGTATTTCTTGATCAAATCGAGCAGTATCCGGCTTGAAGTAGCCTGGTCGCTCTGCGGAGGAGTTGGGTAGATCGTCGTGTTCGTAAGAAACTTGCCGGTGCCGTCAACGACCGCAATCTTACATCCTGTTCGAAAACCAGGGTCGATACCAATTGTTACCCTTGGCCCTGCAGGCGCTGCCAGCAATAGTTCGCGGAGATTCTTGCCGAAAACAGCAATTGCTTCTTCATCTGCTTTCTCTTTCAGCGATTGCAGCACGCTAGTTTCGGTGGCGGGTAAAAGCAAACGCTCGTAGCAATCCTCTACGGCGGTGGACAACTCTCGATGAAATGGAAAGCTACGATCTTTCAACAATTTCGATTTCAGCTCAGCGACTAGCTGATCGTCCTCGAGTTCTACGCTAACTTTAAGAATTCCTTCATCTTCGCCCCGAAGCATAGCTAGCAGTCTGTGCGAAGGAATGCGATTGGCTGGCTCTCGATGGTCGATGTATAGTTCAAATTTAGCGGATTCATCTTGTTTGCCACGCTTGATGTGCGAAGCAATTCGGCCGTTTGAAATTGCCTGTTGCTTTATCCAGGTCCGAGTGCTCGCAACTTCAGACCATTGTTCGGCAATGATATCCAGCGCGCCTTGCAAAGCACTGGACTGATCGGGAACATCCTTCGTGTTGTCAACAAACGCAGCTAGCGTATCTTCCTTGGAGCGGTTGAGCGGCTGTTGTTTGATTAACAGGTCCGCTAGCGGCTGCAAGCCACGTTCTCGTGCGATCGTAGCCCGAGTTCTCCGTTTGGGTTTAAAGGGCAGGTACAGCATCTCCAGCGACGACAGGTCGCTGCAGGCCTCGATCTGCGCCCGAAGTTGCGCTGTCAGCTGCCCTTGTTCATCGATCGTCTTCAGCACTGTAACTTTCCGAGCCGTTAAGGCAACTAACCTCTCAAGGGCATCCTCGATCGCCCGCAAAACAATTTCGTCGAGTCCGCCTGTGGCTTCTTTACGGTAGCGCGCGATGAACGGAATCGTGTTGCCTGCATTGAGCAATTCGATTGTGGACAGAACTTGCTTCTGCTGTACTTGCAATTCTCGAGCGATGACGGTTGCTGCAGCATTCAAGTCGAAATTGGTTTCCATGCTATGTATCTATAAATGATGTTTTAAGGTATCCGTTCACAATACTTCTGCATTGACAGTTTACTATGCAAACTGTTGCCGCAGTGAGTATCCAACTTGCGACTTAAGCGATCAAGACATCTTTTTCACGTTCCTGTCCACGAAATTGACGACGGAATTCCACTGCAGTACCTCAGGCAGGAAACTGTGCCTAGAAAATCCTGAAAGCGACCAATAGTCCAGGGATCAATAGCACGCTGGGCAGTCTATACGCTTTGGTCGCCAGGCTGCAAGGACAGGCCGTCGATCTAACTCAGTTGGTTTCACTGGGCCCACTATGAGCGCAGCTTGCTCCAAATAATTGATCGCTCCGAAAATCTAAATGCTTGTTAGAATAAAAGGATCACAAAAACTCACGATTCTGCTCTACCTCGCAAGCTTTTCTCGAGTCTTGAAATGTCACAGTCAACGGATCGAAATCTCCTCATAGGCGTCTTAGCGCTGCAATTCGAGTTTGTGACGC
>JBGSTP010000140.1:0-38677 GCA_041736515.1 Pirellulaceae bacterium
ACCGAGGCCCGCAGCGGAGCTAGGTTGCCACAGTATGGCGTCGACAGAGGTCGGACAAGTAGAACTAGGGATTCGACGAGCCGGTTTTTCCTTCACCGGTAGTCGAAGTTGGATTGGCAGGGATCTAGCAGCGACGAGCCACCGCAGCATGATGTCGTTCAAGCCAATTCAACCGAACAGGGAAGCCCCGTGACCTTAGAGGCAAGCTCGCCAATGTACGGCGACGAAAATTAACTAGCTGCACGCAGCCTAGGCCCGCTTTTCACGGTTGGAAAGGGTCCGCTTGGCAGAGCCTTTCGAAAAAGGCTTTCCAAGCGGGCCCTTTTTCGTTTTCCCAACAAAGCCGAGCAACATTCGCTGCGGTTGGTCAAAAATTGCTGCGTACATTGAGCAAAGGGAATGAGTAACGTTGTGTTCAGCAACAGGGTCACATCTCTCAGAAGGAGCAGAAACTAGGCTTGAAGCGACTAGCAGCAAGCTTAAAGAAAAGCTCTATAACGGAGGTGAATGCGCCCTAGTTTTTGCGGTATCGATTTGCTTGCAAGCCTACCGATGTTTCAAATGATGGATCGGAAAAGCTGGTTGGGGAGTTAAGAAACGTCATCGAGGTCCACACGGCTGAGTTGTCGAGTACAATTTACCAGGTGATTTGATTTCGCAGGCTGGCGAATTGGAGCAAAGGGCTTTGGGGCTGCCTTAGACTCAGGATTGACTCAGGATTGCCGTAGACTCAGGATTACGGTGCAGTGGGTATAAAACAACTTTGCCTGGCATCCGGTATGAGACTGCTGTCGGGTGCCCCAAGGGACAGGATGACAGGATGACAGGATGACAGGATGACAGGAAGGGGAACTGGTTGGAGAAATGCTCGTACTGCATAGACTCTCTATGAGCGTGAGTCTGCCGCCCCTTGGTGTGGATTCGCTAACGACTATGCTGGATGAACTACAGCAGCGGCGCAACCGCCAGTCTGATTGAAAGCGATGATCGTTGTGTTTTCGATTTTCGACGTTGTTGATAGAGTCCTCTGAGCCGGATAACGCAAGTGACGGCAAACTGATTGAATTGAAGCAATTTTAAGGTCCGTACTTGCCAATAGGTCCTTGTTACATCGCAGGTTAGTGTTGAGATGCTTTTCCAGAACGTAGAAATCTCAAGAAGGTCCATTTTCGCGCTGGTTGTCCTATGTAGCGTGCTTGCGAGTCCTATTAGTGCTTCGTTCATTATCTCCTGCCAAGTCGCAACGGAGCTGGATTCCGAGCATACGGACGAGAGCGAGCGAAGTTGTGATAAAGCAATATTGTCCCGGCATCGGTTTCGCAAGTTTAGTAGCGTTTGTGGAACCAGATCGCTCGCGCTGCGTGGCAATAAAGTTTGTGCCGCTGGCGTCTCCCCGATGCATGTAGGCCGCCCTACTTTTCTGAAGTCCTTTCGGTTGCAGCCACTGCGAATTTGAGCCAGGGTTGCTACGCACATCACCTCTTTGTGGTGATTATTTCCAACTGTCATCAAGCGCGCAACCTCTGAGCGCGGCTGATGGCAACGCCAGCGATTTCGGCGCGGCGATGCGACTTGGGCGTTTTAGCGTATTCTCAACGCAGATACCTCGGTCAAATGGTTTTGCCGTCGACTTAGCGAAAACTGTTCGGCATTGAGCTAGACAGTCCGCGACTTGAATCCTTCAGCACAAAAAAAACAATCCAGCGGTCAGGTCCTCGTCAATAATGTCCAATCCATTCTCTCGAAGTTCGAGAATTGCAGCATCATCACCGGCAGCCCCAGTTCCCCCTAAAATTCGTGAGCATCGAGCACATGCGACCAAAGATTTAATTGCTGGACTTGTGGTTTTCCTGGTGGCGCTTCCACTGTGCTTGGGAATCGCCATGGCATCGGATGCTCCGTTGTTTTCAGGGATTATCGCGGGAGTTGTGGGAGGCGTTGTCGTCGGCTTTCTGAGCGGTTCGCATTCAAGCGTCAGCGGACCAGCGGCCGGGTTAACGGTAATTGTTGCAAGTCAGATCGGTAAGCTGGGGTCTTTTGAAGCTTTCCTACTGGCCGTTATTCTGGCAGGCGCTATTCAGATTATTTTGGGACTTGTGCAGGCCGGTAAGCTCTCCGGTTTCGTGCCGAGCAGCGTCATTAATGGGTTGCTCGCAGCAATTGGTGTGATTCTCATTTTGAAGCAAATACCTCACCTGCTCGGGCACGACTCCGACCCGGAAGGGCAGATGGCGTTTGAACAACCCGACCATGAGAATACGCTATCGGAACTGATGACATTGATTCATGGAGAGATCCACGTCGGAGCAATGGTGATCGGGCTACTATCGCTGGCATTGCTAATCGCCTGGGACAAAGTCCTGGTATTGAAAAAGCTGCCGGTACCGGGCCAATTGGTTGTAGTGCTTATCGCTGTTTTATTGAATCGAATATTTGCTAGTCTAGGCGGGCCATGGCTTATTGAAGCCAGTCACTTGGTACAGGTGCCAGTCGCGGACTCGGTCAACGGTTTCATGGCGTTTTTGAGTACGCCGGATTTTTCGAAGTGGAACCACCCTGCAATCTACACGGCAGCGGTCACGATCGCAGCCGTAGCTTCGCTGGAAACGATTTTGAACTTGGAAGCGGTGGATAAACTTGATCCATTGAAGAGATGTTCGCCTCCCAATCGAGAATTAGTGGCTCAGGGTTTCGGAAACATGCTGTCCGGATTGCTAGGTGGCTTGCCTGTTACGAGCGTTGTTGTTCGTGGTTCAGTGAATCTCGCGGCTGGCGCCCAGTCCAAGCTTTCCTCGATTTTCCATGGCATACTTCTGTTAATAAGCGTCGCAGCGCTGCCCATTTATCTGAATATGATCCCTTTGTCGGCGCTGGCGGCTATTTTGTTTGTGACAGGCGTGAAGTTAGCCAGTCCAGCTTTGTTTCGCAGAATGGCCGCGGGTGGACGATACCAACTCGTGCCATTCTTGATTACGCTCTTGGCGATTGTTTTCAGCGACTTGCTAATCGGGATTCTGATTGGACTAGGTGTCAGCATCGTGTTTGTGCTCAATAGTAGTGTACGATTTCCAGTGAGGATCGTTCGAGAAAAACACTTAGGCAGCGAGGTTGCGCGAATCGAATTGCCCAATCAATTGAGCTTCCTCAACCTGGCATCGATTCAATCGGTCCTTGGGTCAACACCTAAGGGAACGCATTTATTGCTGGATGGATCCAGTTGCGATTATATCGACCCGGATGTTCTCAGCCTCTTCCGAGAATTCCGAGATTCGACAGCTAAGGCGCATAAGGTTGAGATTAGCTTCCGCGGCTTCAAGCCCAAGTATGGCTTGAACGAAGACACTCGGTACGTTGAGCATGCCACCAAGGAGCTTCAGCAGTTGTTGACTCCCGATGACGTATTGGAAATCCTCAAAGAAGGCAATCAACGCTTTAGGGCCGGTCAACGATTGAACCGGAATCTCCGCGAGCAGGTCGCAGCTACCTCGGGTGGGCAATATCCCTTTGCAGCCGTTCTCAGTTGTATTGACTCTCGCGCTCCGGTCGAAACCATTTTTGATTTAGGACTGGGAGACATTTTTAGTATTCGCATGGCTGGAAATGTAACCAGCGGTGGTGTGTTTGGCAGTCTGGAGTACGCCTGTTCGGTTGCGGGTGCCAAGCTCGTGTTGGTGCTGGGGCACACGCGTTGTGGCGCAGTAACCTCGACAGTTCAGACGCAATTGGCGGGCATCGACATTATCGAGGCCACCAAGTGCGATCATCTACACAACATCGTTGATGAGATTCGGCACTCGATGAACGTCGATCGAGAAGCGGCAGCCGCAACCGCCAATCCGGAATACATCGAACTGATTGCGCGCCGCAATGTGTTTCATTCCTTGGAGCAAATTCGAACTCGCAGCGCGACAATTCGAAAACTTGTCGAAGCGGGAAGAGTGGCCATGGTTGGTGCAATTTATGATGTGGCGACGGGCCAAGTCGAGTTTTTTACTGAGGAGTCTTATGGTTTGACACCAACGACCACTCAAAAATTCGAGTTGCTGGCCGAGGCCTAGGACAACAATCATTTAGCCGGGGCGTGTACGCCCATTCCGACAGCACTCCCACGCGCGGCGCCACCGTTTCGAAGCTTGGAGATTTACCCAGCATCGATCGAGTTTGCGGCGATGGGTTGTTTGGATGGTTTTCGGGCAGCGAGATTTCTGGACGTCGCCATCGATTTTCTGTTGGTAGCCGACTGACTGCAACTGTCCCCCAGCGATCGGGCGGCGAGCCGGTGGGGGACGTCACGCGAGTCAAATAAAACGCTATTATGTTGATTCCCACGCCGCGTCTTGCGGCGATCTACTCCTCGATACCCCTTAGCCGCCAAGTTTACTATGAGTCAACACAGCAGTTCGAGCGATGCAAGTTCCACGTTCTGGTGGAAGAATCTTACTAGTTACCACTGGTTCGTATTTGTAATGGCCGCCCTGGCGTGGTTGTTTGATTGTTTGGATCAGCAAATATTCATTTTGTTTCGCAATGATGCGCTCAAGACATTGTTGCCCGATGGCTGGGATGTAAAGGCCTATGGCGGGTATGCTACTTCGATTTTCGTGGCAGGTTGGGCGACCGGAGGGCTCATATTTGGTTCGGTCGGCGATCGAATTGGCCGTGCGAAGACATTGACGCTTACTGTCTTGTTGTATTCTGTCTTCACTGGGCTTTCCGCGTTATCGACCTCTTGGTTCGACTTTGCCATTTACCGGTTCATAACGGGATTGGGCGTAGGTGGGGTCTTCGGACTGGCGGTGGCTTTGATCGCCGATACGCTGCCCGATAAGTCGCGCCCAGGGGCATTGGGGATGTTGCAAGCTCTTTCGGCCGTCGGCAATATTAGCGCTGGACTAATCAGCATGTACATGAGCAGTCTGATTAAGAACCAGTCCAACCTCGTGACCGCGGATACGGCATGGAAATATGCGTTTTTGGTAGGAGCAATTCCCGCTTTCTTGTGTGTGTTTATTCAACTTCGGCTGAAGGAACCCGAGAAATGGGTTAAGGCTCGTGAAGCAGGGCGACTGACCGGAGTGAAGTTTGGTTCCTACGCATCGCTGCTGGGGCCTGGGCGTTGGCGAAAGCCGGCTTTGTTGGGCATGCTGTTGTGTATCGCTGGTGTCATTGGACTTTGGGGCATTGGTTTCTTCGCACCCGAACTGGTTGGCGATGTCATCACATCGTCGCTCAAGGAGAAGGGCGTGAGTCAAAGCGAAATCGATAGCCAGTCCACCTACTACAAAGGCTTGAACAGTATTATCCAGAACATTGGCGCGTTTTTTGGGATGTTGGCATTTTCTTTCTTGGCGCAAAAAGCTGGCCGCAAGCCGGCGTTTGTGGTGGCCTTCATCGGCGCCTTTGTTGCCACGAATGCTTACTTCCAATTATTTAAAAGCGTGGATCAGTTGTGGATGAGTGGCTTGATGGGCTTTTTTCAGCTAGCGCTGTTTGCTGGATTCGCAATTTACTTACCGGAGCTTTTCCCGACTCGCTTGCGGAGCACCGGCACCAGTTTTTGTTACAACGTTGGTCGGTTTTTAGCTGCCACCGGACCGTTTACATTGGGATTACTGCAGCAGAAACTAGGGGAAGCGGCTACCAGCAAAATAGTTGAATCAGGCGATGCAGCCGTAGATGCAGCAGCAAAAGCAGCCGCCAAGCTCGGTGCCTTCCGCGAAGCCACGTCTTGGGTAAGCCTAGTCTTTATTCTCGGTCTAGCCGTAGTTTTCTTCTTGCCAGAGACCAAGGGTCAGCCCATGCCAGAAGACGACGACTGACCTAAGAATTGATCAGTTTGCGTCTTTATTTCGCAATCCACTGGATTGCGTCGATAACTACGTAGCCATTGGTATTAGCATTCGAGACTTCTACGTAGTTTGCTGTGCCAGTCTTAAATTCAAACTCTCCCAAAACGACAAAGGGCGCTTTGTCGTTGGGTGCTTTGCGCTGATTCACCATCACAGTGATATCCCCTTTAGCACTGTGGATTCTGACGGGCACATTGGTGGCGCGGTTGCTGTGTGGCGCGAAGGCAAACAGCACTTGGTATTTTCCATCTGCTCGCAGGTCCGCTGAAAACTTGGCCCTCTGCTGACCTTTGCGCTGGTTACTGTCGTGGGAATACCCTAACGCTACATAGGGCGAAACCGTAGTGCCGGTGCTATCAAAGCCCTGACGATCTGCTTCAAGGTCGTCGATGACAATCCCCCCCAATTTCTCTTTGCTCAGGCTGGTCACGGCGGGAATCGGGGCCGACTCGAAATCTAGAACCTGTTTGTCGGCAATCAAGCGTTCGTTCAGCATGTTGTAATCGATGCGCTGGACCGTTGTTTGTTGATCGATTGCCAGAGATGCAGCAGTTGCGGCACTCTGTCCAAGGACCATGAAAACGGGTTCCATGCGGATGCTGCCATATGCGATATGGCTGGCGGCCAAGCACACCGGAACCAGCAGGTTCGAACACTCGCTCGCTCTCGGACGTATACTGCGGTAACTTATCGGGTAGGGTCGAGTAGCAATCTGGATATCGCCTTCGTTGCGAGCGTGCCCCTGAGCGTCGACATATCTTTGAGTGTTGTGGCTGTCCATATTGTAGGCCCCCATGCCCACGCTATCCTCCACAATCTCTTGGCGTTTGCAATTCTTCTCGCTCATTACGTAATCCGAAACCATGCGTCGCGCTTCGCGGACGTAGAGTTGTCGAGGCCAGTTGTCATTGTCAACAAACTCGTCTCTGGAAAGTGCGTTTGTCGTGAATATCTCGCGGACCGGAGCGGGAACGCGCGGATGATTGGCCAGCGTCCACATCAGGCCCTTCTGATATTGTTCATGTTCTTTCCAGATCTTTTCGCGCGTCTCGTAGTCGGCGTTGGGGTAGGCATAATTCATGCCGATGTTGTCTGTACTGATGGCAAAGTTATTGTTGGTATCTGTCTTGCGATTGGGCATCCACAATGGTGCCCAGGGCACACGGGCGTCTCCGGCTTCGAAGTTGCGCAGCAGCAATTCGAAATGGAACGCGTTGTAGCCCTCTGGCTTGGGCCAAGGTTTCCGGTTTTCAGGTACATCGGTGGTGCACATGCGAAAGTTGTAAGCTTGAATGCGATCATCGCCATCACCATCATTGCCGGTCGGAGCAGGCCATACTCCGGGCAGCAATCCACTCTGCGGTTCGCCCGGAGTCACGTAGGGGTCCACCGCTTTGGTGAACTGATGATGGATTGCGCCTTTAGTTTGTAGTCCGTTGATAGTTTCCCCATACCTGCTGTTGGCTTCGCGACCCACGTGGAAGCTGACTCCCGCTTTGGCCATTAGGTCGCCTTCGTAGGTCGCGTCGATGAAAACCTTTCCGGAGAAGGCCATGCCGCTCTCCATCACAATCTTTTCAATGTTGTTTTGGTTTTTGACTACGCCCTTCTCCAAATCGAGCCGTTCACCGTAAACGACATTCACATTGGCCTCCCGAAGCATCTCGGCGAAGATTGCCGAGGCCGCGCTTGGTTCAAAAGTCCACATCGAGCGCTCGTTCTCCGTAGTTGGAGTACGTTTCTTGTAGTAGTCGCTGCGGTTTTCCCGAGTCCAATGGGAAGCATCGCTGTAGTATTGGAATACTCGTTCGTAGAATTCTCGCGAAATGCCTCCGATGGCTCGTTTATTGCCAATATCGGTTGCGCCTAAGCCACCGGTGGTGAGTCCACCCACGAACTGGGTCGGTTCGATCAGAACGACTGATTTCCCCATGCGCGCCGCTTGAATGGCCGCGACGACTCCACTGCTGGTGCCGCCATAAACAACTATATCCACGGAGGGCTGTGGTGTTGCTTGTGCCGAGTGCGACTGTAGCACCAAGGTGACTAAACCAATCATCAATATGGGACGCATGATAGTAGGGCTCTGGGGGTGCGAGAATAAAGCGAATATCTGGACGCCGAGTCGATCGACTATAATAGAGCCCTAACAGTCAAGTTTCCATCGCAGGTAGATTATGGTTCGATTTTGTTTGCCAGCCGGTCTAGGTGTGTCGTTGTCGATGGTATGGCTACTGAGCGCGGTTAGTTTGGCCGACGAACAACTTCAGGACATTGCCTGTCGTTCGGTTCACTTGGCCTATGCGGGCACCGAGGTTGTTGCCTTTGCAAACCAAGTACAAGTTGAAAGCTCGGCTCCCGGAACCTATTTCATGGTGTGTGGATGGGATGCTGGATATTTCGGAATGCAGGAACTTGCTAATGGTAAGAAGCTGATTTTGTTTTCTGTTTGGGATAATGCTCAGGGTGACAACCCGGATGCAGTTCAAGAACCAGAGCGTGTCAAGTTGTTGCACCGGGATCCCGCCGTCCGAGTAAAGCGTTTTGGTGGAGAAGGTACCGGCGGACAAAGTTTTTTTGATTTTGATTGGCGGATAGGAGAGACTTATCGCTTCATGGTGACCTGCCAGCCCAACGAGAACCGCACCGAGTACTCGGGCTATTTTTTCTTACCGGTCGAGGGAACTTGGAAAAAGTTGGTCACGTTCAGCACGATCACAGGAGGAAAGAACATGCGGAGCTTATACTCGTTCGTAGAGGATTTCAAACGGGATCGCGAGTCGACCAAACAAACGCGACGCGCACAATTTGGAGGAGGTTGGCTCAAGGCCGTCGAGGGGCAATGGCAGGCGATCCAATCTGCGAGATTCACAGCGGACGCCAATCCTGTACTCAACATCGATGCTGGTAGCATCGATGGCTCCCGCTTCTTTCTCGCCACAGGCGGTGCGATTATCAATCTAGAAACGCGTCTGCGGGAAACCATCCTACTGAAACAAACGGCTGGCTCCGAGGTGCCATTCGATATTCTGAAAGAGCTTGATGAGGCATCCGCGGACGCGCTCGATAGTGATCCGAAGCCTCGCTAGCGCGCCAGCATTTCGGGCTTGTCGAGCACGAGGTAGTGGCCGTGGTCGGCAGTCAGGATCAGCACCGTATCCTCCCAGCCCCCGTGTGTTTCGATCCACTGGGTCAACCGTTGAAAAGCATTCTCGCCGCTGAGAACGGCCCCAATCGAATTGTCAATGTTGTTCGAGTGATTGGCCCAGTCCACGTCACCCGCTTCGACCATCAGCCACCAGCGATCGGATCGCGCGGTCAACACATCGGCAGCAGCGATAGTCATGTCTGCTAGACTAACGTTTTCCCGCACATCGTTTTCGGTGTAGACTTCGGCTTGGGCCGCGCTGGGGTTCCCAACGCTGAGCACAGGGTCGTAGCCACCATCGGCAGTCTGGAAGGGAAGGTGCCCACCCGCTACTCCAAAATATCCAAACAGACGGTTCTTGGTAGCGATCGCTTGTTTTGCACCTGAGCTCAAAACATCTGCGCCCGCCGCCCCAGGCGTACGCTGAGCGATTACATAGCTGCCTCCCGACGAATGCGATATTTTGGCTTGGTCCTCGGCGGTTAAGTAGCGATTTCCAGGGACAAAGTTTTTACCCTGGTTGCCGTCCTTGTCCTTATTCTCTCCCCAACCTGCACCAATCAAGACGTCTACACCCGGTAATCCGCCTGCGTGAAATATCGAAGGGATGCCCAGCAGGTCGCGAGTCAGGTCTTGATAGTCGTCTCGATGAACGTTGCTGGAGTATGCACATGCAGGGGTTGCGTGGCTGATTGGTACGCTGGTCACGACACCGACAGCAAACCCTTCCATTTGTAATGTGCGGGCGATAGGGATTACTTCGCGCCCGGCAAAATCGACATTGATAGCGTCGTTGTAGGTTTTAACTCCAGCACACATTGAAGTCGCTGAGGCCGCAGAGTCGGTGTAGGCATGGAGGATGTCTTCGGCAGGGTTCTTGGAGATCGGATATTGCGCATCGATGGAGGGCGCCCAGGGTGTCGTGCCCCCTCGAGTTGCATCGTAGCCACCTGACATTTTTCCACCCGGCATAGTCACAATTTGTTTGTCAACATTGACCGCAGTGCCATCATTGTGCGGGCTGGTGACCACAAAACCAAAATCTGTCGCTGCACCGCGATAGTCCTGGAAGGCCAAACCTGTTCCACGCCCTGCTTCGTATGCCACCGCACCCGACTTGGCTATGGCGGCGGCACGTGTTGTTTGCCAATCCATGCCGTCGAAAACGAATAGCACGATGCGTTTTTTGCCTTCGGCGGCGGCGAGTTTCTGGATGCGATAGACGTCGGTTTGGTCGCAGTATTCTGCCTGGGGATTGAGGGTCTTCTCAGGTAGTTTGCCGTAGAGTTCAGTTAGTCGATCGGGGTTGCGATATACACTGTTGGTACCCATAACTTGGTCAAGCTTGTAACCAAAGGTGTAGACGGGAACGAGTCGATTGGAGTGCGTGGTCCAGCTAGAGTACTTGGATGCATCTGGACCCCAGTGCCCCCAATCCACTTCGTTCGATTGGGCAGAGTGCGCCTGAAGGCTGGCAACATGATCTTTGACTTGAGCCAAAGCTAATGGACTGGTTGCGAGGCAAACGATAATGATCAGCGGTCGGCGTATCATGTGCGAATTTCTGAGTGAGGGCAATCTGTGTTTTTTGAGCAATCCCAGTTTGTCCAGGGAATGCCCGCTGGTTGACGAAAAGCCCATTTTCTGAGGAATTGAAGTGGGCTAGTGAGCACTATCGTAGATCCCCCCACGGACCAACTCAACAGGTTCTCAGATTCTTCACAGCTCTGGTTGTCGAATTTCGACATGACTGTGGCAGCTTTGGGCCTGACGCACCTAGTGGGATTGCGTTATTAGTCAACTGCTTTGCAGAAGCAGGGACCATTTGAGGATTGTCAGCTGATGGGCTTCCCCTTTAGAATTTAGCACTCTCAGGTACCAAGGGGGGATTTCCGCCTTCGTTAGTTGCGTCTCTAGCTTTATCTAAAGAATTGCCATGTTCGAATCACTTTCCGATGGACTTCAGTCAGCCTTTAAGTCCATTCGAGGAAAAGGCAAGCTTACCGAAGCGAATATGCGCGATGGCCTAAAGATGGTCGAAGAGGCCATGCTCGAGGCGGATGTAAGCTATTCAGTTGTCCAGGACTTTATGTCGCACGTAACCGAACGGGCGCTGGGGCAAAAGGTACTCCTGTCGCTCAAGCCGCACGAGGAATTGGTGCGGATCGTTTACGAGCAATTGACGGAGATCCTGGGACCGGTCGATATTTCGATTCCGATACATAAAGACAAAGTCACCATTTTGATGATGTGTGGCTTGCAGGGATCCGGAAAAACGACCACCTGCGGCAAACTGGCATTGCTCTTGAAGCAGCAGAAAGTTCGCCCCTTCCTGGTCGCAGCGGATTTGCAGCGTCCGGCGGCCATCGAGCAATTGCATACTCTGGGCCGACAATTGGATGTGCCGGTCTACAGTCAGATTGGCGAAGCTGACCCCGTAAAGGTCTGTCAGAAAGGTGTTGCCCAAGCGAAAGAGCAGGGGGCACAAGTTGTTATCTTGGATACTGCCGGTCGACTCGCCATCGACGAGGAGTTGATGAAGCAACTCGCCGAAATCGACAGAAAAGTAGGGCCAGACCAAGTCTATCTCGTGGTCGACGGCATGACCGGCCAAGATGCGGTCAACAGTGCCTCGGCGTTCAATGAAACGCTAGAACTCGACGGCGTCATTATGACAAAGCTCGATGGCGATGCTCGCGGCGGTGCTCTACTAAGTGTTAAGCACGTGACGCAAGTTCCAATCAAGTTCATCGGCACCGGTGAACACATGGATGCGCTGGAAGCTTTTCGCCCAGAGGGCATGGCCAGCCGTATTCTAGAGATGGGTGATATCGTTGCCGTAGCCCAGGAAGCTCACCGGATCATCGACGACAAGGAGCGTGAAAAGCTCGAGCAGCGAATGGCTTCCGGTCAGTTTACCCTGGAGGACTTTCGTGGTGTTCTAGAGAAAATCGCCAAACCAGGTTTGATGCAGAAAATGATCGGTCTGCTCCCGGGAATGGGCGACATGAAGAAAATGATGGGGGGGGCGGATACCGATGGTGATTTGCGGAAAATGCTGGGCATCATCGATTCCATGACTCCCTTCGAACGCCGCAATCCAAAAGAGATCGACACGCTTCGTAGAAATCGTATCGCCAAAGGAGCTGGCGTTGCAGCGACGTTGGTGAGCGGGCTAATCAAACAGTTCTCAATTATGGCCCCTCTAATGCAACAGATGGCCAGTGGCGGTGGTCGCGACCGAATGCAGATGATGCAGCAAATGCAGCAGCAAATGATGAGCGATCCAACGATGAGTGGTATCAAGACCAAGAAATCCACCGGACAACGATTGAGCACCAAGGATAAGCAACGCTTACAAAAAGAGCGCGAGCGGCAATTGCGAAAAATGAAACGCAAGAAAGATTAGCTCAGTCCTTTGCTATAGCGCCCACTTTGGGGGGGGTTGGCGGCTGAGGCCGACTGGTTGGTATCCCGGTGCAGAAAAACCGCGTCGAAAAATTAGAAATTTGGCGTTGCGTGCCGCGGAAGTGTCAAGAGAATAGAGCTTTTGGACCGCAAAGCTTCAAGCTCGTCTCCCCCAGGTGCGAGACGTATGCTACAGTGCTGCGTTCTCTGGCTGGGCTTACTGCAGGCTTGGCGACGTGGCCGTCAACGGACTGGCCAAATTTCAGTTGCAGTTGCTCGATTTTTATCGCAGTTGCCAAATTTTAAAGATGACTCAGGAGAATATGCGTGGCTGTCCGTATCCGTCTTAAAAAGATGGGCCGAAAGGCTCGACCATTTTATCGCTTTTGTGCCGTAGATTCCCGCGAGCCACGCGATGGTAAGGTAATCGAAGAATTGGGGTACTATGACCCTATGGTCAGCGAAACTGACGCTCGAGTCGTATTGAAATCGGAACGAGTGGACTATTGGATGAGCGTGGGCGCTCAAGCTACCCCCAAGGCTGCAGTGCTGATCAAGAAATATGGCAGTAAGGGTACACATTTGGCCCAGCAAAAAGCCGCCATCGAAAGAATGAAATTAAAGACGCGGGTTCATGCTACAACCGAAGCTGCCGCCTCCTGAAAACAGTTTTCGCTGGCTAGAGATCGAGACACAAAACGCACCTTTCGGGTGCGTTTTTCTTTTTGCATTGGAAGATAGCCACCGTCGCCAGACGGCGGATTGGTTGTTTGTTGATCATCGATTGACGTTGCTTGATTCGAAGTGTTTTTCACAACCCACGCGGCTCGATTGCGCTTTGGATTGCAACCGCTATTTCAAAACTCGGTTGCGGTGGTGGCCGCCACAGGTAGCCACGTTCGCGCCACAGATGCAACAAACTCCATCTAGATGAAGCTCGTTGAGCCCTCAGATTCGGCTTTAACGATTGTAGCGATATATTCTCTAGTCATATAAGTGAGCTTTTTTTTCCTCGACGCGAAAAGCGACGTAGATTTTTACTGGATTTACCGAAAGGAAACTCCTTTCTCTGGTGAAAACACCATTTGCCCAAGGTCGAGCTATGTTGAATTCGAGAAATCGACAGGGTGTCGCCATAGTTGAGATGGCCGTCACGCTTCCGGTGTTGGTTTTGATCGTGCTAGGCACAATCGAAGCCTCTTCGATGATCTTTATATCGCAATCCTGTGAAATAGCCGCCTACGAAGGAGCGAGAATCGCAATTGTTCCAGGTTCGACGAGCGGAAATGTTGAAAGCGGTTGCTTGGCAATTCTCAATGCGCGCAACGTAGATTCGGCGAGCGTGGTGGTCACACCCGCAGATTTTGAGACACATCCCTATGGAACTCCCATACGCGTTGCAGTGACGGCAGACTGTGCAGCCAACGCCCTGTTTTCGCCCTGGTTTTATGTTGGTCGTTCCGCAACGGCTGACGTCACGATGATGAAAGAATACTAATGGAGATAGCAATTTATTCTGGGAGGAGGGCAAATCGCAGATCGCGAGGAGGGCTGGCAACCACGCCGTGTCTACCGCATCGCGCTGGCGCTGTGTTGGTATTAATCGTTTTGTTGCTTCCAGTGATGTTGCTCCTGTCTGCATTCGCAATCAATTTGGCGTACATGGAGTTGACCAGGACGGAAATGCACACTGCTGCGGACGCAGCGGCGCGAGCCGCTGGAAGAGAATTCACGATTTTCAACGACAACAATCTGGCGCGTACTCGGGGTAAGGCGATTGCAGAAATGAACTCAGTTGCCGGTGAGCCACTTTCCTTGCGCGATAGCGATTTTTTGTTTGGTACTTCAACTCGGGTTTCCCAGACGGGCCGATATCAATTCAGTGCGGGCGGAATCAGCAATGCTGTGCAACTGAATGTTCAACGAAATTCGGCAGCCATCGATGGGCCAATTCCACTCCTGATGCCCCACGTTTTTGGGATTGGTAGTTTCAACGCTCAATTCACCTCCATCTCTACTCAAATTGAAGTAGATGTGGCACTGGTAATCGATAGATCCGGATCAATGGCTTACGCAGCAAACGAAGTGGCCGCATATCCGCCAGCACCGGCGAGCGCACCATTGGGTTGGGATTTCTGCCATCCGGCACCACCGAACTCGCGCTGGCGCAACATGGTTGACGGAGTGGCTATGTTTCTGAACGAAGTCGCCAGCTCGCCCGCTAGCGAACTTGTTTCGCTGTCGACTTATGCCAGCTCACCACTCACCAATCAAGATTTGACGAGCGACTACAACCTAATTCATACTGCACTCGATGTTTATACAAACAGCCTATGCGCAGGCGGAACGAATATCGGAGACGGTATTTATGAAGGCGCGGGAGCGTTAGCGCTGAGTCCCCTGGCTCGTCCCGGTGCTGTCAAAGTCATTGTTCTGCTGACGGACGGGATCCACAACATTGGTTCGGATCCAGTTTCGGCGGCTCAGACTGCTTCAGAGAATGGTGTTGTGATTTACACAATTACGTTTTCCGATGAAGCCAATCAATCTCAAATGCAGGCCGTCGCTGCGAATGGAGGAGGAATGCACTTCCACGCTACCACACCGGCTGATCTCATCATCGTTTTTCAGACGATCGCCAAGCAGCTTCCAACATTGTTAACTCAGTAAGTTGTTTTCTCAACTTCACAAATCAGCACCATGAACGCCAGTCTAAAAAAAGTACCTGATTATTCGCCTACCTCGACAGGGAACGACCGTAATCGAGTTCGCGATGGTCTTCCCGATCCTGTTGCTATTCGTCGTCGCCAGCGTTGAATTCACTCGCGTGTCGATTCTAAGGCATGTAGTTGACAATGCGTCTTACGAAGCTTGTCGGGCTGTTATTGTCCCTGGGGCAACCAACGCAGAGGCTACGACGGCAGCGCAAAATATTTTAGGAAAGTTTGGTGTCACTGGAGCTGTGATTACCGTGAGCCCCAATCCTATTACAGAGGCAACGGCAGAGGTTACTGTCAATATAAGCGCGCCCACAACGGGAAATAGTTGGGGGATATCCCGGTTCACCTCTGGATTGACGTTATCTTCAAGCACGACCTTGTTGACGGAACGCTCTCCAACAGTTCAAGCCTCCGCAGTGCCACCGCCTCCTCCGCCACCGCCTCCTCCTCCACCACCGCCGATGTTGTAAAAAAAAGAGCCGAGCTGTAGGGACAGCTCGGCTCTTTGCTTTTTGAGGGAAAGATGTTTTAGAACAAGCTGGCTGGGTCGGTACTAAACAGTTTTCGGATCGCGACAACTCCGCTGGCGACACACATACCTAGTGTCAGCAGCCAAACATTTCTCGCAGTTTCCCAATTCATACTCATTACGAGACCACTCGATTCAGCCAACAGATAGTAGAGTCCCTGCGAAACGAGTATGCCTGGCACGAAACCTAGGCACGCCAGATAGAAGGATTGGCAAAGAATTACGCTCCAGAAATAGAGTGGTCCGTAGCCCATGGCCTTAAGCGTCGCGAATTCGGGCATGTGCTCGCTGATATCGGTGAACTGGATCTGGTAGCAAATAATTGCGCCCACCACTAAGCCCATGATGGTCCCGATCAAGAAAATTTTTCCGATAGGCGTGCTATTGGCCCAGAAGTTCTTTTCGCGAGCGACAAAGTACTCAGTGCGTTTGACTTCAATCGCTGCCGGAGCAAACTGTTGGATCTGGGCTGCGATGCGATCAAGTTCTGCGATCGACGATGCTTCTACTTGGAGCAAGCCAATATCGACAACGTCAGCTGGATTGGCGGTGCCTGATCTCCACGGAAAAAATCTTCCATGCAGCCGTTCGCTCATCAGCAGGGTACCGTCGTTGGCGAAGTCAGTTCCTAGCTCAAATTGCTCAACGATTTGCAAGTCGCGTTCATTCAATTCGACCCGTTGTTGTTTCAGGCCATCGACATCTTCGGAGAATCCGTAGGCAGGCTTGCTGCGCGTATCAACCAGCGCTGCTTGGTGGTAATCAGCGTCCTGCAGTTTCTGGTATAGATCGGGACTGCGGAAAAAGGAAGGGTCAGACAGTTGAATGCCGATCACGCGAATTGGGCGGGCATTGAAGCCTTCGATCATGACTTTGGCTGTGCCGCGTTCCACACTGACGCTGCAGGCAGATCGCACACCCTGCACAGAGGCGGCTTGCTCGAGAAGTTTCCGTGGAAAGCGTTGTTCGGTTGAAATGTTATACCGGGCTTTGCTGACCATAGCCAAATTGACAACATCCGTGTTGAACAACGAAAAAATCTGGACGTTATTATCGATCAATGCATTGCGAAAACCAATTTGCATGAACATTAAGACAACGGCAAAGCCGACGCCAGTGGCTGCCAACGCGCACTTGGGAAGGCTGCTCGTTAGATTCTTCCACGCGAGAGGAGTTGCCATATCGAAGTGTTCTCTACGTCTGAGGTGGTGCGTTTGTTTAATGCGGCATTAGAACAGGCTGGCTGGTTCGGCTTTCCAAAGTTTACGAAGCGCCAGCAGACCGCTGAGGCAACACATGAAGAGACCCAGGAATGCAACTAGGCAAACTCGCGTTGGATTCATCATCAGAGGAATACCCGAAAAATTGTAGGTGATGCGATACAGGACCTCAGCCACTCCCCAAGCGGATAGGAAACCGAGAGAACAAAGCACCACGGCTTGTGTCATGACAATGCTCGACAGGTAGCCGCGCGAGTATCCCATGGCCAATAAAGTTGCGTACTCAGATAGGCGGTTGGCGACATCGGTTGATAGTACCATGTAGACGATCGCGGCTCCCACCATCAGCGACAGCAAGACTCCCATTTGAAAGATTAAACCAAAGGGGGTCTGCCACAACCAACGGTATTTTTCGCGCGCGAGAGCCTCCTCCTTGGAGATGACATCGACGACGCCTGAATCCGCCAAGGACGGCGGAGCGCCCAGCAGTTCGCGGACCTGCTGCCACCAGCTGGTAGATTTGGCGGTCGCATCGCTCTGCATCACTGCTTCTTCGATGGACGAGCTGAGTTTCAGTCGTTCACGCAATCGTTCTAAGATAATTGCCTTTTCGATCGGATCGTCAGTTTGAAGTTCTATTAATCCTATAGAAGTACTGGTCTGAATGTTCCAGGGAGTGATGCGGGCGAAGCCGCGGTGGCTGGTAATGAGCGCTCCGTTGGCTGCCAAGCCGGTACCTAACTTGAAGAGTCCTGCTATTGAGTAGGAGCGGCTGCCAATCTCGGTGTCGCGCCCGAGATCCTGGGATGAAAACTTGGCCATTTCCCAAAAATAGCGTGCCGGCAGCCACGGACCGTAGTCCGGCTGGGTGCTGTCGTCCAAGAGAATTGCGTCATCGTGTCCCAGAAGTTCCGTTTGCTCCGCTACTTGGGGGAGGTCGAAGACACAATATTGTGGTTCGTAGGCCATAACGGCGATTGGCAAGTACTGGCTCTCAAAATCATCGGCGGTTTGAGCGCGAGTAGGCAAGGTTCGCCAATTCTGAATGGTAATCCAGAAGGGAGTTGCCCGAGCGACCCCATCTGTGCTTTCTGCGATTGTCAGCCAGTGTCGATCTATTTGTCCGGGTTCGTAGAGATGCAGGTAATCTCTGGCTCGAATTAGAATGTCGAATTTGAGATTCTCAAGCAGATTGGTTGCCGTATGCGAAACAGCCCCCATGAAACCAAGCTGCATGAAGACCAAAAGTAGTGCAAAGGCGACACCGCCGATGGACACCGCGGTTTTGATTCCCTGATGCCATAAATTATGAAGGGCGATCGGTGTCTTCATGGCGACTCGTTGATTGATTTGAAGAGACGAGAAGCACTCGTACGGCTAGCGTTATTTCGAAGTTTCAACCCGGGTGGGCTCTGGGGTGGTCGCTTGGGCATTGGTTCGATTCGGGCCACTGTTTATGTCAATGGTTACTTCTACCTGAAGTTGCAGCCACTGTGCGGCCGCTTCGGCCCATTTGTCATCCAGTTTCACGACTGCAATAACCGTGCGGTAGTCGGCTCGAGCAAGCGGGTCCAGCGGCCTTAGTTGTGGTCGACCTACTAATTTAAATTTCTTGTCTACCACGCCGCTGAGCACGTTCGTGCCGAAAGCCCGACTCACAATCGTGGCCTTTTGACCTTCGGTCACTAAGGCGGCATCCATTTCATTAATTTCGATCTCGCACACAAGGTTCTTGAGATTTGCCATCTCTACCAAAGGCAACGGCATACTGGTCTCACCTGCAGAGGCATTCATTGCCAAAATGACACCATCGACCGAAGCCACAACTTTTGATGCAGTGACTTGTTCAATAAGTGCATCGATTTCAAGATCGAGGATTTCTAAAGCTTGCGATGCCGAAGCTGCGGCCAACATGGCTTCCGCAGCAGTGCGTTCCTCAGTGGCAGCTTCCTTGGCGAACGCAAGATCTTCTTTGGCCTGCAGTTGCAGTTCCAGCTGTTGCTGATAGTTAAGTTTCGCGTCTCCTAAGCTAATTCGCTGGCGATCTATTTCTAGCTGCCCAACAAATTCGCTGGTGACCGTGTTTGTTGAAATTGATTGAAGTTTTTTTAGGACCTTCTCAGCAGCGGCGACTTGTTGATGTGCCAGGTCGAGGAGTTCTTGTTTGCGGGCGAGAGCTGCCTGTTGCAGCTCGATGCGTTTTAGCTTGAGTTCCGTTGCGGACAACTGCCGTTGAGCCGAGTCGATAGTGTTATCTCTTTCGCGCACGGCCTCTTCGCGACGTTTCCGCAAAGTCGCCAACTTCGCATCGGATACCTTCTCGGATCGCATCGTAACCAAAGGCTGGCCTCGCTTAACCTCGTCTCCGACCTCGACCAAACCTTCTTCAACGACATCCCCGGGAGACGCCGCTATTTGTACAATTCCACCTGCGGGTAGGATCTGGCCTTGGGCGATTACCTTGGACTTTACCGTGGCTGGCAAGGTTTTGCCCGGTATGGATCCGGCGCGATCCGTACATCCGGCACAGGCGGCAAATGCCAAAATAGAGCGGACAAGCCAAATCGGAGCGGCTCCCTGCGGATTGCGGAGGGCTTTTCCAGAAATCAAGGGTTTGAAGGTAAGACGGTACATAAAGAGCTCCGGTTGCGACCGGTAACAATGATTTGAATTCAAGTCAGCGTAATTTCAAAGGATGAATTATTATAGATCATGAGTTGCATCTAGACCGAAGTCATATTGCTCTAGTGTCGTTAGCACTTGGGCCCTAGGCTAGCCCGGAAATGCAGGAGTCCCAGATCAATTGGTATGGACAGCGGATTTTGACACTTATTCCGAACAGGCCGGGGGGCTGGCATCGCGTCTGCCGACAGCTGTGCTCCCGCCGGTCGTTTTTCCCTAAGAGATTAGCTTTTTTTTTGCTGAGAGAGTAACAGATGACGGATTCTGCGGCGACCGCTTCTGCAGTTCGATTTGACCCCAGTTTTCGTAAAAGAATTGCTGAGGGGCAAACACCGGCTATTTCCGCACAAAACTTGCAGCACTATTACGGTAGTGGCGAACTTCGCAAACAAGTTCTATATGACAACACACTCGAGATCTATCCCGGTGAAATTATCATCATGACCGGTCCGAGCGGCTCTGGCAAAACCACTTTGCTGACGTTGATCGGAACGTTGCGCCGTGCCCAGGAGGGGGAACTCTATGTGTTGGACCGGCCGCTGCACCGGGCCACCAATTCCGATCTACTCAATCTGCGGCGAGAAATCGGCTTTATTTTCCAAGCTCACAACCTGTTTGATTCCCTAACTGCTACTCAGAATGTACGTATGGCTCTCGAGTTAGCCGAGCCGCGTGGCAAACGTTCGGATCACACACAGCGGGCAAAAACCATGCTCGAAAAGGTCGGTTTAGGGCAGAGAACTGGACATAAACCGAAGCAGCTTTCTGGGGGGCAGAAGCAACGTGTGGCCATCGCGCGCGGCTTAGTGCACCAGCCGCGCTTGGTCTTGGCGGACGAACCGACCGCGGCTCTCGATGAACAAAGTGGACGCACGGTTGTCGAGTTGTTCAAGAAGATGGCCAAAGAGGATAATGTGACGATCATTATCGTTACGCACGATAATCGAATCCTCGATGTCGCTGACCGAATCGTTAATCTGGTAGATGGCAGCATCCGCAGCGACGTGCTGGTGCAAGAAGCCGCGATTGTCAGTCAAATGCTCATGAAGTGCGATATTTTCAAGCACCTTACGCCTAGAGGCTTGGCGGAAATGGCCGATCACCTCGTAAGTGAGACGTTCGCAGCTAATCAGACTATCATTCGCGAGGGCGATGTTGGCGATAAGTTCTATTTGATCCGTAAGGGTGAAGTCGCAGTGCGCCGCGGAACTGACCCGAAACCGGTCGCCGTGCTCAAAGAAGGCGACTTTTTTGGTGAGATGGCGCTACTGCTGGGGCAACCCCGCAATGCAAGCGTCGATACGGTGGACGAGACAATTCTCTATTCCCTGAGCCAGGACCAGTTCCGCAAGGCAATTTCTCAGCAGGCGACCTTTGAAACCGAGATCCGCAACAGCCTGTTTGATCGTCAGTAAACATAGCAAAGCCCCCCAGATTGCCTGGCGGATCGTTCGGTTTTTAAAGTTGCTTGGCTGAACCTTAAGCTGATTTATTGCGCAAAATCGCGTCAATCCATGGTGACAAACGGATTTGATGGAGTCTATAATCCACTGTTGTTTTTTCCACCTTCTAAAAAGATGCGGCGGAAGCGCTTTTTGGCTTGGGTAAGGATTTGCTTTCAACTATCATCCTGTTGAAGTTAAAGCATTTTCTTTTATTCATGGTTCTCATCTGCAGGGCTGCATGGATGACACCGGACGCAAGTTTCTACCAGTTCTCGAAAGAAGTTTGGCAGCTTGTTAACGATCAAGCGCGACAGTCACTGGTTCGCAAAGAATTCAGTCTAGAGGAATCTCGAATCGAGTCGATTCGCTGCGTGCACTTGGAAGAAGAGTGTGACCTTGATTATGGTCGTCAAGTTTGGTTTTTCGAAGCTACTGCGCTAGATCCAGTGGGTCGTCAGCATAGATTGTATGGCGCACTCGATTTTTCTGTTCAGTACGGCATGCTAGTCCCAATGCGTGCTATGTTGATGGACGAACCCCATCATCGCCAGCGTTTTCTTCAATCGATTGTCCGTCCGTTCGAATCGCAGGTGTGGGTCAATCCATCGACGAAAATTTGGGTGCGGCTGACTTTGGCTTCCGTGATTATCTTGTCTGCAACTTGGCTACTGTCGCTGGCGGCCTGCTTGATGGATTCTTGATCTCGATGGTTTTTCCTGTTTATGGCCAGCGAAAAAGCAACCCTTGGGTTTCCCAGCCCGTGGCCGCTCGAACTTCGAATAGTTCAAAGTAAGCTCTCTCGGTACCTTCATAGCCGTCCCAAGCCAGCGGCACCGATTTCTGCGAGATATAGCAGTTGTGGTCGACGCGACGCTGCGATTGCAACGTATGGTAGGACAGAATCCCCGCCGTACGATTCCATGCAATCATGTTGTACTTAATCGAATGCCCTAGATCCTGGTCTCTCGATAGCTTAATGCCTGCGCCATTGCGAGGTTCGCGGCCCCTAACGCCGTTCTTGCAGAACAGATTGCCGACTATGACTGCATTCGGGCTGGCTGTTGTGTTCAAACCAGATCCCATATTGGCCATGCAAATATTGCCGCGAACGATAGTACTTGCAGATGTTTTCGCGAGGTCCAGTATGATGCCATTGCCATCGACCTCAGTTAGGTCAATTTGGTTTGCCACAAAGTTAAATTCGACCACGTTGCCATCCTGGAATCCGTTCAGGTTTATGGCTGAGCTGCCCGGAAACTCCATCGTCTCTGAATAGAATCCGCCGTTAACGACTGTGTTGGATCTAACAATGCAGTGCCCAGTACCATCTAGCAGGGCGATATGCGATCTGCCGCTAAAGGTAACTCGGTTCCAGTCGATTAGCACATTGAACGAGTCGCAGCGAAGATCAATTCCATTGTCCAGGCATTGCGAGATAATATTGCCACCTATCCGTGAGTTTCTGAGGGCAGGTCGAGGCTCCCAGGTAAAAATTCCGTTGACACAGTGGCTGATTCTATTTTCTCGGATGTCTGCGCGATCGACATCGCGGCACTGTATTCCCGCCCAGTATCCATCGATCGTATTGGCAATGATCCTTACGTTTTGGCAGCGCTCGACATCGATGGCTACTTTGTACTCCAAACTCTTGAGTAGTCCGAAGTACGTAGCGAAATTCTTCTCGATGGTTGGACGGCGAGTTTCCCAGTCAGCGAAATAATCCAGGTCGACTTGGCTCTCTAGGGGAGCATCGCGAACAATGTGCGGCATGTCCCGCCATTGGGGATGAGTCGAAAAAGGCTTCGCCGAGAAATGAAAGCCTTCGATCGATACGTGCTGTACGTCTCTAACGATCAAGTGCCCAAGCTGAACTTCACCACTTGCAACAATTCGAAAGGGGTGATCTGCAGTGCCGCTACGAGTAAGGGGAATAGTACCAGGCCCCCAACCTGAATCTTCCGCGCGATAGTCTCCCTGGATCACGACGATCTCATCTCCCGCCTTGGCTAACGCAATGGCGCGGGCAATTGTCTTCAGCGGCTGTTCGGCGGTACCGTCGTTGTCGTTGGATGCGAGTGCAGATTGGCTTACCGTGATCACACGTCCCCAGGCACCTTCGATAGAATTAAAGAGCACCAAGAGTAAACAAATGTAGCCAAGTGGACTTAAAGTTGAGTTAATCATGTGGGAGCCGAACTTCGCGTCTTTTACGACGGAATACTTGCGTAAAGGACCTTCTCGCGACATTAACAACGGATCAAGTATACTGACCAGGCAGGGGCAGCAAGGAGTGGTTGGACATAGTTGCCATCGCGGATTCAATCTGTATACCTCAACCGCCTTTTTCGAGTGAAAACGATGTCTGCTGCGGACCGTCATCTTTTGTTTGGGCTTCTGGCACTGCAGAACGACTTCATTTCCAAGCCTCAGTTGGTTGCTGCTTTCGGCGAGTGGGTTGCCGATAAATCCAGGTCTTTAGATCAAATTCTAGTTGCGCGAGGTGTACTTTCGGAGAGTCTCCAGCAAGTATTGTCGCGGCTGGTCGAGCAACATATCGCCAATCGGAATGGCGACATCGAAGCCAGTCTAAAGACGCTTACGAGCGTGGCTGACTTTGGCAAGCAACTTACCTTAGTCCTGGATACGGACATCCAAGCCAGCGTAGCCAAGCTAGCTCCAAGAGATCCTCATGAGACGACACCGGTGGATGTGGGGCAAGCGTCCATGCTGGGAAATCGTTTTCGGATTCGCCGACCTTTGGACAAGGGTGGACTAGGAATTGTCTCCGTGGCATTTGACACTGAATTGAATCGAGAAGTCGCCTTAAAGGAGATTCGAGGAAGTTTTGCAGACGACAAAAACTTTCGGCATAAATTCCTGATGGAGGCGGAAGTTACTGGAGGTTTGGAGCATCCAGGGATCGTGCCGGTCTATGGATTGGGGACCTCTCCGAGTGGTCGACCCTACTATGCCATGCGCTTGATTCGCGGCGATAATCTGCGAACGCATATCAAGCGGTTTCACAGTGAATGCGCCAGTGGAACGGAAGTCTTCGACGGCTCAACTTTGCGACGATTGTTGCGGCGCTTCCTGGATATCTGCGAGGCCATCGACTATGCGCACGCCAGAAGTGTTTTGCATCGCGATTTGAAGCCAGGCAATATCATGATTGGCAAGTATGGCGAGACATTGGTTGTTGACTGGGGGCTGGCAAAGCCACTGGGCAGTCGCGGCAACGAGAATCAGGTCGATGGGGAAACTTCCAACAGCAGTGCTTCGGAGCGTCCACTCGTTCCCGCCTCTTCGGCTGATGGCTTGACCGTCGATGGGTCCATGGTAGGCACTGTCGCTTACGCTCCACCTGAGCAATTGCTGGGGCAACATCATCTGGTCACAGAACGCTCCGACGTTTATGGCCTGGGCGCCATCCTGTACGATCTGCTCACGGGACAACCGCCAGTGACGGAAGCGTCGGAACGAGCAATCCAGCAAGTCTGTAGCGGCAATATTCGAGCGCCCCGTGAAATTAACTCACGCATCCCCAAACCGCTAAATGCAATTTGCTTGAAAGCCATTTCAACGAATCCAGACGATCGCTACGCAAGAGCACAGCTTTTGCGCGATGAAGTTGAGCGATGGCTCGACGATGCACCCGTCCATGCCTATGCCGAGCCTTGGTTGGATAATTGTCGCAGGTGGGTGCGCAAGCATCGTACGCAGGCGGCGGCGATTGCATCGACCGTTCTCATTGCGGCCTGTGCAGCAATGGTACTGGCCTGGATGCGGTTCGAATTGAAGGTGGAGCGGGCGAATCGGCTTGCCACAGAAGTAAAGTTGTCGGCAGAAGAATTGCGGAAGCAAGCGGCCCAATCGCAGGCGCGAGAGGCCGAATCAAGTCGACAGTTAGCCGTGTCTCGCGCGAGTGCGAGCGAGTACTTTCGTCAGCGGTCGGCCTTCGAGAATCTGGTGATTCTTAATCCCCCGGGTTGGTTGAAGTTGGCACGCGAGCAACTGAGCGGGCTGCGCGAACCACCGAACGATACAGATGATTCGGCTTGGCGACGCAGCGCGGAATTGCAATTAATGGTGGCAGAGGAGTTGGTGCAAGACTTTCCGTCGGACGATAATCAGGCCTTCCGACCTGGAACTTTGCAATTCAGTCAATCTGGGAAGTTTGCCTTGGCAGGCCAGTTTAAGGCTTCCGCACACGTTTACCTTAGGCTACAGCTCTACGATACCAGTACTCGAACTGTGGTGAGAACGTATCCGCTCTCGACCGCCCAGGCTGCGTTTAATTCGCTCGCGGATGCGTTGTACAAAGGTAAGCGCGCTGCGCAAGATTCCATTGTCGACGTGTTGATTAGCGAGCCGCTAGACTGTGTCGCGGCGCTTACCAAAAAAGGCACGCTAGCAGTCTGGACCCTGAGTGATGAAACACGTCCTCCAAAGATCTGGAGAGTTGAAGCAGAATCGGTTCCTCAATGCTTAGCCGCTGATGAACTTAGCCAAAGACTTTTTGTACTGACAAATGATCACGCTCATGTAGTCGATTTAGCGGCGACTGAAATCGCGGAGGTGGGACACCATGAATTCAAAGGAGTGGTGAGTCAAGCGCAGTGGGACGCGCGGAGCCATCGATTGTTGATAGCCACCAAAGAGAATCTGATTGTTGTGGATCCGATGGATCACGATTCCCCTGTGCGTTCCTTGGCGATCCGTGTGCAGCGTTTTGCTTTAATGGCTGAGCGTCGACTGTTGATTGGCGTCGACGATCGAGATTACTTGATTATTGATGCGGATTCGTTATCGGTGTTGGATCGACAAAGCCTGTTGGAGTCGCACGACATGCCTTGTAATTTTACCGACTTGAGCATTTCGTTTGATGGCGTTTACATGGCCGTATGCGCACAGCGACGAGAGGAACACTGGTGCGAACTGTGGAACCTGGCCAGTCAAACACGAGTATGGAGAAAAGCACGTTCCGAGCAGGTTATGCCGGGCTTCAAATTCGAGCCCAATAGTTATCGACTTGCCAAGTTAGAGGAAGCGGGGCTTAGTTGGTGGAGTATTCATGGCGCCGCTGTCGAGCGAACTATAGCTTGGCATGCGCAGCAATTGCAGGATGCTAGTTGGAGCCAAGACGGTCGGCAAATTCTGACCAACCGCGATGAACGGGTAGAACGCTGGCAATGGGAAAACGAACGATATGAGTTGAAGGCGAGTGTTCGTCTGGGAGGGAGCGCCCGCGTAGAAACGTCAGCGAACGGTCGAATCGGCCTGGCGACGGAACGCAGTCTCGACAGTGGTCAATGTGTCCTGTGGATGGGGGCAAATGAAGAATCAGCTGGGCCGGGTACATTTTCGCCCATAGTGCGTCGCGATTTTCGAGCAACCGCCATCGACGATCTCAATCCGGGCGTGGTCTATGCCGTTACTCCATCGCAGGATGGCCCATTTTTCGGGGCGGATACGGTACATCGATTTTTTCTGCCGGGGTGGTCTGAGGATGCTAGCTGGAACGATGGTGGGGCCGCCGACATTGCGACGGGACGCGGAAATATTGAATGCCTCGCACTCGGTAGCAGCGATGTTTTTGTCGGACTTCGAAACGGATTTGTGCATCGTCTTACTCGCGACCTTAAGACTCTGGTAGGTTCCGCCTCCGCATTGGACAATCGCGCAGTGATCAGCTGCATGAACCTGTCTCCCGATGGATCGCAGTTGGCAATTGGCAGTTTGACAGGTGACGTCGTTGTGGTGGATACACAAACGCTCAAATCGGACTATTCGGCTCAGCCTCATCAAGGAAAATGCACAAGCTTGTTTTGGCCCTCGGACACAGAGCTGGTGAGCACGGGAGATGATGGACTGATGAGGTGCGTGGCGTTGAGTCGCGCGGAGCCTCCGGAGGCCTGGAGAATTATTTTCGAAAAGCCCGTCAAGAAAGCCGGATTGGCAGGCGGTCGATTGTTCGTCTTGTTGGATGGCGAGCGAGCGCTTAGGAGTTTCGACTACGGCGTCTTTTCCAATAGTCGCGGAGCGGCAACGAATCCTTAAGGTCCGAACTGTGAATGGGCAATCCGCCAAGCTTACTGTAAAATCGCCACGAATTCCAATGTGCCAAGATCTTCTACTCGCTAAGGGTTGAGTAAGACATGCTAGATTCTCCAGCAATTGACGTGCGTCAACTGCGCAAGGCCTATCGCGATGGCTGGATTTTCAAGAAAAACTTTAATGCGCTGCAGGGCGTGGATTTGACCGTCCATCGCGGCGAAGTGTTCGGTCTATTGGGGCCCAATGGAGCCGGAAAAACCACCCTTATTAAGATCTTATTGGGGATTGTGCGCAGCTCTGGTGGAGAAGCTTTGTTGCTCGGTGCACCGGCTGGCTCGCGTAGCGCTCGCCAACGTATCGGTTATCTTCCCGAAAATCTCAGCTTTCCCGCGCACCATACGGCCATAAGTGCGCTGCAGTTGTACGGCAGGTTAAGCCGCGTACCTGAAGCCACTATACGAGCCAAGTCCGGCCAACTGTTGGAGCAAGTTGGTTTGGCAGGTCGCGAGCGTGAATTGGTGCGGAAGTATAGTAAGGGGATGCGGCAACGCCTGGGATTGGCTCAAGCCATGTTGCATGAACCAGAGCTCTTGATTTTGGATGAACCGACCGATGGTTTAGATCCAGTGGGACGTTCCGAGATTCGTAGGCTGATAACCGAGCTTCGCGCGCAGGGGAAGACCGTCTTTCTGAACAGCCATATATTACAAGAAGTGGAGCTGGTTTGCGATCGAGTTGCTATTTTGGCTGGCGGCACGCTACGTGGCGTGGGAACGCCGCATGAGCTGACAACGAAGTTTCATGGGGCGCTCACATTGCGAGTTCGAATGGAACTGGTTGGAGACGCCAACGCGCTCGACCAACTTCGTAGTGTGCGCGAATGCGAAATGCTCGCTCTGCCGGATTCCAAATGGCAGTTTTCGTCGGCTGCCGATTCACAATCTGAGATCAATGATTTGGTCGATCAAATACGACAGTTAAATATTAGTATTTTGAAGCTCGAGCGAACTAGGCCCACGCTGGAAGAAGTTTTTCTATCGGCGGTCAACTCGGACTGAATGACTGTAGTCGACTCTAGGCAATATTCAAACACTCAATCGCTCAAATTTTGTGGTTATCATGAAGCCCTACCTTGCCATTTTAATTGACTCATTCTGGGAAGCGCTTGGCAATCGCGTGTTATGGGCGCTGCTGCTCGGTTGGTCCTTGGTGCTGTGTGGGTTGGCACCCTTCGGCTACATCACCGAACGAAGTTACAAGCTGTCGAGCGTGGATATCGACAATAGGTCTCAGCTCGTCGAAAATCTGGCGAAGGCGGTCAAAGGGCAGGGGGGGGACTCCGCACGAGCCGTCGCTGCTAGGCTCGATGCGAGCTTTATCGCCAAACTCAAGCAGATCGTTCTCGATGACGATGCGCAGAGGCAAAGGCAGTTCTCGCAGAGCGAGTTGGCAGAAGAGTTGAATAAGGTGATTGCGGTACGGGAACTCTATTCTGAGGAGGCGTTTCCAACAGCACAGCGTCGCGAAAGACTTGCACCCTTGATTGCAGCCGCAGAAAATGCTTCGATCAGCCCTGCAGAAATAGAGGAGCTCAATCGAGAATTGCTGCAATTGGCGTTTCCGCTCGAGTTAAACCGCCCCCAGGGCGAGCAGTTATGGGTTGGCTATGCAGGTTTTAAAATTGCTGATCCGTTGCCGGTAAATCGACGGCAGATCAAGCAGTTTTTTGAACCAATCCTGCTCGGCACCATCATCAAACTAGGATTGGGGATTTTGGCCGTATTCGTGGCTATCGTGGTTACGAGCCCAATTATCCCCGAGACATTCCGTTCCGGTTCGCTCCATCTCTTGCTCAGTAAGCCGATCTCCCGCATCTGGCTGTACTTGGCAAAATTTTTTGGCGGCTGCGTGTTCGTACTGGTAAACATCACGTTTGTGTTGATTGGTCTCTACTTCATTGCCGGCTTGAGGTTTGAAATTTGGAATCAGGGCTTGCTGGCATGCATTCCGATCCTGATGTTTGTCTTCATTATTTTCTACAGTGTTTCCGCCCTTGCTGGACTGATTTGGGGTAATGCGATCGTCAGCGTTGTTGTCTGCATGGTGTTTTGGCTGTTTTGCTTTTCGATCGGCGCGATGCATGATGCGCTGCTGCCTCAATCCGAGTTACTGACACAGATGAGTCGAGTGCGAAAGGTGAACGAAAATGTGCTTGTGGTAAACGAGCGCGGTGGATTAGGGGTTTGGAATGCTCAGTTTTCCGTTTGGCAACCCGCGATCCAGAACGAAGTGAGAGGGCCGGCGCGCACATTTGGTCCCATTTACGATCCGAAACGCGAGCTGATCCTAACCAAGGCGTTTTTTCAAACACCATTTGGTGGTCTTCAGGCGCGTTCTCGCAAATTAGCTGTGATTCATTTGAAACCTCAGGCAGAAGGAGAACATGCGGATGCATCGGATGTTTCTCCCAAGACAGCCGCAAAGGCTCGAGAGGAACCCGTGTGGCCGAGTGAACTAGGCCCTGAGCTGCCACAGCAGCTTTTCGACATCATTGAAATTGGCGACACGATCCTAGCGGTTTGCCGCGGCGGACTATTCAAACTCGATCTCGATCAGCTCGATGCTCGGGAGCGCAGCAAGAATGGCTTGTTCGGTTTCAAGTTGCCGTGGCCCCAAACCAATGCTTTTGAAAACATTGCTCCGCGGGACTATTTTGTGGGCGCTAACACAGCTGCATCGCCGACACAAGCCAATGATGGCTGCATCATTTACAGTTCAGGCAGTTTGGACCATTTTGCACTGCGTTCCGGAAAGCTCGAGATAGTCAATAGCACACGGTTGGATGGCGACGGTACTGAAGCAGCGCTCGTGCAAATGAACGAACGGTACTGCGTTGTGGTGCGGGACAATCAGCCGATAACAATACTCGATAGCCAATTGAGGCCTCACAGGGAAGTCGAGTTACCGGACAATCAGAAAGTGCGGCAGCTCCAGTGGATTCCGGCTACTCAGGACTTAGCGATTGTTACTCACTCGGGCGATTTGCTGAAGCTCACCTGCCAGACGGGTGCCGTGACCGAGATTAGTTCGGCTTTTGCAGGGAAATGTACCTGCATGCACTGGCAGTCGAGCGGTAAGGTTTGGCTGGGAGTGAAGCCCAGTTCGGTTTGCCTTCTGGACGTCAATTCTGCAACGGTGGAGGAACTGTACGTGCCACAGCCAGCCACGTTGGAGATGATTTTTCGCTGGGCCGTGCGGCCAATCTATCTGTTGAATCCCAAGCCAGCGGCGCTCGATACCGCCATGGCGTACGCCTTATCGGGGAATAATTCGCAAGCTCTGAGTCTAATGACTAACGACCTGGAAGCTGTTCAAATGGAGGTCGACATTTGGACACCCGTCATCAGTAACTTGGTCTTTGTCGCTGTAGTACTTGGTGTTTCGTGTTTCTATGTTTCCCGCAAAGAGTTTTAACAGGCAGTGCGATGCGGGCTTTCGGTGTAGAATGCAACTGAAAGTTAGCAAGGGAATCACGCAAATATGAGCTGTAATTCAACCACATCGTTTACTGCGATTTTCGTAGGGCTATTGCTGAGCATTCATTCACTGGTCCTGTACGCCGATAGTCCTGCGACGCAGGAGAGTTTGGAACCATCGCCAATCGTCAAGATTGAATTGGCGAATTGGGTTTCCAAGCTGGAATCAGCCGAATTCTCTATTCGACGCGAGGCATTCTTGCAGCTCTGGAAAGCAGGTCGATCGGCACTGCCCCTGGTTTCATTGGCCAAAGATTCGCCCTCTCGGCGTGTTGCTGAAGCAGCGGCAATTCTGGAAACATTGATCGAACTAAATTTCGCACCAGAGCGTCAGCACGAATCGGCGAAACTACTTGATGTCCTCAGCAATCCTTCGCCGCAAGCGATCCTTGAACTGTGTGAGATGAAGTATTGGCCCATTGCGGAACGCATGCTTCGTGAAAACTCGGAACTGCTGCAGAAGTTTCAGGATCCTTACGGTCGTTTCTTGCTCGGGAGGCTAGTTGATGTGGCGGTAGATCAGGAGGATCCAGCGTTAGCTTGGCCAATCGTACGACAAGCGACAACTCCGCCACAGAATGTGTGGATTGCCCACAAAGCGGGCTTGGATATTGACACGCCAGATGCATTCTCTGCATCCCAAAAACTAATTTTTGCTGGCCAGGTAGATGCCGCTCTGGACGTAAAAACGCCCGCGGTTATGCAGGTTCCGCTAATTACACGAAGTGGACGATGGGATCGCGTTCTTGATGAACCGATAATGGCCACACTCGCAGGGCGTTCGAAGAATGTATCGCAAATGGCCGTGAATGCCGCTTTGCACGAAGTTGCGAACGACTATGCTGGCTCGAAGCAGATTTGGGACGATCTCTTGAGGACATCGTCTGAAAGCCAAGAAGGTGCTGCCGAGGCAGGCGAGGAGGCGCAAGCCGCTTCTGCATTACGGATTCTTTTTGAAATTGATCAAGGCGGTCAAGGGGGGCAGGCCAGCAAGAATCAGTTTCTATCTGCTCTGTTTTTCTGTGGTCGTGTCCAGGCCGTCGAGGAATACTTACAGCAGGAGGATGCCGTCGCAGCCTTTAGTTTCTATCTTGCCGGCAACAACCACCGAAAAGCGCTGGAAGCGCTAGGTCTAAAAGTGGATCTGTCGAACTTTGGCGAGTGGTTTGAAGAACAGAAGTCTTCGATCAAACAGAATCTTGCGCAGCGCGGCCCCGACTATCAGTCGTTTGAAGATTGCGCTCGCGTGTGCAGTACGCTTACTAGCCTAGGATTTCGCGAGAATGCGCAACAGATCCTAGACGAATTGATTGTTTTTGCCCGGCAAAGTCGCGGCAAGCAGCATGAATTGTGGAGAACGCTGTTGACTTGGTTGGGACGCGCGGAAGCACGGCACATGACTTTACAAGCCGCCAAGCTTGAGTTCCAACGCATGTCCAACGAGTGTCAGGCCGAAGTATTGAAGGGGCTGTTTCCCGAATTCGAAGAAGCTGCAGAAACGCTGTGGAAGTCCGCTCCCGGGGACGACGAGGCAACTAAGTGGCTCAATTTAGAGCGGCTCTATGTCTTCGATCGCGCTGGCTTGGGTGACGCTTGGCAGTCGGTGGTAGCCGCTTGGTTGCGTCGCTCTGTCGAACTGTTATCAGAGCGGCAAATGACTGCCGACCAACTCATCGCAATCTCTAAAATTGCAACCGGCCTGGGAGATAGCGAGCTCGCATTGGATCTGTTGATGGTGGACCTTGCGCCTGGCTTTGGGCAGTCGACGTCGGTTAACCTCCACTGGGCCGAAGCCGCCAGAATTTTGGTGCAACGCGGTAAGCCCGAGGAGGCGCTACCGCTTTTGGAATCGGTGCGGCACTCAGGTAACAATCCCCAGTTTGCTTACGCAGAGGAGGTCCAAACGCTGCTACTGTGCGGTCAATTTGGCAAGGCTCAGGCATTGGAGCAAGCCCGCTGGCTCCGTCCTTTGGCCACGACCCGTTTTTACCAAGGCTACAACTATCTTCAAGCTGCTCGTGAGTTCGTCGACCTGCATCAACTGGATCGCGCCGCGGAATATGCTGAGACGGCATTTAGTTTGGCAGACTTGGGGAGTATGGATGTTTATTGGTCGGCAGGAGAATTCGCAGACATTCTCGAAGAAAAGGGTGATTTCAGACGCAAGGCGGACGTACTCCGCGCCGCATGGGTTGAATCCATGCAGCCCTTTTCCAGCTCAATGCAGTATATGTTGAGCAATGGTTACTATAGTTCTCTGCGGCATTCTGCCCAGAAAGAAAAGCTATCGCGATCTATCGTCTGTATCGCCAATCAGGACATGCCTGGATTTCGACACCATGTCGAGGTCGCAAAACGACTGCAGCCACAGGATGTCGAAATGGTTTGTCAGTGCTATCCACTGCTTCTGAAGGCAGGCGAAAAAGAGATTGCCGAGGAGATTTTCGCGTCCTATGAGCGCGTGATGGAGGTACAAATAAAGGATTGGCCGAATGACTCGACTGCCCTAAACAATCTAGCTTGGATGTACTCACAGTGTGATCGTAAGCTGCCTGAGGCTTTGAAACTGTCGCAGCGAGCCGTGGAATTGGCGCCGAACTCAGCCATCTTCCTCGATACTCTCGCGGAGATACATTTTCGCGCAGGTAGAATCGATGCAGCGCTGAACACGATGCGTGACTGCGTGCGCATGGATCCCCGCGAGGTGCATTATCGCGAAAATCTATTGCGATTTCGATTGCCTACGCACACGACGTCACCCAATTGAACGCTGTGAAGTATTCGTAACCATTCACGGCTTTCATAGGGTAATTAGCATCTAAGAATTAATGTAGCCAGATATCGTTGCTCGACTGGTACCTGGCAGGCTTTAAAACTCCGCGTGCCTCCCCGTCTCCGCGTTTACTGTCTCCGCGTTTACTGTCTGCAAAAAAATTGTGCAGTTTGTGCAGCGGCGTACGAGCACGTTTCAAAAAACCGGAGTGGCGGAGAGCGCGGAGGAATGTCTGGTTGTGTCTTGCTTGCTCGATAATGCTAGGACGTGCGGTTGGCCAATTGATAAACTGCTGCGTTGAGATAGGCTAGCGAACCTACCAGCACGATGAAACCAAAACCGCAGGTGAGTGTGGAAACGAACACAAATAGTAGGCAACCACACAAGTTTATGCCGATGATTTTGAAAAAATTGCCATAGAAAATACCGCTCGAAGTACTTATGGCCCTACTGAGCGATTGTCCATCCAGCAGTGCAAACGGAACGTAGGCGAGCATGCAGTAGAGGAGCGCATTGAGTAGTCCCGAGAACAAGAAGAGGACAATTAATACGACGAGGGCTGAATCCGTTTGTCCCGCTCGGGCCATGCTCGTCACAATGGACTGCGAAATATACTGGAAAGCAATGATGAATGCTGTCCAACCAAGGAGAACGACGAGCGTACCGCCAAAAATGCTACCGATTTGAAAAACGGATGGTGGGCTGATTGGCTGGCCTCGCATTGCATGTAGGGCCACTTTGCAGGTCATGCATAGAGCCGCATTTCCCAGCAGCAGTACTGGGATAGCGGAAAGTGCAAAGGACCCCATGACGACCCAGGTACTCTCCGTGGACTGTGGCGGGATCCCCAGTATGGCCCCCAAGGAGATGGCAAGTAATGGCACAACAAATAACATTAGGCCGGATGTGCAGACCGACACAACAATGTAAACTGCCGAAGCGATCAAGCAGCTCGGAAACAGCGACTGAAATGTTCGACTGAACGCATTCGAAAAAGTGAAGTCGCTAGTTTTTTTAACTGACTGTGTCTTCCAAGTGTTAGCTCCGGGTTGTGCGTTGAATATTGCTGGCGTACCTATGGGGCCATTCGAATCGCCCAGCTCTGCCCAAGGGTCTTGGTGTTGGGCAGTACGCTCCCCGTAGCCTTGCACCCCGTTTAGCTGAACCCGAGCATTGGTCGCATTCATCGAATCCAATTGAGTGGTCTTTGAAGACTCGGGCGAGCTGGGAATCGTCTGAATCTGTTGGCAGTAAGGGCACTGCGTCGATTGTCCGATGGCAGATCTTGGAACCTCCATGATACCATTGCATTGAATACAACAAAACTGCAAGCCGGTCTCATTCGCGGTGCGTGTCGGTGCATCTATTTGTTGCGACTGTCTCTCTTTGGTTTGTGGGCTTTTTCGAGAGCTCGTCGGCGACGAATTAGGTGCAGGTGGTTGTGGCGGTCGAGGACGCTGGGCTGCAGCGTTAGTAGTTTCGGAGATCGCAGGAGTTGCCCTCGTGCCATTGGGACTGTTGGGATTGAATTTTGCGGCCTTGAGTTCAGCAGGTTTCAGCGAAATGATGAACACCTCGCCACAAGCATGGCACTTGCCCTTGCGCCCCTCCATTTCGGTTTGTCCGGCAAACAGCTGGTCACATTTGGGACAGGTAAACACCAAAGCGGAAGTATCTTCCGCAGCTGCTACCGCGGAAACATGCTCGGAAATAGTAAAGATTGTGCTGCAATTGCGACATTGTCCTTTGGTGCCTAACAGCGAGGCGTCGCACCTTAATTCAAAGCGACATTGGGGGCATGGAATTGTGAGCTGCTGCATGGGTTTGCGAGCACCCGTTTTGCTCTTTGCGTTAGAGACAGCGCCGGGTATTAATAGGATGCGCCCGCAAGCTGGGCACTCGCACGATTGGCCCTGTGTACCATCGGGAACGCGTAACAGTTTTGTACAGTTTTTGCAAGCAAACTCGATTGGCATGACATGAATCTGAAATTGGTGGGGCGAATAAAAACACGTGATTCAGTTGCACCCCTAATCAAGTCCATAGATGGATTGTTAGGTTAGAATCGTTTTTTTAGGCTGGAGCTAACTTACTTTGTCGAGTGCTGCCAGCTTCATCCTGACATCGTTTTAGTTGCGGTTCGCGTCAAACACTCTCTCTAAGGGAGATTCGGCCTTGTGAGGCGTCTTCGTGTTGCAGTGTATTCGATGCTCCGGGGAGGGGCTAACCTACTCAAAAAGCAATGCATTAAAAGCGTGGCACTAAATTCTCGTAAAACCATGAATATACATAGCTTGGACATAATACTGTGACAACACATGATGCTTCAGATAACCAGCGATTAGAAGCCATCCTGCCACGGTTGGTTGAAGAAAAAAACGCAGAGTCGATCGAAAAACTCATTGAAATGCATTCAGCGGCCGAGTTGGCTCGGGCCGTTTCGAGGCTCGACGACGAACAACGCGGGAGTTTGATTGATCTCATTGGCGCGGAAAGTGCTGCGGATCTGGTTGAACAGTTGCCAGCCGTTCAGGCGGTTCAGTTGCTGGAGGAGGCGCAGCCTGATCAAGCGGCGGCTGTTTTCGACGAACTTCCTAGCGATCTACAAGCCGATTTATTGGGGGATCTCGATGAGGAGGATGCAGAGGCCATTCTTCGCCATATGCAACCGGGCGACGTCCTGTCGGTCCGACAGCTAAAGGAATACAAAGAGTATGAAGCGGGTGGCTTGATGGTCACCGAACTCTTGAGGTATCCAGAGCACTGGACCGTTACTCAGGTTGTGGAGGATCTGCAAGCGGGCGCAGACGAGTATCGCGACTATCAAATCCAATACGCTTACGTTTGTAATCAACAGGGGCGGTTGCTGGGAGTACTGCGATTGCGGGATCTATTGCTCGGGGATAGGTCGCGCGTCATTCGTGAGATCATGATTCCCAATCCACTTTCGGTTTCGGACCATTTGCCGCTCGATGCGCTGCATGGGTTTTTTCAGCAACATCATTTTCTGGGGGTGCCTGTAATTGGCGACGACGGTGCGTTGCTGGGAGTCGTGCAGCGGGCAGACGTGGATCAAGCATGGATTGAGCAGCAGGATCGATCCATGCTTCGTCGTCAGGGAATCGTGAGCGGTGAAGAAATTCGGGCGATGCCACTATGGGAGCGGGCTAAAGGGCGTTTGAGCTGGCTGACCTTGAATATTGTGCTCAATTTGCTTGCCGCCGCGATCATCAGTCACTTTGAAAGCACGCTTGCTGCCGCGATAGCGCTCACCGCATTCCTTCCCATTATTTCAGATATGAGTGGGTGCTCAGGAAACCAATCGGTGGCAGTTTCCATTCGCGAATTAATGCTCGGTATCGTAAATACTCGCGATGTCTGGCGCGTTTGGCTCAAAGAGGTTTCCGTCGGCTTGATTAATGGAGTTGCGGTGGGAGTGTTGTTGGGGCTAATCGCGTGGGTGTGGAAAGGCAATCTGGTGCTTGGGCTGGTTGTCGGAGGTGCGCTCGCGCTCAATACCATCGTCGCTGTCTCGATAGGAGGTGTGATACCGCTGCTGCTGCGTAGATTTGGCCGAGACCCTGCCGTGGCCTCAGGCCCGTTGCTTACCACCATTACCGACATGTGCGGCTTTTTTCTGGTACTAAGTATGGCCAGTCGGCTTATCAACTATCTTCGTTAAGGCATCCACACGCCCCGGATTGGCCGCGCCTTGCCAGGAAGCCAAGCTTTAGAAATTTGGCAGCCGATGCCCCATGGCTATTTCAATCAACAAGAAGAAATTTGGTGGAGCGTGCAGTATAATCTGGCGATCCCTGTGTCCATCTGGTCCAACCCCCAAGAGGAGTTTTTATGAATGCTGCAGCAAGTTTGGTGTGCGCTTTGATCCTGTGTTTGCCCTTGGCTCAGTCGGTGCAAGCACAATCATCCGCCAAGACAAAGTTGACAATCGTCGGCGAAGATTTTCATATTAATGGCAAGCCGACATACGCGGGACGTGTGTGGAATGGCCATCGCATCGAGGGACTGTTGATGAATTCTCGCATGGTGCAAGCTGTCTTTGATGATCTGAATCCCGAGACGGTTGATCTCTGGGCTTACCAAGATACGAAGAAATGGGATGCTGAACGAAATGTGAGCGAGTTTATTGCAGCCATGCCTTCGTGGAAGGCTCATGGTCTGTTGGCGGTAACCGTAAATTTTCAAGGTGGCTCGCCTGAAGGCTACTCCAAAGGTCAACCATGGCTCACAGGCGCATTTGCAAGCGACGGTAGCTTGCGTCCCGAGTATGCAAAACGGATGAAGCGAGTCCTCGATGCCGCCGATGATCTCGGTATGGCGATCATCTTGGGTTACTTCTATTTTGGTCAGGATCAGAATGTAAAGGACGAGGCGGCAGTGATTCGCGCAACAGACGAAGCGACTCAGTGGTTGCTCGACGGCGGTTGGCAGAATGTGTTAGTAGAAGTGAACAACGAATCTGATGTAAAGGCCTACGATCACGACATTCTTCGTCCTGCCCGCGTTCATGAGTTAATCGAGCGCGTAGCGGCGAAGCAGAAAGATGGCCGGCGATTGTTAGTGGGCACTAGCTACGGAGGCGGAACAATTCCAACTCCCAACGTAGTGAAGGCATCCGATTTTATTTTGGTCCATGGCAATGGAGTCAAGGATCCCGCCAGAATTACTGAAATGATTCATCAGACGCGAGCCGTCGAAGGTTATCGCCCCATGCCCATTCTGTTCAACGAGGACGATCATGAAATGTTCGATCAGCCGGCTAATAACTTCGCCTCAGCGGTAGCCTCGCATGTTTCTTGGGGATGGTTTGACTATCGTCGAAAAGGCGAGTCGCTGGAGAACGGGTATCAGTCGCCTCCAGTGGACTGGGGTATTAACTCGCCACGCAAAAAGGCGTTTTTTGAATTCCTGTCCAAAATAACAATGGGGTCCAATTAAAACGCCTACGCGCAGATAGATCGCAACCGTCGTGGTTCGGGACAGTAAAGTAGTTATGATTGGGCCAGCTTGCGGAGAACTGTAGGCAGGATGCCTCCGTTGTAGTAGTAGTCGAGTTCAACGGGCGTATCAATTCTCACTGAGGCTTCGAACCGAGTTACTGTGCCAGCGGAGCTTGTAGCCGTTACTGTCACGATGCCACGCGGTTTCAGGATTTCTCCGTCGTCAACGATGTCGAATGCCTCCTCGCCGGTCAAACCAAGAGATTTGCAGTTCGCTCCGTCAGCGAACTGCAACGGCAGTATGCCCATGCCCACAAGGTTGCTGCGGTGAATGCGTTCGTAGCTGGATGCA
>JBGSTP010000149.1:0-5687 GCA_041736515.1 Pirellulaceae bacterium
GGAGCCTGCGGTACTGGCAACGGCTGTCTATCTAACGGAGCCTTGTTAGGAATACTTGGACCGCTCGCACCTTACAGCGAAGGCGGGCAAGGCGCTCAGCGCTGGTTTGACCTTTACGCAGGCACGATCGGCTTAGCGAGAACAACGAATTTCGGCGGTTTTGCAACCCCAGATCGAAATCTAACGACTGGCGAGTTCGCGAAATCTTATCTCGTCAGCCAGTTTGGCAATACAATTCCTCCCACACCTCCGCTGACCAATGCTCTCAGCACTTCCGATTTGAGCTTAGACAAGATTCGATATGGCTTGGAGCTCATTGCGGCTCTGCAGCTCGGCCCCGGCGCCAACCTGGAAGCTCGCTATTTTGGTCTCAACAATTGGGACTCTAGCAGGACTGCACAAATTATTCCTCCGGCTTTGCCAACACTGTACTCGGTTTACAGTCTGTTTGGCTCGGCACCAGTCGGTGGCTTTGACGATACGGATCGCTCGTTCATTCACACGATCGACTACAGTTCGGAGATTCACAATGGTGAAGTCAACTACCGCCGTCGCTTTGCTAGTCCCTTCACGGAATGCCAGGGCTCGTGGATGGCCGGCGTGCGATACTTTGACTTGGACGAACGATTCGGATTCCGTGCAGTTGGCTCCAACAACAATACGTTCACGTTTGACCAGCTGCGTTTCTTCGACCACGACACGCGAACTCGCAATCAATTGACCGGTTTCCAAATTGGCGGAGACTACTGGTTGAATCTGGTTCCTGGTTGGCAGGTCGGTGTCGAGGGTAAAGGCGGTATTTTTGGCAACCACGCAGAAGTTGAATCACAGATCGTTGCCAACTCCATCCCAAGTGCTCGCGAACATCTTCAGGATGGCAGAACTGCGTACCTAGGCGAGTTGGTGGTTTCGTCGGTCTATCGACTCAGCTACTCGTGGTCGATCAAGACTTCCTACAACCTGCTGTATGTCGACAATGTCGCTCTGGCTCCAGAGAACTTCAATACTCGAGATATCAATAATGCAATTGGCAGTGGTGCTCACACAATCAATCGCTTTCCGTTCATCGATATCGACGGCGAAGTACTCTACCAAGGTTGGTCCATAGGTGGTGAGTACCTCTGGTAATCCCACGGATCGACGCCAATCGAGAAAGGCCGACGCCACAGTCGGCCTTTCTTCGTTTCTAGACTTATGAGCAAGCCTGCAGCAATCCGCATCGCACTGAGGTCAGCGGAATTCGGGCCGTAGTGTTCAGCCCCGCCAAATTTGTGTCATAATACTCGCCCCCCCACAACTATTCGAAGGCGAGGTTCAATGACTACCCAGTTCAAATTCCTCTATGCAATCGCCGTACTGCTTGCGAGCTCGTTCGCACACTCCTCGAGCGTCCAGGCACAGCCCCAGTCCGACAAACGCCCCAACATTTTGTTCATCATCGTGGATGATCAATCGCCCTTTGATCTGAGAGTCTACAACCCCAAATCCGAGTTGCAGACACCAACTTTGGATAAATTAGCTGCCCAAGGCATGGTCTTTGAATCCGCGCGACATATGGGCGCATGGGTAGGCGCTGTCTGTACTTCCTCCCGACATATGGTTATGTCCGGACGAACACTTTGGCACATTCCCGACCGGGGACGTAAGAACAATCCAAACTCCAGCAACCCGTTACTCGTACCACCTGATCTGGCTGACCATACTTTGGCTGCGGTCTTCAATCAGGCTGGCTACGACACGATGCGAACCTGCAAGAATGGCAATTCCTACGAAGAGGCCAACAAGAAATTCACCGTCCGGCATGATGCAACCAAGCGAGGTGATACAGACGAAACCGGCAGCCACTGGCACGCCGAACAAGTCCTGAACTATTTGCAGGAGCGCGAGCGCAAAACAGCCAGGTCTCCGTTCTTGATTTACTTCGGATTCTCGCACCCCCACGACACACGCGATGGCAAACCTGAATTGCTGGCGAAGTACGGTGCGGTCAATCATACGGACAAAGACAACCCACCACCTGCCAACGATCAACAACCTGCTTTGCCGATTGGTTATTTGCCGCAGCATCCGTTTCCTCATGGACAACCGGGGCTTCGTGATGAAGAGCAGGTTAGCGGTGTTTGGAAAAAGCGGGATGAACCTACGATTCGAAATGAGACTGGCAGACAGTTCGCCTGCAGCGAGAACATTGACATCCAAATCGCGCGTGTATTAGAAAAACTCCAAGAGATGGGCGAACTCGAAAATACTTACATCTTCTACACTGCCGATCACGGCATGGCGATTGGACGACACGGACTGCAGGGAAAACAGAATCTCTACGAACATACGTGGCGAGTTCCCTTCATCGTCAAAGGTCCAGGCGTAAAGCCTGGCGACCGTGTGCCGGGCAACATCTATCTTTTGGATGTGCTCGCGACACTGTGCGATTTGGCGGAAATCCCTGCGCGCAAGACGAACGAAGGCATAAGCTTCAAGCCCGTGCTCGAAGGTAAGCAGCAGACTATTCGAGATGTTATGTACGGTTGCTACTGTGGTGGCACCAAGCCTGGCATGCGCAGCGTACTCAAGGGCGATTGGAAGTTAGTCCAGTTCGATGTCCTGGATGGGCAAGTTCGCCAACAGCAACTGTTCAACCTAGCAGATAATCCCAGCGAGTTCTTGATCGAACATCATGCGCCGGAAGTCGTTGGATTGACCCGTGTGCAGCCATCGGCGAATCAAATTAACTTGGCCGGCGATGCGCGATATGCGGACAAGCTGAAGGAAATGGAAGCTCTATTGCTTGATGAAATGCGAAAGCTCAATGATCCGCACCGCATGTGGAATCAGCCCGACGATGGTTTGGTGGCGCCTGACCCAGCCGAGGAGACGGAAAAGCCTGCTCCCAAAGTCAAACGAAAAGTAAAACAAAACACGAACTAGCATGCTTCGATATGCAGGAACTCAACGCAAACAAACCTTTTTTTAAAGCGGGAATAACATGGGGCGTCAGAATTTTTGTTGGCTTACATTGATTTTGTCCAGTGTGCTGATGTGCGAGTCGAGCGTATTGGCTCATGAGAACGACGCCAAACCGGATCGCGGTCCGAAGCATACTGGCAGCGTCTTGGTGTTCTCTGGAACCGGTTGGTATCGGCATCCCGAAACCGCTGCCATCAGTGGTTGGTTGGCTCGGCTTTCCGACGATCTGGGAATGCAAGTAGATGTAACGGAGACCCCCAAAGACCTGACTGCATTACTCGATCGATACCAAGTTCTAGTAATGAACAATAGCAATGAGCTAACCAAGCTTCTCGACGAGTCGCAGCGCGATAAGGTTGCAGCCTGGTATGCGGCAGGCGGCGGAATAGTTGCTTTGCACGCGGCATTGGTTCATCAAAAGGAGTGGAAGTGGTTCAATGAGTTGGCTGGATGCGATTTTAACAGCGACTCCGAGTTCATGGAGGCACGCGTGATGGTTGATCCTGCTGCCATCGACCATCCTACAGTCAAAGGGCACGGCGAATCGTTTCTCTACAAGGCGGATTGGACCAATCACGATCGCTGTGTAACTGGTCTGCCTGGTTTCAAAGTACTGCTACGCGTCGATGAGTCGACCTACACACCAGTCCGCGAACTTTTTGTAACACGCGGTGGTCAGGCGATGGGCAAGGATCACCCTATCGCATGGTTGCACGAGAATGGAGGCGGGCGTTTCTTTTATACAGAATTAGGTCACGACCTACGCTCGCTTGAAACACCCTTCGGCCGCCAGCACGTCCTCGAAGCCATCCGTTGGGCGGCCAAATTGCAAGAGCAGAAGCCCTAATGGGCCGCTGCCAATTCTTTGTTGGAAATGAAAGCTGGACAGCGCACGGCGATGGGTTCGCGCACTCCAACTGAGTTGCGTCGGAAACTGATTAGACGTTGGATGAGGCTATCGGTCAGCTCGTGGCCTTTGCTAATCAAAATGTCTCCGCTGCGGTTGACGACGTTTTCCTCGAGAATCATCCGCGGCTGCAGCTCTTGAACCTGGAGCGACCTAAAATCCATGGCGTCGAAAAGTACGTCGACGAATCCTTTGAAAATCTCGGCGTCGTAGGCCTTTCCGACCGCCGATTCCATTTTCTGGATCGTTTGAGTGAGCGACTGCGATGCCTGCAGCTGGTCATACTCGCACAGTATGCGCAGTAGCCTGGCACCGTTTCTAACCGTCAGCGATTGTTCTGCGGAGGACTCTTGGTCGTACTGCTGCCCAATCATGGCTGCTATGCGTTCGAGCCTTGGTATTCTGCCAACAAGTGAACTGCTGAGCTCTGCCTGACTCTTCAACAACTGTTCGTCGCACACGTCATGCTCTACGCTGCTCTCGCCCACGCTGCCGATTTGTGAAAGCATGGCTGCGATTTCGAATTGCCACGCATCGGCCCATTCAAAGTGGTCCGCCACACGTCTTGCCAGAGCGCGCAGCCTACCCGCTCGGCCAAAGGCCACTGGATTGGCAATGGCCATCAATTCAGTGATCATTGTCACCGAGCCAGTCAAGGTTTGCGATAGCAACTGCTTCTCTGCTATAGCCAATGAATACTGACGCAAACCTTCATCCATGACTTCGGCCAGCTTCTCAACAGGACATGGCTTGTTGAGGAAGCGGAAAATTGCACCATCATTTACGGCAGTCACAGCGGTCTGCTGGTCTACATTGCCCGTTAGCATTACTCGCACAGTATCGGGAGCTAAGTCCCTTGCGTTCCTCAGCAGTGTTAGGCCATCCAGCTCGGGCATTTGCATATCGCTGATGACCATCGCAAACGGCCCGCCCGACTTGATTTGTTCCAAGCCGGCAACACCGCCTTCCGCTAATGTTAGATCGTAGCGTCCACGTAGATTCCTGCGCAGCGACTGCAGCAGATTGATCTCGTCATCGACCAACAGAATTCGACTATTCATCGAAGGCTCCCTCTTTCGCCTTTCCGCGCGGATCCAAAGGGAGTTCTATGCGAAAAGTCGTGCCTTCGCCCTCAACCGACTCAAACGACAACTTCCCCGAGTGGATTTCAACAACTACGTGGTAGCAGATGGACAGGCCTTGCCCAGTGCCTTTGCCAACACCTTTGGTTGTAAAAAAAGGATCATAAACTCGGTTCTGAATCGCCTTCGGTATGCCCGTTCCAGTGTCGCTTATCTCAACGATAACACAATCCTGCTCGCCGCGCGTACGGACCTTCAGCTTGCCGATCTGATCGGATTTCGCGGCGATGGCATGTGCGCCGTTGACGATCAAGTTCAAGAACGCTTGATTGAGTTCACCTGGCATGCAGAGGATCGATGGAAGCTGTGGATCGAAATCGGTCTCAATCTCCGCGCAGTATTTCCATTCGCTGCGAGATATCGTGAGCGTACTTTCCAGGGAGCTGTTCAAGTTGGTTTCTTGGAACTCCTGGGCACCAGGGTGCGAAAAGACCTTCATGGCGCGTACAATCCGAGCTACCGTTTCAGCTCCAGCCAAAGTTTGATCGATGGCCAGCGGTATTTCATCTTTCAAAAACTCCAGGTCCGCGCTTCGATAGGCTTCCCGCACTGCGTGCGCACTGTCGGCAAGCTCGGGGAAGTCGTCGCATTTTTCTACTAATGCGTCAACTCGATCGAGGATCTCATGGATCGCCGCGAAAGACGACCTCAGAAATCGTGTATTGTCTCCCACG
>JBGSTP010000274.1:0-14884 GCA_041736515.1 Pirellulaceae bacterium
GCGGGTTACGTAGGCTCTCATACGGTGAGGCAATTGGTGCGCAGCGGTCACGAAGTCGTCGTGTACGACAACTTATCGCGTGGACATCGGCAAAGTGTGTCCGAGGGAGTTTTCGTTGAGGGTGAATTGGCCGACCGACGCAAGCTTCAGAGTGTATTTAGCCAATATGGCATCGAGGCGGTCATGCATTTCGCTGCCTTTGCATTAGTTGGCGAATCGGTGGCCCAACCCGCCATGTACTACCAAAACAACGTCAGTGCACCGCTTGAACTGCTGGAAGCCATGCGCGCGTCGGGTGTGTGGCGAATTGTTTTTTCCAGTACGACCGCCACCTACGGACAGCCGGAGATCATCCCAATTTCCGAGAGTACTCTGCAGCTTCCCATTAATCCGTATGGATTTACGAAACTAGTATTTGAGCACGCGCTAACCGACTACGCCAAAGCTTATGGCTTCGGCTGCGCTGCACTGCGGTACTTCAACGCGTCTGGTGCGAGCCCAGATGGCGACATTGGCGAGGACCATGACCCCGAAAGCCACTTGATTCCGTTGGTCTTGCAGACCGCGTTAGGCCAACGAGCAAAGATCGGAATTTTCGGAGAAGACTACCCCACTCCCGACGGAACTTGCATACGCGATTACATTCACGTGGACGACTTGGCCGACGCCCACTTGAAAGCGTTAGCGCTACTGGAACCCGGTACCAATTTGCAACTCAACCTGGGCACCGGTGTCGGCCAAAGCGTTCGGCAAATTATCGAAGCCTGTCGTAAAGTGACCGGCCATCCCATCCCTACCTCCGTGGAGGAACGTCGGCCGGGAGATCCGGCAGAATTAGTCGCTGACAGCAGTCTAGCCAAGAAAGTACTGGGCTGGAGTCCCCGCTATATTGACATTGAATCAATTGTTGAGACTGCCTGGAAATGGCATAGCACGCACCCTCGTGGATATGCAGGCTAGCCCAGCGCCATGCAAAACATCATTGTAGACAAACCGTATCAGTTCATCCCACCGCATCATGGCGATTGGGCTCCGTGGCTGGTCCAAAAACTTCGCATCGTAGATATCTATTTGAAAAAGTGCGAAGGCATTGAGTCCCATGAGGTTCGCGGGGCCGAAAACCTGCAGAGAAGTATCGACAGCGGTCACGGGATTGTCTTAGCTCCCAATCACTGTCGCTATTCCGATCCGATCGCGATGGGTTGGATAGCCAGGCAAGTCAATGTTTATATCTACTCGATGGCGAGCTGGCATTTATTTCAACAGAGCAGACTGCAGGGTTTCGCGATACGGATGTGCGGCGGTTTTAGTGTATACCGCGAAGGCGTCGATCGACAGTCGCTCAACACAGCCGTCGACGTGCTGACGCAAGCCCGACGCCCCTTGGTTGTCTTTCCCGAGGGCACTGTATTTCGCACCAACGACATTCTGCAACCGCTGTTGGACGGAGTCGCGTTTCTGGCAAGAACAGCAGCCAAAAGACGCGCCAAACACGATGGCGGAAAAGTGGTCGTGCATCCCGTAGCGATTAAATACCTATTCAAAGGTAACCTCGAGAAAACACTCGATCCCGTTCTGCACGATATCGAAAACCGCTTCACTTTTCACGACGCCGGTAGACCACTGAGCCTCTTGCAACGCATTGCACGCATCAATGAATCGATGCTCAGTCTCAAGGAGATCCAATACCTTGGACGATCCCAAGCCGGAGATTTTTCCGAACGTCAGTCGCGCCTAATTGAACACCTGCTTGGTCCGCTGGAACTCAAATGGCTTGGACGCAGCCGCGCTGAGCCAATCATGCCACGAGTTAAGGCGCTGCGAAGCGCGATCGTACCGAATCTGTTTCAGCCCAACATCTCGGAGCCCGAGAAACAAGAATTGTGGGGACAACTAACCGACGTCTACATGGCTCAGCAAATTGCCTCCCATCCAGTGGACTATCTCGACGCCCCCACCAATACGCGCGTACTAGAGACCGTCGAAAGCATCGAAGAGGACTTAACAGATCGTTCGCGAATCCATCGACCCTTGCACGCCATTATGGAAATTGGCGAACCGATCGAGGTGGAAACGTCTAAGCCCGCGCGGGACGGTGAAGATCCTCTCATGACCGTGCTCGCAGCCAACCTGCGTAGTATGCTCAGCAAGCTATCTCGAGAAGCAGAGCCCATCCCGACCTAAAAGCGAGTCTGAGATTCGGTTGGGACAACCGAGCTACAATTAAGATCTTCGGTTGGGACAACTGAGCCACACTTAGATGACGAAATTGGGAGAAATAGCGCCAATGGGCGGCAGGCCCGATTTGAGCGGCGTCCTGTCATGCGGTGCCGAATCAACACCGTCCCCGGGGATCGCCGATGGATTGGCGCGCCGCTGCTTGGCGAGCTCCGCGCGTAGACTGAGTATCTCGAATTGCAATCTGTGTATCGGTTCGGCTAAATCCTGCCAATAATCATCGGAGCGAAATTTGATAGGGGTGCAGTTGGGGTCCGCGTTTAGTTCGAGAAGATGGTTTCGCAGTCTGTAAACGGGACCTACAAACAGATTACTTAGCCGGATTACGTCAAACACGACCAAAGGCAGACAGAGAATCGCGCTCGGTATCCAGGGCCAAAATTGCGAAAAAAGAAATGAAGCATGTTGTTGAACGCTCCACTCGGGATTTGCGTAGTACTGAAAGCAGATGGTGCCAAGTCCGACGTAGAGCATAGCGAATGCCCAGTATATGAGCACTCGTCCAACTAGAACTCCTTGGACTTCGCCATCAATCCAGACTTTTTGTCGCAGTGCCATGCTTTTCGACCGGTCAGAGACGGAATTTAGGGACCAACGATGGCATTAGCTGAAGCATCAAAACTTCCACCGGTCGCTGTTGCAAGAGCCTGAACTGCCCCAATACACACTCCTGCAATCAAGGCCAGCATCACTGCGTACTCAACGGCAGTAAGACCGTCCTCATCCCGCAGAAATCTCATTAATTTGGATCCAATAGCTGTCACGTTGAGAACCCTTTCAAAAACATGCAATCTAACGCGGGAGGTGCTTGGTTCATTTTTGAAGCCTAGCTCATTGGCTTTCGGAAGAGTTAAGCTATCCACCAAAATTGCAACGTCTCCTTTCTAGAATGCTAGGAGGACCGGTAGAATCAGATTAACTTGTAGCATCGTAACTTAGTGTGCACCACAATTTGGCTCTGACAGTCGAAATACCATGTTTGGACCGATTCTCGCCCGTGAGTGGCTAGTAACGCCCCGCAGATTGCGATTCTATTTGCAGCGAGTCGTATTTGTGTTGGTGCTTTTCAGCCTCGTGTGCACGGCGTGGGCGCTGATGGCTGGCATACAACATGTTCGCAACCTTGGCGACCTGGCGCGATTTGGCGGACTGGTTTTTCAGATTGTTGTGCCGCTCGAATTAATTGTCGCCCTGTTTCTATCGACGGTCTCCGCCGCCAGCAGTGTCAGCCAAGAGAAAGATCGCCGCACATTAATTTTGCTTCTTTTGACACGCCTTACCAGTTCCGAGATTGTGCTTGGCAAGCTAACCTCAACCTTGATCGGCGTCGCCAATCTCGTCTTCTCAGCTTTACCACTGTTATTACTGATTGCCATCTTAGGCGGCGTTAGCGCTTGGCAAGTCTTTTCGGCTACAGCGATTATCCTGGTTACAGCTGCCTGGACAGGCGCATTGGCAAATCTAGTTGCTTTCTGGCGCGAGAAGACCTTTCAGACTTTAGCGATCTCTCTGCTGGCGATCGTCGGCTGGCTGGTTTTCTGTGAAGCGATCGCCGCGCAAAGCATTCCCGCCATCGATCCCAAGTGGGCGGAACTGTTGAGTCCAGTGCGCTCGCTATGGACGGTCTGTCAGCCGATTCCTGCGCAGACTTGGAATTTTATTCCTGGTGGCGTAGCGGCCGCACATACCATGCTCGGCATGCTTGCCACATTATTGTTCTGCGCGATTGCCATCATTCGCTTGCGAGTCTGGAATCCCTCGCAACAAGTTCGCCCGCAGGCTCCAGAGCCTGACGAGAATTACGCAGTTGCGGGCAGGGATGCCAAAGCGGAGCCGCGAAGTTGGAAAGTGCGCGCACCGCGTCCGATGTGGAACAACCCCGTGCTCTGGCGAGAAATGTGCACCTGGGCCTACGGTCGAAAACTATTGATGATCCGCTTGGCATACATTGCCTTGTTTGCTGCCGCAGTGACAGGACTCTATTGGTCGGTATCCTCTGGTGTTGCTTTACAGCGAAGTCGCTTAGCCGACGAATTAATCCCAGTTTCCGCCAGAATCCTAACGCCATTCTTCGTTGTTTCGTTTGTGATGATCAATGCCCTGGCGGTTAATTCCATCACCAACGAGCGCGACGGCCAAGCGCTCGACCTATTGTTAGCCACTCAAATTACTCCTCGACAATTCTTGCTTGGAAAGCTCGTCGGAGTGTTGTATGTGACCAAGGAAATGGTAGTACTGCCGATTGCGCTGACAGCCTATTTATGGTGGCAGGGAGGCATTTCAACGGAGAACTTCCTGTTTACCATGGGGGGCTTGATCGTCATGGACATATTTTCCGCCACACTCGGAGTGCATTGCGGCATGATTTACAGTCAGTCGCGTACTGCGATTGGAACCAGTCTTGGTACGCTATTCTTTTTGTTCCTCGGCATCGCGACATGCATGATGATCATGATGAGCTTTCGCGGCTCGTTCGCCCGCCAGCTTCCACCATTCCTAGCAATCATCCTGGGTGGCGGAACGGGTCTGTATGTTGCCCTTGGAAGTCGTAACCCAAGTCCAGCGATCGCGTTGGCTGCATTTGGACTTCCCTTCCTTACATTTTTTGCCATCACCAGCTTTATTCTGCGAGGCCAAGAGCATGTGGTGTTTTATGTCATTACGGCCGCATATGGCTTCGCGACTACTGCCATGATTGTTCCGGCCCTCAGCGAATTTGATTTCGCCATGGGTCGCGCACGCACAGTAGACGAAGAAGGCTAGGCATGCTTGATTCGTTGGCTATCGTATCGACGTATTTGCCTAGCTTGCTCCTGCTACTCCTGCTGAGCGGTTTTTTTTCTGCCAGCGAAGCTGCCTTCTTTTCATTGACGCTTAGCCAACGCCGCGGATTGCAAAAAGGCTCACGAGCATCCAAAGCCGCATTCCTACTACTCAACCGTTCTGAGCGGCTGCTGATGGGGATTCTATTCTGGAACTTGGCTGTCAACCTGTCCTATTTTTCACTTGTTTCGCGTGCCGCACTCGCCATTCAATCTGTTCCCGCAAGTGGATCGCAATACGCAACAGCTTTTACCATTCTCTCGCTAATCTTAATTATCTTATTCGGTGAATTCGCGCCAAAGAGCCTGGCTATTCTCACGCCGCTGCCCGTGGTAATGGTGGTGGCGCTACCTCTTACGCTATCGCTTCGCATTCTCGACGGCTTTCTCCCTCTGATTAAATTTGTCAATGAAGCATCGCGTCGTCTTCTCTGGCCTGGTCTGAAGCCCGAAAACTACCTCGAGCTGTCGGACTTGGAGCGCGCAATTGAACTATCAACAGACGATGCCAAGCTCGTCGAGCAGGAGCGGCAGGTTTTGCGAAATGTCATTCAATTAAGCGAAATCAGCGTCGAGGAATGGATGCGCCCGCGTACTCAGTACCGTTCTTTCGTGCCACCATTGAGCGTCGAACAATTGGGAGGAACCAGGACCCCAAGCGGCTATATGCTCGTGACCAATTCGAGCGGTCGAGAGGTAGTCTCTGCGATCAACCTCAACTCAATTCTGCCCGGCGAGCTCGATGACCTGGCTGCCAAAAGAAAACCGCTCGTCATCATTCCGTGGTGCGCCACTATCGCAGAAGCCCTGAAGAAACTTCGCCAGGCAAAGCGACGCGTAGGCGTCGTTGTAAACGAGTACGGGGAGACCATTGGCGTTCTCACTTGGGAAGATATTTTCGAAGCAATATTGCACTCGGAAGATTCCAACTCGCATCGAGAGTTAGCTCGAGCCGAAGTACACCTCGAATCTACGGGTGTTTGGCTAGCAACCGGAATGACGAAACTCAGGCGACTAGAGCGGTTGATGGGACGTCGACTCAATGTTAGCCGCAATCTTACCGTGGGCGGTGTTGTGCAAGAACAGTTGCACCGACTTCCCGAGAAAGGCGACATTTGTATCCTCGAGAACCTCACGCTGGAAGTTGTCGAAGCTGGCGCACGTAACGAGGTACTAGTTCGCATTTCCGAGACCAGCACACATGCGGAGGAGAGCTAATGCTGATTCTGCTGTTACTCGCCGTCGGGTTGTCGTTGAGCGCATTCTTCAGTGGAACCGAAACGGGATTCTACCGAGTGACGCGAGTTCGCCTGGTTATGGACGCCAAGTCTGGCAAGTGGATTGCTTGGATGCTGCTGTGGCTCGCCAACCACTCGACGGTAGTCGTCGCTACAGTGTTAATTGGCAACAACATCGCCAACTACATCGTGTCGTTTGGCCTTTTGCTTGCAAGCCAAAAACTGTTTGAAAGCATTCAGCTGCAGGCTCTCATGCCTCTGTTGATGACACCGTTTCTGTTTATCTACGGTGAACTCTTGCCCAAATACTTGTATTATCAAGTACCGTACCGACTGCTCAATCGTAGCGCCCCGCTACTGGTATTATTCAGCATTCTTTTTTTTCCGGTTTCGCTGATCGTCATCCTACTCGAAAAATTCTGGCAGCGGACACTAGGCACCAACTCGATTAAGGCGGGTTCAACGCTTGAGCGGCAAGAGCTGCAGCGTGTGCTCGTCGAGGGCCAGGAAGCGGGAGTTCTCCTGCCGATTCAACGAGAAATCGCGCAGAACATGTTTACCTACGGCGTTCGTCCGGTTAGGCAATTTGCAGTCCCCTTGCGCGCCATTCCCCTGGTCGGCATCAGCGCTGATCGCGATGAGATTATTAGTCTGGCACGACGAAGAAGCCAGACGATCGTAGGAGTCGCAGACGAGTCACAAACTCGATTACTAGGTTGCTATATCGTTGCGGATCTGCTGATCTCCCCGCAACCCGCTAGCTCCCTCATGCTACCTATCTGCCGCGCTGTCGCTAATGAATCAAGCATTCAAGTACTGACTCGTCTGCAAGGCGTATCTGCCCCCATCGCCTCAATTGAGGATGCTCAGGGCCGCACCATTGGGATTGTCGAAAAAGAGCGACTGATGTCGTTATTGCTGGCTTAAGTTGTTTTTCTGGTAGCCCAATGCGTGAATAACTTTCAACATTTCTTCGAAAGTGATAAAGCGTCGACGGTTGTTGACTTTGTATTGGTCGATCGCTTCGGCTAGTTCACGCGCATCAGGTGAAAGCCCGGTATGCGAGTTGGCGAATTGCCGACGCTCCGCACCAACCTGGCTATTGCTAGTTCTACGATCGACGAACGGAGCTGTTGGTGGCGGGTTTTCGCCGAACGCGGTCGGGTGAGGGATCGTTTCCATGGTCGTTTCTCCGCGCTGAGCGAGTTGTTAGTGGAAGCCTGTTGGCCACCTGAAGAATAGCTTTGAATTATCGCGGAAGCAAAAAACAAAGCGGTTTTTTCTAAGGGCTTTGAGCACCGCTGACATTAGTTTGCTCAAAGCCGATCAAGCTTGCGCCAACGCGCTCCGTTCGCGCCAGCTTATCGATAGACGCCTGCAGGTGCTGAGCTTGCGGATTATAGGGATCGTAACGAAAGGCGCGTCCCAAGCACACACGGGCCTCTGCGAGATCACCCACTTGGACCTGAGCTTGCGCGAGTGAAAGCAGAAAGTCCGTCGCTTGCTCGTTCGAACATAGCGCTGCGTTTTTGAGGCATCCGCGAGCAGCTTCGCGCTCGCCCAGGTCTGCCAGCGCCTGTCCCTTCAGCAACCATGCAGCCGGGTTGTTTAGCTCCCCAGACTTGCCATCCGTCATGCAATCCAGCGTAGCCAAGGCCCGCTGCGGCCTCCCCAAGCTGCGGTAAATCTCCGCCAAAGCCACCTGAACCTCCGGTGCATCGGCCCGGTAACTGAGCGCACGGTGATAGCAACTCATGGCCTCATCGAGCTGCCCCGATTTCTGCAAGACCTTACCCTTCAACGCCCAGGCTCCGGCATGCTGACGTTGTGTATTGAGCGCTGAATCGGCTTGCAATAGTGCCTCAGCGAGCAAGCCCTGCTGAAAATTCATCTCTCCCAATCGCACCAAATAGTCTGGATTCTCGCCGCTAATTGCAGCCGCCTGACGCATATGCTTCAACGCCTTGTCGCATTCACCCCGCTGCCACAAAACCTCTGCCATTCCCGACTGAGCCCGCTCATCCGCCGAACTATGACGCAAAGCTTCGGAGAATAAGAACTCTGCCTCCTGAAGCTTATTCTGCTGCAGCTTCTCAGCACCGCGCAGCGAATTCTGCCGCGAAATGCTCAGGTCGCGAGTCTGTCGGCCCGAATGCAATGTCCTGCACCCGCAGGTCGCCAGCACGAGCCCCAGCAAACAGAGGCCCGCCGCAGCACTGGACCCATTGCTTCGACATCCAAGCCGCTGACTGGGACTGGAATACAGTTCATATTCGTAATGTGTTCCGTTCATTGACACTAATGGAGCCGGCTGGAACAACGGGTTAGAATTATCCTGGTACGCTCAGTCAAAACTAAGCTGGGCTGCGCGCGAACTACTTGATTTAATAACGGCTGAGAACCGGAATCGATCGAACCAAACCGTCAAAACACTCGGAAAATAGCAGAATCCGCCGCCGTGAAGATAGAGCGATTGTAGCCTAGGCTTCCAGCCTGGGCCCTCCCAAAACAACGATCCCCTATAACAACACTGTAGCCTGGTCCTCCGCACCTTTTTTTCAAAACTACCATGCCCTTTGCTCTTCCGTACGGCTTGACATGGGCGTTTTTTTAGGTGAGTAGCAAGAACAATGGAGAAAATCCCCATGCGGAAACGACTGGGGTGGCGAAGTTGCAGCAGAGAATGAAACAGAGTGAAGGAAGAAGTGAAGGAACCCAGGCAGGATGTCTAGGCTACGTGGATGTGGCGTTTTTGGGACGGGCCATTTTGAAAGCAAAGAAGGAATTTAAATGCCAGAAAGATTCGAGGGTTTTGGAGTCAGTTTCCTTTACCCAGACTCCTGGACCATCGATGCCGAGTCAGAAATTGATTCTGTTTCACTAGAGAGCCCCGATGGATCCTTTATGACGATCACCCGATTTATAGATCTATCAGATGCTCAGGAAGCCCTTCGGCGCGGGCTGGGGATCATGCAGGAGGAGTATGAGGAGGTCGAACGAGAACATCTCGAAAAAAGCATCGCAGGCGTGGAAATGCAAGGTGCGATTTTGCGATTCGTATATCTCGACTTAATTGTAACTTCCCAACTGCTTGCTTTCTCGCATGCGGGCAGCACGTACTTAGTTCAAACCCAAGCGGAAGATCGGGACCATGAAAAGTTGCGTCCTGTATTCGATGCCATCCTGACCTCGCTCTGCCAGAACCTCGGAGATATCGCTTGACTCCCGTCCAGCCTATCGAGCGCCTGCCGCTGAACAATTGCTGCCACGCAGATTTTTCCCAAGCAACATTACCCAAGCAGCATTGGCCGAGCACTGTGCCCGGCCAAACTGGGTCTGGAAACCGCTCAACGGTTAGTTGCCGCCTGTGCGGATCTCGATCTTCTTAGGCTGCTGCTTGGCGATCTTCGGTAGAGTGATGTGCAACACACCCTGATCGTACTTGGCGTCGATTTGCTCTAGATCGACATCGGTGGGAAGACTCACCATACGGTAGAAGCTGCCCGAACTTCGTTCTACGCGATGATAGTTCTTCTCTTTCGAATCTTTCACAGAGCTGCGTTCACCGGATACAATCAACTTGCCTTCATGCATTTCAACCTTGACGTCCTCCGGCTTGACTCCTGGCAAATCCAGAGCAACTTCAAACGCTTCATTGGATTCCGCCACATCGAGACTTGGAACGTACTTATCACTGCCAGCTGGCGCTCGCAACATTGTACCAACGGTCCGTCCAAGTAGCGATTCGACGATTCGCTCCATATCGTGCGAGATATCTTCGAAAGGACCAAGGCCATTGCGACCGCCCAAATCAACCTTTGCCATTGCAATTCTCCTGACCTATTACGAGTGAACTTCATTGCACACTGCCAACATGACAGCAGCCGTTGTTTCCATGCATCGTGGAATTGCAAGCCGCGTGCCAAACTTTTTAAAGCGATATCGCACACCGCTCGTTCCAGGTCATTCCCAACCGATCTTGGCCAACAATTGAGAAAGATAACTTTTCGACTGCACTCTGCTTAACCCCAGTTCGCGCGCCATGGCTTGGATCTGTGCGGAAGCGCGCTCCAGTTCACTCGCCTCGGCAACGACTATCTCGATCTCTGCAAAGTTACCCAGCAACTGTACTTCGTCGAGCGTAACGACCATCTTGGAAGCACCCGATGTCAGCTCGGTAGTTCTTTTGTAGATATGCCGAATTTTACGGACCGCTGGCAGCGGCTCGAAGCCGAGTTGCTTAAGCATTTCAAGCCAACTCTCCCGATCTTCGTGCACGATGGGGAGTTCAATCTCCGGTCTGGTCTTTACGGCGCCCGCCAAGCGTTTGCCTTTGTAGGTTACGCAGCTACTTTTATCGAGCGTACGAATGCGGAACGCTTCGTCGGTTGCGCGGAAGTCGCGGTTGGGGTGGCGAAAATAGGTATCGCTGTTCCGCTCCGTGCCCATCGACTCAAAGCCCGCGCGGTTCAAACTCAGCTTTAGCGCAGTCATGTCGTCCACATAGTATTTTTGTTCAACTTCCCAGTTCGTTTGCATCGGACGTCCTTCTTTCCAAGTTGACGACAGGTGATAATATCGGCCGGATCAATTTTGTTTGTTCTATCCACGACGACTTTTTTGCAATGTCACACACCGACGAAAAACCACCGTCCGCCGGCCATCGCGGCTCGCTTTCGAGCGCTAGCAACCTCTATGTGTTGCTATTCGGTTGCATCATGCTGGCTGGAATTTTAGTGCTGGCTTGGATCGGTCGCCCCAGACCTTCCATTGCAGTTGGCGAACCTCTGCCGCCTCTAGATCTTTATCGTCTCCCATTTACCGGCAGCGAGCAACCATTAGCCCGCGAGGACTTGCGTGGAAAACTAGCGTTGTTTCATTTCTGGGGAACGTGGTGTCCGCCCTGCATGGAAGAGTTTCCCGAGTTCGCAAATTTAGTTGCCGAGTTTGCAGGCGAGGATCAAATCGTGTTCGTCTCGGTTTCTTGTTCGAGCGGACCCGAATACGACTTGGAGGAACTGGCTCGCAAGACGGATGCTTTTCTTGCGAAAGTCGAGTTCCGGTTACCAACGTACTGCGACCCTGCTGCCATGACTCGACAGCAATTGGCGTTGTTACTACCCAACGGCTCCTTTGGCTATCCAACCACTCTGCTGGTTGGTCGCGATGGCAAGATTCTGGATGCTATGGAAGGTTATTTGCCAGGCGAGATGCAGGACCTCGCGTCGACCATCCGAAAACACCTGGCCACTTCCAAATAATCGCTGCAACGCTTCAAGTCGCTGACAATTGCGATTTTAGCGCTCGCGCTGTTTCTGCTGGATTACCAGATCGCTGGATCACACCGCTTACCGCAATGCGTGTGAAACCGGATTGTTGCACTTCTGCTAGATTGTCGAGGGTAATGCCACCGATTGCGAACTGCGGAATTGTCACTCGTTTTGCGACCAACTCGAGAAACGAAATACCCGAAAAAGCATCGAAGCTTTTTGTAGTGGAGGCAAACGTTGGTCCGCAGCCGATGTAATCCGCTCCCCCCTGCTCTGCCGCCACGGCCTGATCGACATCGTGAGTGGACACACCGATCCACAGTCGCCCGCGCGCCATTCGCCGAACTTCGTCGAGCGGAAGGTCATCTTGCCCCACATGAACTCCGGCTGCACCACAAGCCAGCGCGATATCGACACGATCGTTAATAATTAATTCGCTCTGTTTACCGTGCATGGCACACAACGCTGCGCGGGCATAGCGCAATAGTGTTGCACCCTCAGCCTGTTTGTCGCGCAATTGAAAGAGATCAACTCCCGCATCTGCTAGCGTGGCGATCGATTCGATGAAGTCGTCCAATTCCTGACTGCAATCCACTAGCAAGTACAATCGTGCAGAGTCTCGCAAGGAATTTCGCATCAGGCGCAGTTCTGCCTCTGCCAAAACGTCGTAGGCGTGATAGCGGAGCTGTTTGAAACTCGAGCTTATTTCTGGCGACAACATTTTGCTGTACTCTTCTAGACAGCGCAACGATTGTGTCACGCGTTCGCAGGCAGCTGGCACGATGTCGCTCAGCCGGAGTCGCTCGACTTCGCTCGGGGTGCTGATTTGCGTTCCGCCATCGGTATCCGCAGAGCGAGCCGATAAGCGTTCGGCACGACTCAGCTTACCAACGGCGGAAGCTAACTGGTGCCGCAAATTCTTCAGTAGACCGGCGGCCACAGGATCTTCGCGAACCAGTCGCGCAAAATCCTCGAGCGTACGTAGTCCCTCTGCAGCCCGATTGGCATTGGCATCCAGCACACGAAGAACGAACTCTGCTTCAGTTTTACTGCAATTTCCCAACCGATTCCCAATCTTGTGGTGACGAATAGTGAGCTGCGATGGCTTCGAATCTTTACCAAACGCTGGATTCACGCTATCGTAATCATGTTCAGCCAAGGCTGCTACCAAGCCAGTGGTTACCGAACGCGCCCTCGTGGCTCAGTTGGCCTTCGTAGCACAGTTGGCCTTCGTAGCACAGTTGGCCGTCGTAGCTCAGTTGAGCTTGCGGAGCTCTCCTAATGCAAGGTCAAGCTGGCTACCTCCCATTGCTTGGGAAGCAAGCTCCTTGAGCCAAGTCCCCATAGTTTAACGGATAAAACAAGGCTTTCCTAAAGCCTAGATCTGGGTTCGATTCCCGGTGGGGATATTTCCGCGCGAAAGTTTGATATGCTAGACACCTTTGTGGGAAAAGGCGGAATTATGCGAATAAGAACATGGGGCTCGGTGTTCTGTTGGATGTTGTTGGCCGATGTCGGTCTATCCCAGTCTCCAGCACCACCTGCGAAGATTCCATCGGCTCCCGCGACGGCTGGCTTGTCTTCGGAACTCATCTTTCCGCTGCGATCAGAACACAACCATGCACCTGGGATTGTCGAATGCCCGAACGGCGACCTATTGGTGTCTTGGTATCGCGGATCGGGAGAACGGACGGCGGATGACGTGGCCGTCTATGGCGCTCGCTTGACCCACAATCCCGCCAAGCAGGCCGCCTCGAACCATAGCCTGCCGCAATGGAGCGAGGCCTTCCTCATGGCCGACCGCAGGGATTTCCCGGACTGCAACACCTGCATGATGGTCGACCAGCAAGGTCGCTTGTGGCTCTTTTGGCCGACAGTTATTGCTAATTCCTGGGAGTCTTGCCTCACAAACTTCCGCGTGTCCAAGGACTTCCTTGGGCCCGGCGCTCCCAAATGGGAGCAAGAGGGGCTCATACTACTCAAGCCCGACGATTTTTCCGTTGAAGGACTCGAGCTACTGGCAGCTGCGGTAGAACAAATCGGTGCATCGATGAGCGATCGGTTGCAACAAGAAGTTGGACGAATTCGCGAACGTCTGGGAAATAAATTATACCAGCGACTTGGGTGGCAACCCCGCTGCAAGCCAACCGTGCTGCCCAGCGGCCGTATTCTGCTGCCACTTTACACCGACACCTTTTCAATTTCCATCATGGCGGTGAGCGATGACGGAGGGCAGTCATGGTATGCAAGTAAGCCGCTTTTCGGCCTAGGCAACATCCAGCCGGCAGTGTTGCGGCGCGACGACGGAACACTGGTCGCCTACATGCGCGAAAACGGTGCACTCAAACGAATTCGTGTTTGCGAATCGAAAGACGACGGAATTAGCTGGGGGCATGTCGGCGTTTGCGATCTGCTCAATCCTGGCTCGGGTCTGGATGGAGTTCGCTTGCAGAATGGACATTGGTTGCTGGTGTACAACGACTCAATCAGCGGTCGCAATAGCTTGGCAGTATCCCTGTCGGAAGACGAGGGCCAAACATGGAAATTCACCAACCACCTAGAATCACAGCTCGCGGGCTCCTATCACTATCCGGCTGTTATTCAAGCGGGCGATGGCACGATTCATGTTGTGTATAGCTACTTCGTCGAAGGCGGTAAGAGCATGAAACACGCTGCGTTTAAGGAAGACTGGGTTCGCAGCGCGCAGTAACCGCGCAACGCGAATGCCAAAATGAAAAATGCTCATCCGTGTTCCGTTCAGCCGGTGTTCCGTTCAGCCGTAACTGCATCGGAGCTAAGATCAACTGCTCGGTTGCCTGCCGCGATTGAGTCAAGTGTTTTCTGAACAGATGTACTTTTGGCGCTAGTGCTTTGTCCACATTAAAAACTAGGGTTCAGTGTAGAGCAATTGTCCCAATTGCTGATGAAAACGATTGGAACAATCGTTCTACAATAAAACTACTCTAAAGTTAAATTGCGCTGAAGCACTAGCCATGCATCGCGTCTATTAACTCGCTCGCTAGAGAGCGGGCACTGGCAATCAGTTGATCTTCTGGCAAGGGCTCCGCCAGTCGACGTACGAGCGCTGACCCGACGATCAAGCCGTCGGCCACGGGCGACAATAGGCGGACATGCTCAACGGTGCTGATACCAAAGCCAATACATATCGGCAGTTCGGTTCGCTCACGCAACCACGACACCTTGTCGATTAAGTCGACTGGTAGTTCGGTGCGTTCCCCAGTGATACCCGTGATGGAAACAAAATACAGGAAGCCTGTCGAACTCTCGGCAATCTGCAGCATGCGCTGGGGCGGGG
>JBGSTP010000235.1:0-13467 GCA_041736515.1 Pirellulaceae bacterium
CCGCGATTGGAGATTTGTTCCATCATGGCGTCATTGGTATTTCCCATGCCAAAACCCAGCACGGTCAAAAATATCTTGCTCCTTGCATTGTCTGCCACCAAGTCAACCAGAGCTTCCGTGCTGGTAACCCCTACGTTGAAATCACCGTCAGTACAAAGAATAACGCGATTGATGCCACCGGGCACAAAATTATCCCGTGCTAGATCGTAGGCCAATTGAATGCCTTGCGCACCGTTGGTGGAACCGCCGGCGTTGAGGTTTTCAATGGCGGACAGAATTTGCGCCTGGTTGTCGCCGCGAGTACCCTCCAAAACACAACCTGCGGCGCCAGCGTATACGGCAATTGCAATCTTATCGTTTTCACCAAGTTGTTTGGTTAGCATCCGCAGCGACTCTTTCACGAGTGGAAGTTTGTTTGCTTCGCCCATCGAACCAGAAACATCGAGCAGGAATACGATGTTGGCTTGCGGTCGCCGGGACAATTCCACTTTCTTGGCCTGCAGTGCGATGCGAACCAGTTTGTGTTGGGGAGTCCAGGGGCACGTGGCTACGTCCAAATGTGCTGCGAAAGGCTCTCCAATCTGTGGGCCGGCATATTCATAGTCGAAGTAGTTTACAAACTCTTCGATCCGCACCGCAGCCGCTGGCGGACGGCGGCCGGAGTGCAGCAAAAACTGGCGGCTCTTTGTGTAGGAAGCCGTATCGACGTCTATGGAAAACGTACTCAACGGAGCCTCGGCGACAGTTGCAAAGTCGTTTTCTACCAATGACTCATAGCGATCATTGTTAAGATCGGGACGATGCATGGTTTCGGATTGAGGCTCAGCCTGCTTGGCTAACTCCGTACGTAACTCCAAGCTCAGCGAAGAAACTGGTGAAGGCTGGACGGCAACGGAGGATGGACGTCCCACCTCGTATTCGTCGATTACCGCCTCGCTCTGCGCCGAGCTGCCACGATAGGAACCGCCCATTCCGCTAGTCTCTCCACTCTGGTCACCTCCGTATCCGGCACTCATGCCTCCCATGGCAACTCCGGTAGTGCCCCCTGCACGGCCGCCATAGCCGCCACCATAACCAGCACCTCCGGCTACGCCAGCTTTGGTGGATTGGGCCTGTGGGAGTTCAACCGTCGGCAGCGGAAAGGAAAAAGTTGCCGTCCATTCATCGCGTTTCTCGAGGGTTTGGAAAGGTTGCGAGCCAGGCTTCCCCGCAGTAGGCACAGACTGGTCGGCCGGCGCCGACTGGTTGTTCTGTTTTTCGGCTTCTAGTTTTTGATCGCCAGCGGCCAGCTCAGACTTTGAAGGGTTCACGGACGTCGAGCTCAATATCCATTTGCCGGAATTGGGCAAAAGGTAAACTACGGCTACAAATATCGACACTGCCATACCGAGCAAGCCGATCCACAAATGTCGAGGCTGCCCAGACTGGCCTGCCGCTTTCGAAGTAAGCGGCTTAACGCGCTGCGCGTTGATACGCAGGTGCGCCTCGGATTGGGCCTCGGCTTGGAAAACCTCCGTAGCTTGCACCACAACTTCGCGTAGCGCAGAAATCTGCTCCGAAAGCTGCACATTTTCTGCGGCTGCGTTGGCAATACGAGCCGAGGTCTCTGCATCGAGTTCGTCGAGCACGAATGCAGTGAGTTGCCACTCTTCCCAAGCGGGATACTTTGAGTTCGTCATCTGTTCTCTCATTGACATTGGGTGATTTGAAAGCACGCGGCCAGACGCTCGAGGATTGTCGACTTGCTCGCGGGTATATGGTGCGTGGACGCTAGGGTGCGCTACGCAATCTGCAGCGGAGCTTCGTGACGGCTTGGTGCAGGTGGTAGCCTACATTGCTGGCTGTGAGCCCCATCACTTCAGCGATCTGTTGATAGCTCAGGCCATCTTTGAGTCGAAGCCGCAATATTTCCTGTTGCTGCTCGGTCAATTGCTCGATTTCAATGCGCATCGCTTCCAGGTTTTCGCCATGCTCCATCTGCTCGTCGGGCAACACCTGCGAGCTGTCTTGAAGAGCAGACACGTTATTGCCAGATTGAAGCATTGGTATACGTCCTTTTCGGCGAGTGATATCGATGGCTCGATTGCGACAAGTTTTATAGAGCCATGCAGTCGCTGCCGGCTCGATGTCCGGCCAAGCTTGTTGGCAGAGTTTGACAAACACCTCTTGCACGACTTCTCGAGCAGAATCCCAGTCGCCGTGCACTCGACGTCGCGTGTAAGCGACGAGCGGTCCCTCCATTTCGGCAAACCGCTGTGTGACCCACTCGGCGGGCGGGTGGGCAGCGCTGCGCTCGCAGCAACCGTTGTCGTTGCCAAGGCTGTCGTCGGGCTGGCCACGGGGTGTAGTTGACGTCATTGGTTGCAGCTTGAGATAAGTAGGGAAAGCTGTAAGTTGCTTGCCTCTCGGGGACTAGAACGAATGAAAGGTCGTTTTATTAGGCTAAATTTTCCATAAAGCTCATAAAGTCTTGCCAAACGAGCTCGCGACATAGCTAGCTTTGCAAAATAGCTCTTGAGTCGAAATTCAGATTTTTACTAAAGTCTCATCGCACCTGGTAAGTCAGAGCGCACCCCGCGCAGGCTGTAACATTGGACGGGAATCGCGAAATGCCCACTTTTCAACCATTCGATCGCTGCCTCGCCCTGCTATTACTTGCGTGCCTGACTGCAGCCAACGCGGGTTGCCGCGTTACGAGCATGGGACAAAACACGCTGGGCGTGAGGCTGTATCAGCAGGGACGGTATGCGGAAGCATTGCAGCAGTTTCAAACGGCGCAAGTTTCCGATCCCTCGAATCCGGACACTTACTACAATCTTGCTTCAACCTATCACAAACTGGGAGTGGCGCAGAAAGACGCCAAAATGATCGAGCAGGCAGAATCGTTGTACAACCAATGTTTGGATTTGCAGGGCAATCATGTCGATTGCCACCGCGGCTTGGCCGTGTTGTTGGCTGAATCCGGGCGACCGGATAGCGCCATGACCTTGCTTAAGAACTGGGCGACAGCCAATCCGGGCATGGCGGACGCAAGGATTGAGCTGGCGCGGCTTTACCAAGAGTTTGGGCAAACGAAAACCGCGGAACAATATCTTGATGAAGCCTTGGCACTGAATCCAAACGATCATCGTGCTTGGACGGCGCGAGGGCAAATGCGCGAGGCATCCGGCGATTTGAATCAAGCGCTTCAAAACTATCAGCAGAGCTTGGCGATCAACAGTCTCCAGCCGGATTTGTACCAAAGAGTGGCATCGCTGAATGTGAAAATCGCTCAAAACACGGTACAGGGCATTCCGGCCGCAGGCGGCTGGACAGCGCAGAATCCACAGCCGAATACGACCACACCTCGCTATTGAGCTCGCAGGGGCGCCGAGGCGTGGCTTCCTAAGCAATTATAGCGCGAATGACTTCCCCTTTGACGTCCGTCAATCGCATGTCGCGTCCGCCAAAACGAAATGTAGACCGAGTGTGATCGACGCCCAAAAGATGCAGCATCGTGGCATGCAAGTCATGGATCTCTACGCGGTTTTCGATAGCCTTATATCCGAACTCATCAGTAGCACCATACACCGTACCGGCCTTGACGCCACCGCCGGCCATCCAAATGGAAAAGCCATAGGGGTTGTGATCGCGGCCGTTTTTGCCCTGAGCAAATGGTGTGCGGCCGAATTCTCCCGCCCAAACAACGAGCGTCTCGTCTAACAAGCCGCGTTGTCGCAGGTCCTTGAGCAGGGCGGCAATCGGTTGATCGACGGCCAGCGCATTCCTCTCATGGCCATCCCTTAGATTGTTATGCTGATCCCACCGATCGCTGTCTACTGAGGGGCAAGTCAGCTCGATGAAACGCACTCCGCGCTCGACCAGCCTGCGCGCAAGCAAGCATTCTGCAGCAAAGATTCGCGTGGGTTCATTCTTAGAATCCAAGCCATAAAGCGACTGAATTGCGGCTGACTCGCGATCAAACGACATCAGTTCGGGGACCGCCATCTGCATCGAGTAGGCAAGTTCATAGTTCTTAATTGCTGAATCGAGACTGTCGTGCCGACCAAACTGCGACATTGAGAGTTCATCGAGTTGCCGAACCAGGTCAAGCTTGTGCTGTTGTCGACCGGCTGTGGCTTCCGAGCGCTCGATGTTAGCGACGGCGGAGCCAGCTGGCTTGAAAACGGAGCCCTGGAAGCTAGCTGGCAGAAAACCCGAGCCAAAACAATCGAGGCCGCCCGGCGGAATCAGCCCTCCATTGATTGCTACGAAACCAGGCAGGTTTTCACACTCGCTGCCCAGGCCGTAGTTGATCCAGGCACCCATGCTGGGACGCCCCTGCAATCCGCTACCTGTGTGTAGGAAGTAATTTGCAAATGTATGCTCAGGGAACTCCGAAACCATCGAACGTACTACGAGCAATTCATCCGCACAGCTGGCAATATGCGGAAAGAGATCGCTGATTGGTGTTCCTGATTCGCCATATTGTCGGAAGCGCCACGGGCTGGCGAGTAAACTACCATTGTTATTGAACTGCGTGGGCTCGACAGTAAACAGACCAGATGGGTCCCGCCCGTCAAATTTTTGCAGCAGTGGCTTGGGATCAAAAGTATCTACCTGGGAGGGGCCGCCGTCCATGTAGAGAAATATCACTCGCTTGGCGGTTGGGGAATGATGTAGCCCCCGCCCTGCACCGCTATTCACGGAGTCCACATCGAGTCCATATGCGGGATTGAAAGCCAGTGCGGACAACGCAATTGCGCCTAGCCCACTACCGCAGCGGCTGAGCATTTGCCGCCTGGAGGCAAAATGCGGTTGCTTAATATGGAAAGCCTGGCGTGGATGGATCATCTTACGAAAACAAACTCCTTGGTATTGACCAACGCGTGTGCAAAATCACTCCAGATCGCCAGATCGTTGATCGAGCAAGATCGAACCTGTGATTGATGTTCGCAGTATTTCAGGGCCGCAGCAAGTTCCATCGACGTGGGACAACGGGCAAAAGCGGTGGTGTAGAACCACTCGATTAACTTCACCATCGATGCTTCCGAGTTGTCGTTGTGCACCGTCAAGCCGCGTTGCGCCCACAAATTGCATTGCTGGCTGACGAACGGATCATTCATCATTATCAATGCTTGAGCAGGGACATTAGAGCTATTGCGACGTCCCATCGTGCTGAACGGATTAGGTGAATCAAATGTTAGAAGAAACGGAGACAGGAAATTGCGACGCACGGCAACATAGACTGATCGTCGGCCATCGCCGTCGAGCGGACCGCTCTTGGCTGGTCTGCCGCGTCCATCCATGAAGTCTGTCAGATGGATGGGAATAGGCGGGCCAAACGGTGTTGATTCCAATCTGCCGGAAATCGAAAGCAGAGAATCGCGAATGACTTCGCCTTCCAATCGCTTGGGCGAGCGAAAATGCCACAGCGTATTGGTAGGGTCTTGCGAAAGTGCATCGCTATCCCAGCGACTCGACATTTGATAGGTGCTCGAGAGGACAATCTCCCGAATCGATTGTTTGAGACTGCGACCATTCTGCAGAAACTGGCTTGCCAGGTAATCGAGCAATTCGGGATGCGAGGGGCGTTGCCCCAACACGCCGAAGTCGTCTGTTGTTGGAACGATTCCGCGCCCTAGCAAATGATGCCACAGACGATTCACAATTACTCGGTGTGTAAGTGGATTATCTGGTGCATTGATTTGTGAAGCCAATGTCAATCGTCCACTGCCGTGCGGGATTGACGCTTGCTCACCAGCAATTGCCTTAAGGAAATGCCTGGGCTCAATTGCTCCAGGAGTCGAGGAATTGCCACGAATCAGTATGCGGTCGTCCTCGCCAGTGCCATCCATCATGGCCATGGCCAAACGCGACGACAGCCGTAGTTCCTTCCTAAGTTTTTCGCGTGCAGACGACCATTCTTTGGTAAGTTGAAAAAGAGCTTCGGCGATCGAGGGTTCTGATTTCAGAAGATCGTTGAGTTGCTGCTGACGCTCGTCGGCAATTCTCTTTTCCGCTGTGGAAAACTGCTCCAAAATATGCAGCTCGTCTGCGGTGGGGCTTTGCAAGATGAGGGCAACCGCAAGTTGGGAATTCTCCGCTGGCGTGAACTCTAAGTGCAATCGATGACCGACGTAACGGTCGAGCTTGAGGTGAACCCAGTTCTTTTCATTGGGTTTGATTTCTTTAACCGTTTCGCCGTGCAATGGGCCTGCAACCAAACGATGGGAATCGACACAGGCGACTACATGTCCCGCGCCGTACACGCGGGCAACGAGTTCGGGCTGTTGCAGCTCAAAGGTAGGCGTGCGCAGTGTCCGGCCACTCCTGGGAATCTTACGAAGAACGCTGCGTGACTTTGCCCCAGGCTCGTTGATGGAAGTCAGCCCATCCCAGAATGTGTCGCTGGTTGCGGCGGTGTGCGCAGCGAAGGACAGTTGGGGTGCTTCATTGTCGACCGTCAACTGGATCTCACCAACACGTTTGCTTCGATGACCGAATATGAATCCGTCTTGAAGAAACTCTTGCTCGGCGAGGCTACCATAGTTAACGCAGTTCGGAATGTCGGGAAATGCGGGTGCGGCAGGCGCGGCGGCCTTCGTACTCGACAGGACCCGCTCGATACGCATTTGGAAATCGTTGTCGAGCGCAGAAAGTTGGCGAGCGACATCTCGGTTGTTTTCAATCGCATCAAAGCGAACTTGTCTAAAATCGCTACTTTGCAAATAGCCGCATAGTGCGTAGTAATCTGCAGTAGAAATCGCATCGAATTTGTGATCATGACAACGTGCGCAGGCGACGGTGACTCCGAGAAATGTCTTCGACATCACATCGATCATATTGTCAAAGCGATCGGACTCGTCTTTGCGAATGTCGACTGGCGAATGCACCCATTCTCCGAGAAACCAAAACCCCGTACCTAAGATGGACTCGTTCGAGCCGTCTACGGGATTCAGCCGTGGTTGTTCGATCAAATCGCCCGCGATGTGTTCGCGGACAAACTGGTCGTAGGGAACATCGTCATTGAGAGCTCGGATAACATAGTCCCGATACTGGTATGCATTTTCAGAATCGTCGTCGAACTCGTGCCCACGCGATTCGGCATAGCGTACGAGATCGAGCCAGTGGCGACCCCAGCGTTCACCGAAATGGGGCGACTGCAACAGTCGGTCGACTAAATCCTCGATAGCCAGCGAGGCCGGCCTGCCGTGGAAATCATCTAATTCCTCGCTGGTAGGTGGGAGGCCAATCAAGTCAAAGTACAGGCGGCGAACGAGCGTAGTCCGATCCGCGGGGGGCGCTGGCTGCAAGCCAGATTGTTCGAGTTTGGCAAGAATAAAGTAGTCGATAGCGGCGCGCGGCCAAGCCTGATTTTTGACTGGTGGCAAATTCGTAATGCGAAGAGGCTGCCAAGCCCAGTGCTCTCGCGCACGCTGCTGATAATCGAAACTCGGTGATGTGACCTGCTGCGACTCCGTGGCCTCTTGGGGCCACGGTGCTCCCATCTCGACCCATCGTTCCAACAGGGCAATGTCTGCCGCTGGCAACTTTCGATTGGGCGGCATTTCGTATGACTCGTACTTCACCGATTCAATAAGTAAGCTTTGCTCGCTGCTTCCCGGAACAATGGCTGGCCCTGACTCCCCTCCTCGCAACAGACCCACGCGACTATCTAAATGCAGGCCAGCTTTGAGCTTCTTGGCCTGCGCACTGTGGCAACTGAAACAATTTTCTACAAGGAGTGGCCGAATTTTAGATTCAAAGAATTCAAGCTCCTGAGGGGTAGCTGCTAGCTTACTATCCGCAGCGGACGGCCCATCGGCCGCGACGACCGACTGCCAGCAGCTAGACATACTGAGAAAAGCTATCAGCCAGTGGCGGAAAGATGGGAAGGGTTTCTTCATCTTCGCTTTCGCTCAATGGTAGGAAATGAAGCGGAGGGACCGTGCCAGGGACGGTTGCAGGCAGCAAAAATAGGCACTGTGTCTCCGCTCCATTATCCCCTCGATTCGGGGCAATGTCGATGGGAAAGGACAGTTAAGCCCAACAATGGTGAAACTCGCCTCAACCGCTCGGATAGCGATTGGGCACTCTACAGCATAGGCTACTTACGTGATGGCATTGGCTGGCTATACTCGCGAGCTGGTAATTTCACGGGCCTATTCCAACCACAGATTTTAGGAAAACTTCCCATGCGAATTCAACTCTTGCTCTTAGTTGCGTTACCCATCATTTCTGCAACCGTGCGAGGTGAAGACTGGCCGCAATGGCGTGGACCTAACCGCGACGGCGTTTGGATGGCAGAGAACATCGTCGACGAACTACCCGATGGGCAGCTACCGTTGGCATGGTCGGTCGAACTAGGGGCTGGCTACTGTGGGCCGACAGTTGCTAATGGCCGAGTGTACGTCATGGATCGCAAGACGGACAATGGTAGACAATCCGAAAGAGTACTTTGCCTGGATTCAAAGACTGGCAGCCAAGTATGGTTGTTTGAATACGATGCGCCCTACACTGTGAGCTATAAAGCGGGGCCACGCGCCAGTGTGACCATCGATGAAGGCAGGGCTTACGCAATTGGCGCGATGGGACACTTTCACTGTTTTGATGCCGTCACGGGCGAGGTACTGTGGAAACGCGATTTGCAAACTGAGTATGAAATAGAGATGCCGATATGGGGAATTGCGGCTTCGCCACTAATCTATCACGACAAAGTCATAGAGCAGGTCGCGGGATCCAAGGGTGCCTGCTATGTGGCCTTCGATAAGCAGTCTGGTAAGGAAGTCTGGCGAGCCCTTGATGAAAAAGCGGGCTACTCCTCGCCAGTCATCATTCGGCAGGCAGGCCAAGATGTGCTAGTGTGCTGGACTGGAGAAAGCCTATCTGGAATCGACCCCAATTCAGGCAATATCTATTGGTCCCATACCATGAAACCGACACGGATGCCAATCGGTATTGGTACGCCTGTGATTGATGATGACACCGTTTTCGTTTCCAGCTTTTACGACGGTTCCTTGATGGTTCGAGCTCGCAAGGATTCGTTATCAAGTGAATTGATCTGGCGAGCAATTGGTGTCGACGAAAAATCTACTGGAGCGAAGTCGGTACAACTTTTGGATCGGCAACTGGCCGATGGCAAGGTATACGGCATGCATGCCATGATTGGGACCAGCATCGTTCAAGATGGCTTCATCTACGGTGTGGACAGCTATGGAGAGCTGCGCTGCTTGGATGCAACGAGTGGACTGCGAATTTGGGAGGATCTAACTGCGGTACCCAAAGAGCGATGGGCTACGATTCATATGGTTCGACAGGCAGAACGCGTGTGGATGTTCAACGAACGTGGCGAGTTGTTAATCGCCAAGTTGTCACCAAAGAAATTGGAAATAATCGATCGCTGCCAATTAATTGAGCCAACTAGGGAACAACTTCCTAAGCGCGAGGGAGTTTGTTGGACTCATCCAGCCTTTGCGGAACAAAGCGTGTTCGTACGCAATGACCAACGAATTGTCCGAGCATCTTTGGCCAAACAGTAAACTGCGTGGGTCGCATGTTGGCCGTGCTTGAGCTACGTGTTTGACAGCCGCGAGGATATCCAACGAGCAATTGTGTCTGCTGTTCACGTGCCCAAGATGTGCCGAGCATGCGGCCGAGCACTTGATACTGCCGAGCGAATAGGAGCAACCGTTGAGCTGGCATTATTTGTGTGAGTTGAGTGAGATTGTCGAGCGTCGGTCGCGCGAGTACTTAGTGGAGGGCCGAGTCATCGCCGCTTTCTACACTGAGCAACAGGTTCACGCTGTCGATGGAATTTGTGCTCATCAAGGAGGACCGCTCGCGCAGGGTCGATTGGATGGGAAGTGTCTGACGTGCCCTTGGCATGGATGGCAGTACAATATCGCTGATGGAACGAATTTGCTCTCTGGCAAGCAGATGCTGGAGTGTTTCACCACCCAAATTCGTGGTTCAGAAGTTTGGCTTGAAATTCCTTTCACCTGATTTCAGGTCTCGAACCAATCGCCTTGGTGTTGAAGACTAAGCCAAAGCTCGGTTGGCTGAGGCGGCTATAGACACTCAAAATCAAAGAAAATTGCTCGGTGGTCCGATCCATTGGGGGGAAGTGCTACCCACCAAGCACGAGCCCACAGAGTCGGGCATGCGCAAATTGCCATCAGAACCAATAGAAACGTCCCGAGTCTGTGAAAGCAGCCGAAGTTGGTTGGGATGCTTGGGGACAACTGGACCTACCGAGGAAACTAGGCGGTTGGGATTTAAGAGGTTGGGAACTGCCGGACCACTGCCAGCGTGGCACCGCTCAAATAGCCCAGCGCTGGGCAGTAAAGGACTACAAGGATGGCCGTTGGTAGCGCAGGGGTGCAGGTTGCGACGAACAGCCACATGACCATCGAAACAATCAGAAATCCGACCACTCCCCCGATCAGCAGATTGCCAACATCGAATAAAACGATCGCGGCATAGACTAGGAACGCCGCTGCTCCAAGAAACGCCAGGAGTTGGCTAATATGAACCCAGACGCCGATGGCCACAGCGACCGTCGTTACCAAAAAAAACAGCTCGAGTAAACTTAGCTGAGCTCGGCGAACAGGAAAGGCTTCAGTAAATGGTGGCGATTCGTCGAGCATGCTTTTTTATCCTGCAGAATTCCACACTATGATACCCGATCAGTTTCGATGCTTGCTAGTCGACAAAGACCCCATATCGCAGGATAGCACCGCAACCCGCTCTACAGTTGTATCGCTGCCTCGCTCGCGATTGACAGCCGCCGCGGTGACGATTCGCGTGGAGTACTCGTCGTTGAACTACAAGGATGCATTGGCCTTTCAGGGGCATCGAGGGGTAGTCAAGACGCTGCCTCACGTTCCCGGAATCGATGCAGCAGGAGTCGTCGTGGCTAGTCAAAGCCATCGCTTCAAACTTGGCGATAAGGTAATTGTCACGGGGTACGATCTTGGTCAAGGGAGTTGGGGCGGCTGGTCGCAATTGATTAGCGTCCCTGAAGATTGGGTCGTATTCCAGCCGACGAACTTGACATCGCGCGAGGCGATGATGCTTGGCACGGCAGGTTTCACTGCCGCTCAATCGGTGATGGCCTTGCAGCGCAATGGTGTCGAGCCTGCCAGCGGAGAAGTGGTTGTGACTGGGGCAAGCGGCGGAGTGGGGAGTTTGGCGGTGCGGCTGTTGGCTCATCTAGGTTATAACGTCGTCGCCGTGACCGGAAAGAGCGAGCAGCATGATGCGCTGTTAAAAATTGGCGCAAAGCGGGTGCTGGAACGCAGAGAGTTCTCGGATGATACGCCGCGGCCAATGCTATCTGCCGTTTGGGCAGGTGCCATCGATACCGTGGGGGGCGGATTGCTCAGCGTATTATTGCGATCAACTAAATACGGAGGATGCGTGACCGCTTGCGGATTGGTGGCCGGTTCGCAACTTGAGATGACCGTCTATCCCTTTCTGTTACGCGGCATATCGCTCTGCGGAATTGCTTCGGCAGATTGCCCCTATGACAAGCGAGAAAAGTTATGGGATTTGTTGGCCAATAGTTGGAAGCCAGCCAACCTGTCTGAGCTGGTTACGGAAGTTGAATTGCAACAAATCCCTGCGCAGGTTGAGCGCATATTGGCTGGGAAGGTTGTTGGAAGAATCGTGCTGCGATTGCCCGGAATCAGCGAAGACGCTTTGGGGGGAGCGGGCACCGATTTTTAAGGGCAACAGTGTTCAGGGGGCTGCTTTGAGCAGGTCTTCAATTCGATGGCACGCGAGGTCCAGCGAGCGGGCTGCCATCTTAAAATTGGTATGCCCTGAGACATCTGGCTGAATTGATTTGAAGAGCTCACAAGCTCGTCGCAACTTCGACAGTTTTTTCTTCACCATGTGCAAATAGGCTTCACCGTCTTGAGCGTCCAGAGGTGGCCCGAGGGCGAGCATGAAATCGTACAAATCGCGGTGCACAGATGCCAACTCATCGTCCTCAGCAGCTTCGTCGGAGTGCTTGAGGAACGTCCGCACCATCCATATGTGGGCTACCTGCTCGTCAATGGTATTCATCAACGCGTCGTTGGGGTCGACTGGGGATGGATTCGTGGAATCAGAAGAAGCTTGCATATCTCGAAAATAGACAATAGAAAGCTAGGGGGAGATTTACCGTACGCGTTATATTAAAATCTTCCGAGTTTCGATCCGTGTCAAGTCGAGTCTAGCATAGATCAGCGGCGATAGACGGATTCTAAGAAAACTGGATGGTAACACGTTTTAGCTAAAATATAGCCTGATCAGCATTTTGGCCTGATCAGCGCCGACGTGCCCAGTCCAGTAAGTCGGCCCCAGACACTGCCCCAAACCCAGTAGACCAACACTAGAACTGACTTTGGAATGCCAGACCTCATTGCACAAGGACCACGACCGCAGGACCGCTGGCGACGAGAATTGCCCGAACCAGGCGTAGAAACGGTATTGGGGCGAACAGCCGAGCCTTGGGCTGTCGCTTGGGATGATCGCGTCTCGCGACAGCATGCTTCGATTAAATGGAATGGCAATAAACTGGATGTGGCTAAATTGCCACAAGCGCGCAACGCTATTTTTTATCGGGGAAAGCGGCGAGATCACTTTTCTGCTGCCGTGGGTGAACATTTTGTAATCGGACAAACGACCTTTACAATCACCGATCAGCAGCTCCACGTTACCCAGGATGAAAAGCCTGTCTTTGCCGAACAAACTTTCTCAGCGCACCTGCTGCGGCAGAATAAATACAAAGATGGCGGACGCCGTATCGAAGCGCTCGGCAAATTGCCAGATATCATTGCAGGAGCCAGCAACGATCAAGAGTTGTGCGTCCGAATCGTGAACTTGTTGCTGCAAGGTGTGCCGCATGCTGCCTTTGTTGCCATCCTAAAACTCAAAGACGGAGATGATACTACCTCATCCCAGTCGCGAACGTTTCCCGAAAAGTTGGTCGATACGGCAAGCATGAGTCGTTCCCAGGCAAACGTATTTTTTGGCGACGAATTGGAGGTCCTGCATTGGGACTGTCGCGCTTTGATAGGTAGGACATTTACGCCGAGTGCCCAACTCGTAAAGTCGGCCAATCTAACGCGGGAGAGTGTATTGCATGTGTGGAATCGTTCCATCGTATCCAACAACGCTTTTACCCAAAGCGAGAATATCGACTGGGCATTTTGTACCCCAGTCGACTCGGATGCTTGCCCGGGTTGGGCCATCTACGTTGCAGGAAACTTCGCGGGACCGATGTCGGCGACCGGTGAACTGGGCACCGGTGAGTCAGAAGCGATTCAGGACGATCTCAAATTTACAGAACTAACTGCAACAACATTGGGAGCTCTGCGTCAAGTTCGAGCTTTACAGCGAAGGCAGGATAGCCTGCGAAACTTTTTTGCGCCCATCGTCCTCGAAGCATTGGCGGGACATGATCCAGATAAGGTACTGGCCCCAAGGGAAACGAATGTT
>JBGSTP010000264.1:0-32408 GCA_041736515.1 Pirellulaceae bacterium
ATGCGACTGGTTGCAGTAGAAGCGATCTCTGAGTGGTTGCTTCCTCCACTGCTAGATCGCGTGGAAGGGCGCCGGCGTGATTTGTCGGTCTCGGATCGGCAGTTGAATCGCGAGGCGCTGACCCAGGGGCTTTCCGTATTAGCGGACTCACAGGATGGTCAACTTCGGGCTGCTGCTCTCAAAGCTGCGCGGCAACTGCACGTACTGCTTCCCGACACAGCGCTCCAAGCCCTGGCCACAAATCCGGCAAACGACGAGGCCACTCGGCTCGAAGCACTCAAGTCGCTAGCCGAACTGCCAGCTAAATCGCTACCAAAGAATTTGATCATGACTCTGGACACAGCGTTAGCCGCGGAATCGGCCACTGTCCAGGCCAGAGCATTGGAATTGCTGTGCGAGAAATTTCCAGTTCAAGGACTGAGAAGACTTACCAGAGTATTAGAGCGGCAGCATGATATTGCCGTCCAACAAACAGCCATTGAACTGCTCGGAAAGCTACCTCAACGCGCGGGTTTGCCACTACTGGAGCGATTGGTGGTGCAACTGTTAGACGGGAAATTGAATGCCGCGCTCGCCCTAGATGTGCGCGAAGTGGCATTGACCGCAGCGATCCCAAAATCCGACCAGCTCGATACCGAGAAGTTTGCCTACTCGCGCGATGGTGGCGATGCAAAGGTTGGTGAAGATCTGTTCAAGAACCATGTGGCAGCGCAGTGCAGTCGCTGCCACAAAATTGGTGAGAGCGGCAGTGATATCGGTCCGCCACTGACTCAAATTGCCAAGACTCGGGATGCGGACTATCTGCTGCGGGCAATAGCTCAGCCAAGCGCCGATATCGACGCAAAGTATCGCAGTCAAATGCTACTGCTCGGGTCAGGGCAAGTAATAAAGGGAATCGTGCAAAGTGAGAGCGAGCAAGAAACTGTAATAGCAGATAACACCGGGAAATTGTTGACGCTGCGATCAGCTGATATTGAAGAGAAATCCGAACAAAAAATCTCGCTTATGCCCGAGATGCGAGAAATATTGTCTTCGCGCGAAGTGCGCGACTTGGTCGCTTTCCTGCGAACGCTAAAATAATTTCTGGCGTCTAGCCGAGCCTCCCCTCGATCACCGCGGGCTGGTGTGGGCAGCAACCGACGGTTCTGCGGCTAAACCTTGGTCGGTAGCACCCAAGCCCGCTAGGATCTGTCGAAATCTTAGCCATAATGCATGCGGCTTAGCGTCCGAGTCTCCAGGGGAGTTCAACTTACGATGGGCGTATCATTTAATGAGGGCTAGTAATTCGTGTTGAATAGGTTGAATCAAATCGTTGGCTTCGTCGTGATGGGCCTACTGTGGTTGAGCAGCGGGTTGGAACTGTCTGCTCAGAGTCGTTATGCCACATCGGACAATCAAAGCGGCTATGTTCATTGGATTGAACTCTATGATGCTACGAATACTCCGGTAGATCCCAAGGCCGAAAACCCCAAGCCGTATTCTCCCGAGCGAACCTGTGGGCGTTGCCATGATATCGATACGATTTCGCACGGCTGGCACTTTAACGCCGTGAACTCGCAAAGCAATCCAGGGCGGCCTGGACAGCCCTGGATTTGGAGCGACCCGCGTACGGGTACGCACCTGCCACTGTCGTATCGCGATTGGGAGGGTACGTTCAATCCTGACCAGTTGGGTATCTCGCGATGGGAAGTGGCGGCGAAATTCGGCGGATTCCTACCCGGCGGCGGCCCCGGTGCAAGCGAGTCATTGCAAGACCAAGCAGTGCAGGCTGGTGTCGCAGAGCATCGCGGCACAGAACTACCGCAGGACAGGAGCGCGATTACGGGTGCGCTTCCGATCGACTGTTTACTGTGCCATCGAAATGCGGGCAGCGGCTACAGCCCGTTTGCCTGGACGGAGCAGGTCGAAGATCAGAATTTCGCTTATGCGCCTACGGTTGCTGCCGGTTTTGCGTTGGTCGATGGCACGATGGCGCGCATTAAAGAACTCGATCCCGCCGCACCCGATGCCAGCAAGCTCCCCAAGGTGACATACGATCAGTCGCGATTTCGCAGCGATGGGAAAGTCTTTATCGATCTGGTCCGCAAACCACAAAACAACTCCTGTTACTATTGTCACACCAACGTGCTCGCAGATTCACCCACTGGCACGCGCTGGTTGCATGACGAAGATGTTCATTTGCGCGCTGGCTTGGCCTGCTCGGATTGCCACCGCAATTCATTGGACCATCACACGGTTCGCGGATTTGAAGAGGAACAACACCAGGCTGGTTCATCAATTGCTTCCCTGTCTTGTCGTGGGTGTCACCTAGGCGGACGGAATGCCGAAGATTCTTTGGCGCAGGCAGGGCGGCTAGGAGCACCGCTACCCGAGCATCGAGGGCTTCCGCCGGTGCACTTTAAAAAGCTAACTTGCACCGCGTGTCACGCGGGTCCCAACCCACAACAACAAACTCCGCGACTGATTAACTCGATTACGCATCGGTTGGGAGAGCACATAAAGCGGTCGGGACAGGAATTTCCAGCTATTGTCGGACCAATCAATCTGCCGATTGGACAGACGCAGGATGCAAGCCATCTGGGGGAATTGACCTACACTCCCCATCGATTGTTCTGGCCCTCGTATTGGGGAACGATGGACCAAGGCCGGGTCACTCCATTAAATCCCGACTACGTCTATGAACTCATTCGCAAGCCGCTGAAGGTCAAGCGAGATTTTACAGAGGAATTAGCGGACGCTCCGCTCACATTGACCCAGCGCAAAGAGTTGCTGGGCGACGATCGCGCTCGCGTGAAAGACGAAGATCGGACACCCGAAGAGCGAACGAAAGTTCTGCAAGCGGAAAAGATTGTTCGTCAGAAACAAATCGACGAACGTCTGATGGCGGCGTTATTGGCTATTGAAGAAAATCGACCAGGCAAACAAGCGGTTTTTGTAACGGCCGGTACAGGTTGGATACGCTACGGAGAAAAAGTCAAAAAGCTGACAGGCGTTGAACTCGGCGCCGCTGCGGAACCCTATGCATGGCCAATGGCGCATAACGTGAGACCTGCCCGCCAGTCGTTAGGTGTCAATGGATGCACCGAGTGCCACAGCGACGGTAGTTTGTTTTTCAACGCCGACATCGAACCTGTCAGCCTCCTGCCAGAACAAAGCATTGAACCGAAAAAGGCCCATGAGTTTCAGCAGGCCGATATGGATCGCTTGCGGAACTGGAATAAATTATTTGCAGGCAGGTCTTCATTCAAGATCGCCAGTCTTGTTGCTTTTGGAGTGACATGCCTGATTGCCTTGGCTGCGTTTGCTGCCAATCTAACGGCTTATTGGCAGAAAAAAGCCTAGATTTTTGAAGTCTGGAACCGGCAGCACTACGGACTCGCAGCAACCTTTAACCCATTGAATCCCAGTTGACTTTCAGTTTCTGATGAAAACTAATACCATCATGCTATTGGCTGAGACTTTTCTTTCTGCAGACATTCCCATTTTGCAGCTCCTGGCAGGAGTGGGCATAATATTGGCTCTCGTCCTGCTTCTTTCGACGCTGGCAATCTATGCAACCAAACGGGGAGTCAGACGCAGTCGGAAGTCGAGTTTGCTGTCCAAGCTGGTGTACGCGGTTTACATCGCATTAATCGCAATTCTTGGTGCGACCTCCTTCGGTTCGCTAGTTCAAACCGGACACTTGGGTGGATACGCACTGCAGGCTCATGTTGCAGCAGCGGGGGCATTTGTTTTTTTGCTGGCCTTAGTTGCGTTTGTCTGGCTACCGAATTCTTTCGCGGAAGAATTGCGGGGTGGACGATTCGTGACCGGATGGTGGGCATGGCGCTGGTCGACCTGGGCGTTAATCCTGTTCAGCTTGGGCGCAACGGGTACGATGTTGGTGAGCATGTTACCCGTTTTGGCAACCGACGAAATGCTCACCATGGCGCGCATTCATCGCTATGCAGGGCTAGCGGTAGTTGCCTTCGCAATCATTAATCTTTACACCATCGTATGCATTCGCCTCGGCTGGCGTTAACTCATTTGCGGTTACTCGTGTTGGCAAGACGCGATTAGCTAGAATTACCAAAAATCACGCTTCGGGTTGTGAAATCTCGGCGAGTCGTGAGAGAAAACGCCATCTTGATCGGCGGAAACGCAACTTCAAAACTATTTGGTTAGGCGATCTACGATTGTTCCAACTGCATTGGGATCAACCGTGTATTGCCCTGAATGTTCGTGTGGTAGCAGATACCAAACTTCTGTGAAGCTCGCCGATCGACCTGGTTCAATTTTTTCCCTGGGACCAATGGGTTCAAGCTCGACCATATCTTGCTCTGGATACCACACCGAAATTGTCAGCCCCGCGATTTCGTTGTAGGCACGGTCGGGATAGGTCGCAAACTTCTTAACGAATAATAAGTCTTGATGGGACACATAAGCCATCCAGCCACGGTGAGAATCAAAGCCCAGCTTGGGATTTAGCGGGTGGTCGTCGATCAGCAGATAGTCATCCACCATTTTGATTCTTGGATCGACAGGGGCGAAGTTGATGTTCCTGCCAGGCGGATCGTAGCGCACGTAAAAATTTGGAAACTTGCTTGAACGCGACAATGGAACAATGCAGGTGCCGTGCCCGTTAACAAATGTACGACTCCAATGGCATGTTTCGATGGGTGTTTGGGCAACATTGATGATGGTTTGAGTGAAAGTCAATTTGGAATCTGTAGCAGACAATTCAAAAGTACGTTCCAGGCGGACGCCGGTGGAGTCATCGGTTTGGCTGCGCAACACAGCTTTGCGATCTCCAAGTATTTCACCTTCCCACTTGCCTTGCCACAACGCTAAACGCTTAGCGACGACATGCTCGGGGCCGATGTCGCAGCGTCCTGCATTCATGGGGGCTTTATCACTATCGCTGCCATTCCAAACCCATCCCTCGTCACCGGGAGGCAGATAAAGTATGTTCTTTCCGCCGATCGAATAATTGAGAATCCTGCCTCCGGCTGCCGGGCAGAGAATTGCTTGCGTAGTTTCATTTGAAAGTTGAATACAGTTAGCATAGCCGTAGAAATCGACTACTTTTGCGCCCTCTGCCGCTCGCGCTCCGCCGGACGCCAAAAGACTGGCGGCGAGCACATAGCCAGCGTAAAGGGAGAAGCAATTGTTCATGGCTTGATCCTTGAATTGAGTCAGGGAAGGATGACGAACAAGGAGGCAATGATGTTAGCCAAACATGAAGCGGCTAACAGTCAACTCCGCCCCAACATACGGTTGAGGGAATCGGACGTTTGGTAAATCAGGGCTTCGGGGTAGTGTTGGTATGGATGAAAGTATTCGAACGTTAAATAGCCATCGTATCCCACCGCATCGAAGGCTTCGATTACGGCTGGCCAATTCGTCGTCCCATCTAGGAGCGGCCGGAACGTTTCCAAAGAAAAGTCCGTTCCTTTCTTAGTGAATTCCTTTAGGTGGACATTCTTGATGCGCTTACCAAGAATGGGAATCCAGTGTTCAGGGAATTGGAACATCATAATATTGCCAGTATCAAAATGGGCGCGGACATGATTGCTCTTAAAATGATCCACGAATTGCGCCATTTCCATGGGAGATAGCAAGTAGCCGTTGAAGAAGATGTTCTCGATGTTGAGATAGATGCCAAGAGTTTCAGCCTTGGATAGCAGCCTATCGATGGCAGCTTTTGCGCGTTGATCGCAAACATCGTTGGGAGTTGGATCGTGATCCGCACGCCACGGCATATGGACGGCCCCCGGGACGACCAGCAGGTTTTCGGTGCCCAAGTCGTGAGCGGCCTGCGTCATGAGTTCGGCCAGTTCGATTCCGCGAGCGCGCTCTGCAGGATCATTGCTCGTCAGCGGGTAGGGCCAGAAGAGAAACGAACATAGTCCGCTAATAGCAATACCAATTTCGGCGGCCATCTGGCGTATCTTCACGAAGTCAGCAGAATTCGCTTTCGGCGATAGATCGCTGTCCAGATCGTAGTTTAATTCTATGGCATCAAACCCAGCGCGTTTTGCCAGTTCCAAGCACTCTCGGAGGCTCATCTTTGTCGGATAGGGAAACGCCCAGAGATTGATCGACTTCTTCATCGGATATTTTTTGCCTGCCCGCGCATTGATGGTCTCAGCGGGCCCCGCCACCGACTGATCCGCGACTTCACCCGCTGCACTTCCCAGTGTTGGAATCCCCAGTGCAGACGTCGAAAAAGCAGCGTAAGACAATAGCTGACGACGGTCTAGACGCGAAGCATCGGTCATCGAACTTGCTCCCAAAAGAATTTCCAAGTTGCCCATATGTCACCTGAACGTTGGCGACTCGGCTTGATCGCAGCTGCCCACCAAATATAGCGTATCCAGCAGCCTAGAACGCGACTCAAGGTCAAGGTAATAGCTCGACCACCCAGCAAATTCTAAAAAGGCCTATGCTGCCGAACGCTGCACGGCGCCAATTTTAGAGATCGCTTCCAGCACCCGCGAAACCTGAATGTCCTGCATGCAGCGATGGTGTTTCAGCGGACATGGGGACTGATAACAGGCGCGGCAGGCAAGTTCCTCAGCGATGGCAATCTCGGGACGGTTGTAAGTAGTGGTCCAAGCTGCATCCGTAGGACCGTAAAGTGAAACTACAGAACGGTTCAGCGCTACGGCCAAGTGACGTGGTCCACTATCGGTTGAGACCAAGCCATCGCAGCGCTCGAGAACGGCCTTGCTCAATCCGATCGGCAGTTCGGCAGAAACCCCCATGCTACCAATCTTGGGATGCTTCAAGTCCACCGCCAGCTGATTCATGGCTGCACGCTCGCTTGGCCCACAGTGCAAAAGGACTTGCCACCCAAGCTCCTCTGCGATGCGCAGCGATAACTCGCTGACCTTTGATGCGGGCCATAAACGCGTGGCGCTCGTGGCGGCACCCACGTTGATCGCAATAGTGGGACGAATGCGGTCGAAACTTAGTTGAGCCCATAAATTGTCAGCCAGCTCGCGGTCGCTTGGACTAACATCAAGTTGCATCGAACGGTCAACTGTATCGCAACCGAGCCAGCGGGCAAGCTCTAGGTAGTACTCGATTTGGGAAACCGGCTTTAGTTTCTTTCCATCCCGAGCAACTGGAATTGCGTCGCTGAGTAGCCAGCCGCGCGCGTCGCGATCGTAGCCCAAGATTCTTGGGATACTAGAAACTCTTGCCACAGCAGCCGACCATAGCGAATTTGTCAGGAGTATAGCCACATCGATTTTTCGACGGCGTAAGGCCCCGATCAAGGTAAATTTAGTCACGCAGCCTGCCGAGGTTTTTTTGTTGAGCAGCACAATCTCATCGAACCAAGGCTGCCCACCTTTCCAACCGCCGTCCAATACATCGCGTATGACCGGACGCATCACGCCAACCAGACGGTCCTGCGGAAACGCTGCCCGTAGGCTGCGTAACATGGGTGTCGCCATGCAGGCGTCACCAACCCAAGTAGGCAGGAAAATACAAATCGACTTTGGTGTTGTGAGCTGCATGGAAAGGTTGGCATCGAGTACTGCGGCAACTGGAGCAGGTGACTGCGCTGTGGTAGCAAGCGGTATAGCAGTCGAGAAGCCGATCTGCAACATCAAGGGGCATCCAAACTGTTGTTGGGTGTAGATCGTGGTTTGTTGACCGACTCCAACTCGCTGCTTCAACTTGCATCGTTTTGGGACAAACGGCTTACGGCAATTTCACGCGCTCGCAACCGCTCACAGGCAACGCAAACTACAAAACACGAATTGCCCCCGTGTTCGCAAGCCGCGAAACTCAATGCTAGCCATTGCAGATGGTTATTCAGAAACTTGACGAATCTCAGTGTCATTACGCCGTAAATAGTGTTGACCCCCTGGTCTGCATTTCGATACTCTCCAACAGTTGAAACCATAATGGAATGCAATGTTAATGCCGAAGCCAACTTTACGGCTAGCAACTTTGGAGGCTAACCCAGAAACAGACAGTTGGGGCAAAGTGTATTAAGTAAGCGCTTTGCAAATGCAACTAACCTTCCCGCCTGAACGGATTCTATGTTTGAACGCATTTTCATCGACTCGTCTTACACGTTAGCGTCCGGAAAGAATTCTGGAATTGAACGTGTGGTGACGAGTATCCTGCGTGAAAGTGCGAAGATGGGCGAATCAGGCAAGATTCCTGCGCCGCAGCTCATTGTCTCAATAGCTGGAAAGTTCTATGCTCCCTCTGAGGAGCAGATTGCTGCTTTTCGTCGGCCAGCTGCGATGCACGCAAACGTCCTGTCCACGACTCCCAACGCCTATCGGCGGTTGGCGAATATCCTGTGTCGTGTGACGGGTTCGGAGAAATTGCGAAAGTGGATACTTCCGCAAGCTGGGCACCTGGGGGTGTTCAAGCTTCCGCATAATTTCTATGAAGCACAAGTTCGCAGAAAAATAGCCCGCAGCAACCAACCTGTTTGCTTTGAAGCGGGCGATCTTGTGCTGTTGCCGGACGCCTACTGGGTCAATCGTTTGCGCGACAGCGTATGGCCCGCAGCGGCTGAGGCGCGCCAACGGGGTGCTTTGGTTGCGACGTTGCTGTACGACTTGATTCCGCTAACGCATCCTGAGTTTGTAGGTTTGAAACGCCGCGACACGTTTTTGAATTACCTCAAAAGGGCTGCTAGCAATTCGGATATGTTGCTGGCTATTTCCGATACCGTCCGGGAGGAGGTAGCTGCATATTTAACTACGATTGCGGAGGCCGATACTGCATACTGCCAGGATATTCGCTCGTTTCAATTGGGTGCCGAGCTGCACAATCGCACCGGCAATGTTCGCGAAGAGGTCCGCGATTTGTTCGATAGTGAATTGCCGCCTTATCTGATGGTCGCGACTTTTGACCCGCGGAAGAACCATGAATTCCTGCTCGATGCGTTTGAGATTCTCTGGGAGTCCAAGCCAGAGCTCAAGTTGTGCTTGGTGGGACGCGTGGGCTCGCGCTGCGACGACGTCGTGAGACGAATTACCAGCCATCCACGGTTGGGCAAGAGTTTATTCTTGTTTAGCGACTTGTCGGATGTGGAACTCCATCATTGCTACGATGGCGCGCGGGGTGTCATCTTTCCATCGATTGTTGAGGGGTTTGGATTGCCGATTGTCGAATCGTTGTGGTTTGGCAAGAAGACGTTTGTTAGCGATACACCGATCCATCGCGAGGTGGGCGCCAGTGATTGCTGTTACTTTAGTTTGCAGCATCCCAACTTTCTGGCCGACGAGATCAAACGCTGGGAAGGGCAATTGTCGGCTGGAACTGCCCCAACTCTTCCGACTCGCCGCCCCACCACATGGCGCGATAGTACCCAGCAACTGCTCGACCACTGCTTTGAAGCGTTAGCGGACCGACGTCCGAAGCTCAGGAAAGCAGCTTAGTCATCTGACCCGGCTTGTCTTTTTCCACATTAGCGGCCATCTTTTACGCTGCTACCAGGGTTGTTCGCCGTTTGTCGTGGCGGGCTGTTTAGTTAGCGCCACCGTGCGCGCACACTCCCTGCAATCCAATTCGTCCTGCAGCTCCTTTTGTAGAGGTGCCTGCACAAAAAGAGAGGGCACTCCCCATGCTTCAGATTCAATTGCCAGACGGAACCGTTGTCGAGCATGCTGACACAGCGACTGCGTTAGATGTTGCTGAAAAGATAGGTTCGCGGCTTGCCAAAGCAGTAGTGGCGGCACGAATCAACGATCGAATCATCGATGCAACCCGTCCGTTGGCCGAAGTTTCCGATGCCTCGCCAATACCTCTGACTTTGTTGACTGAGCGAGATCCAGAGGCGCTGGACGTACTTCGCCATTCGAGCGCGCATGTCATGGCGCGAGCTGTGATGCGGTTATTTGAGGGTGTTTCATTGGCGTTTGGCCCGACGATCGACAATGGATTCTATTACGACTTCGAGCTCGAACATAAGTTGTGCGAAGATGACTTTGAAGCCATCGAAGCCGAGATGGCCAAAATTGTCCAAGATGCCGAACCGTTCGAACAGTTTTCGCTGAAGCGTGAAGAGGCTCGCGCGCTGTGCAGTAGCTTGAAGCAGTCTCTAAAAGTTGAGCATATTGAGACGGGATTGGCCGAGCATGATGAGTTAGGGTTCTATCGCCAAGGCGAATTCGTGGACCTGTGCCGCGGTCCGCATATACCAGACGCCAGCAAGATTAAGGCATTCAAGCTTTTGAGTGTGGCGGGAGCCTACTGGAAAGGCGATGCCAAAGGAAAGCAGCTACAACGCCTATATGGCACCGCCTGGTTTAGCCCCAAAGACCAACAGGCCTACTTGGATCAACTCGCAGAAGCCCGTCGTCGCGACCACCGAGTTCTTGGTAAGAAAATGGGACTCTTCCAGATCAGCCCCGATGTGGGACAAGGGTTGTGCCTGTGGTTGCCCAAGGGCGCTCGCGTTCGCGTGCTCTTGGAAGATTTTCTGCGTCAAGAATTACTGCGTCGCGGGTACGAGCCGGTGTATAGTCCGCATATTGGCCGTGTGGAAATGTACGAGACCAGCGGGCATTTCCCCTATTATCGTGAAAGCCAGTTTCCACCGATTTTTGTTGATCAAGCTGGAGGACTGATCGATGCCTGGATCGATCGACTTCAATCCGAAAAGGGAATGACCCTGGAAGAGGAACGCCAACTAAGCGATGCCGCCGAAGTGCTGGGTGCAGAATTGGCCGACTATCGCCCCGAGTCCAGCATTGCCGACCGCGTAGCTGTGCTGCAAGCCTGGCAACACAAGCACGAACGGTACCTTGTGAAGCCCATGAACTGCCCACATCACTGCCATATCTACAAAGCTCAGCCAAGGTCTTACAAACAATTACCGCTGAGGCTGATGGAGTTTGGTACTGTGTATCGATACGAACAAACGGGTGAACTGAACGGCATGTTGCGAGTGCGTGGATTGACCCAGGACGACGCGCACATTTTCTGCACTCAGGAACAGGTCGAAGACGAGTTTCGCAACACTATCGAGCTGACACGTTTTGTGCTCGAGAGCGTTGGCTTGACCGACTATCGGGTGCAACTGTCTCTGCGCGATCCGGCCAGCGATAAATATGTGGGCAGCGAGGAGAATTGGAGCAAGGCGGAATCGGCCCTGCGTAAAGTGCTAGAAGAGAGCGGTTTGTCGTTCCACGCAGAAGAAGGCGAAGCGGCTTTCTATGGTCCCAAAGCCGACTTTATGGTGCGAGATTGCATCGGCCGACAATGGCAACTCGGTACGGTTCAGCTGGACTACAATCTTCCCGAGCGATTCCAGTTGGAATATGTCGGGTCGGACAACGGAATGCATCGACCAGTGATGATTCATCGCGCTCCTTTTGGATCGATGGAGCGTTTTGTAGGCATGCTGATCGAGCACTTTGCTGGAGCATTTCCTCTGTGGCTTGCTCCAGAGCAAGTTCGTCTGTTGCCGTTGAGCGAGAAGACAAACGATTACGCCCTCGAACTGGAACGCAAAATGACGGCAGCTGGCCTGCGCGTTACCACAGACGTTCGGGGCGCAAAGGTTCAAGCCAAAATCCGCGACGCACAACTCGAATTGATTCCGTACATGGCAGTCGTCGGTCCCAAAGAAGCTGAAGCGGGAGCCGTTGCGTTGCGAGATCGCATCGAAGGCGATTTAGGGGCGATGCCGTATGAATTAGCAATGGAAAAGTTGCTCGATGAAGTGCGTAACCGCACGATTCGCCAAGTCGCCAAACGCGATGCAGAGCCTGATTTGCCCGAAAACGCGACCAGCGGCAAGCATGAATACTAACAGGCATCGGTAAAGGTCAAGCGTGCCTGTTTTGTAACCGTTCACAGGCACGAATTGCGTTGAGGCGAAGTGCAGGTCGCGAAAAAACAGCCACAATGGGGACCAGCCTGTAAGTCGTTGTTTTCCATAAAGCGGAATAATGTGCAACTTCAAAATACGCGGCGTGGCCAATGTATTATTGCTGTGCCCGCGATCGCGAAACAGAGCATGTTGGATTGGGAAGCTTTTAAGGGACGTCGCGCCTTGAATTTAATCGCGTTGGATCTTGTCTGTGCGACCGAGTCTCCCTGTAATCGCTTTGTGGGTGAAAGAAGCCTACACTATAGGAGACTTCATTCCCATCGCAACTATCCCGGAGAGCAATCATGACACCATCTGCCAGCCGTCGAGTATTCATCTCCAAGTGTGCCGGGGGTGCGGCGGTTTTGTCGCAATTGCCGCCGGTGTTTTCTCAGCTGCCGTTAGTTTCTGCGGCGGAAAGTGCGTTTGACGGAAACATAGTAGCATTGCAACCAGAGATCGAGCCACTGGTGAGGTTGATCGAAGACACGCCTCGCTCCCAATTGCTGGAGGAAATTGGCGTCAGGGTAAGAAACGGCTTGAGCTATCGCGAAGTGCTTGCGGCCTTGTTCCTGGCTGGTGTTCGCAATGTTCAGCCGAGGCCTGCTGTTGGATTCAAATTCCACGCTGTGCTTGTCGTTAACTCGGCCCATTTAGCAAGCTTAGCCGCGCCCGATCACGACCGTTGGCTGCCGATATTCTGGGCCTTGGATCAATTCAAGAGCTCCCAGGAACGGGATGTCAAAGAGGGCAATTGGACAATGCCAGCAGTTGACGAATCGGCGGTTCCCCCGGCGCACAAAGCTCGCAACGCTTTTCTCGACGCGATGCACGCTTGGGATGCTTCCGCAGCAGACGTGGCAGTGGCAGCGCTGGCCCGATCGGCTGGGGCCAATCAATTGTTCGAAATATTCGCAAAGCTCGGCGCTCGCGATTTCCGTAGTATTGGACACAAGGCAATCTTCGTTGCGAATAGTTTTAGAACACTTCAGTGCATCGGTTGGCAGCATGCCGAACCGGTTCTACGCTCGCTGGCCTATGCGCTGCTGAATCACGAGGGCGAGCCCAACCCGGCCGAATCCGATTTAGCGCCCGATCGAGCTTGGCGGCGGAATCTGAATTTAGTAGCTGATATTAGAAAGGATTGGCTGTCCGGGGCGAGCAGCGCAGAAGCTACGGTGGAACTACTGGCAACGCTGCGGAGCGGCTCCGATGAGGAAGCGTGCAAACATGTTGTGGAGGCACTTAACTCGGGTATTTCCGCTCGCACGTTATTTGATGCCTACTTGCTGGGCGCTGGTGAACTACTGATGCGCCAGCCTGGCATCGTCGCCCTGCATGCCGTTACCACGACCAATGCCTTGCACTACGCCTTTCGCACCTCCGCCAATGCCGAGACGCGTAAATTGCTCGTACTCCAAAATGCTGCGTTCCTTCCTATGTTTCGTCAGGCGATGCACGATCGCGGTAAAGTTGGCGATGTGCAGATCGACACTCTACAGCCAGCCGAACTGAAGCACGACGCGCCATTAATCGAGAGCATTTTCACCGACGTCAGCCGACAGAGATTGAGTGCAGCCGGTAAGATCCTGGCAGCCGCCGATGATCCTAAGGTCGCCGGTCAGATTATTGACCGCGCACGCCAGCTGGTTTTCCTTAAAGGCAATGATTCGCACGACTACAAATTTAGCTCGGCTGCACTCGAAGACTTTCAGCTGATTAGTCCAGCTTGGCGATCGCGATTCCTAGCCAGCAGCGTGTTCAACTTGCACGGTTCGCAAGAGGCGGACACGCCCTTGGTCGAGCGCATTCGCGGTGCACTCACAGCCTGATTTTTGGATCAAGTTGGACAAACAGGATGAGTTTGGTGTGTGTCTATTTGCTACACGAACGCAGGTTAATTTGATAAGATCGTGTCGGTCTTAGCATCATTGGTTGGCCGGCTTTTTGGGGAAGCGGCAATTTTCGCTCCTGAGGATAGATTTGAGCCACTCAAGCCAGAAATTTGTGCTGGGAAGCGAGGTTCAGTCCGACCTTCCCACGGAACCGCCCGTGCTTGCTCGGTCAAGCTTCGACGAGGCAGATGAGATTCCTCTGGAGCTCAGCATGCACTATGGTGCCTACCTTGCTGTAGCACTGTTTTGCGGTCTGTGCGATCTAGCTGGGCCGAGTTTGTTTTGGAATAATTGGCCACTTGGCACATTGCGCGAACCTCTGGCGTTTTTCGCGTTGGGAGGACTGTTATCGCAAGTGGGAGTTCTGTCGGTGTGGTGCGCCTTGGGAGCACAACAATTGCAGTGGCGATTTCTGCTCACGATCGCTGGCTCAACGATGGTGTCCGGTGCCTTTGTACTGGGGCTCCAGTTACCCGACTTCCCCAATAGCGATATGCCAACGTGGGTAGGTGTGTTTGTTATGGTCACTGGGCTGGTAAGTTTTTTGATATCGGCCTTAATTATTAAATTGATCAGCTTGCTTACCAAAGAACGCATTTACCGTGCCGGCGTCGAGGGCGACGTCCTGACTGGCAGGTCGAGCTACTCGATTGGCTATTTGATAGGACTCACCACGGCAGTAGCCTTCCTTTTGGCGATGGTTCGCGCGGTCATACCGGCCGAACCAGGCAGGCAACCTCCGCTGCAGGAAATGTTGTCGATCATTCAATTGCTCGTACAGCATGGTGTACTAACCATCCTGATACTATCGAGTTGCGTAATATTGGTACTTCGAATGCGCGACAATTGGCATGGAGTTGTCTGGCTGTGTCTGCTGCTGATCTTTGCGCTACCCATCGATTTGTATTTGATGAGTCAGCAGCGTTTGTTTCGATTTAATGGCGAGGCAGTCAGCTTTCTATTGTGTTTTCTGGTAGGTTTTTCCCTGTGCAGTCTAGCGTTGATAGCACTCATTCGTCTGACCGGCTACCGATTGGCCTGTCGTACCGCATAGGCATTTGGGGCAAGTGCATTGAAGCTCTATGGTTGCTAAAAAGCCCAGCCAAACCGCTTTTTTTCCCGGCTGTTTCGAACTTCTCGCTCACGGCATTGGACGTAAAAGTTCGGAGGTAGGATGCCGCTTTGCGAAACCAATTTGCAGCCTGGCAATGAAATGGTGCCAATTCGCTCTGGGAGCTACTATCGAGCATCGGATACAATCGACCTTTATTGGAGGGATGACAGGAGCGTGTCGCCCCGCCAGTTTTCTAGTTTATCAGGGAAGCAACATGAGTCGTTTGACGAGCTTTTTATTAGGAATGATTGCAGGCGCTGCCGGGCTATATGTGTCGGAGAATTACTATATTGTTCGATCTACGGAGTCCTTTCATTTGGTACCCAAGGTGGCTGCCAAGATCGAGTTTCCGTACCGGGATATTCGCGCGTACACCATTGAAGATTGGAAAAAGAATGTTTCGTTGGGGGCAGCCATTGTCAAAGCCAAAAAGCCCGACTTGATGGTTGACTCGTTGACCAGCGTGCGTCAGAACTTTGAGTCGATCCTTCAGTCGTTTGGCGGTGGCAGTTAGTTTGGACACTGCGACTGGAAGTTGAGCGTAACGATCCTTGTGCGATTTGATAATTTAGAACCGAGCGACCACTGTGACAGAAACGATTTTCTCCAAAATTATTCGCAAAGAAATACCTGCCAAAATAGTTTTCGAGGACGAACTGTGTTTGGCATTTCACGACGTTTCACCGCAATCGCCGGTGCATGTGCTTGTGATACCCAAGAAACCAATCGTCTCATTGGAGCATATTGAGCCGGAGGACCAACCGCTGCTTGGGCATTTGTGGATGGTGATTCAGCGAGTCGCGCGCCAATTGGAGATTTCTGAGACTGGTTATCGCGTCGTCGTGAATTGCGGGAAGGATGGCGGGCAGTCGGTCGACCACCTTCACTTTCATATTCTCGGTGGACGCAGCTTAGCATGGCCACCCGGTTAGGTCGTGTGCCTGGCGCCGCAGGCAACCAGACCTATCCTGGGACTACTAGTGCTCAGTTACCGCTCAATACTAATCGGACAGCGCCACTTTGAATGGAATACGTAGTGATTCGCGGCTGTTTGTAAAACATTAGCCGCTTTGGCGTAAGGCATGGATATGCCTGAAGAAACCGTAGCTACCGCCCAGTTGCAGATTCATAATGGCGCTGTCCACCTAAAAAACATCCAAGAATTAATGCAGCAAGGCATCGGATCGCCGGGAGCACTTTAAATCTCCGCGTTGGTCCGCGCCTACGCGTTTTATAAACTGTCCGCAACAATCGAGTTGTACGTGCCTCGCGTACGAGCAATTCTTAAAACGCGGAGTGGCGGAGAACGCGGAGGGCCTGTAGCTAGCGATTGCGCAGGAAATCTGACACCGTCCCGCGTGGATTAGGGACCGCGGTATTCGGTTGAGAGTTGGTTGAGTCGCTCACTCCACCGGAATTGCCTTGTAGGTCGACTTGAATGCCTTCCTGCCCAGGCTTGTAGCCTTCGAGAGCGCCGGTGCGTGGGTTAATCGCCGCAGATTCTACAGACGCTTGTACTCGCTGGCCGCCGTTGGATGGCGTCAGAATGATACGAGCGGGACGACGGGGTTCGCCGAGTAGTGTCAGCAACTGTTTGGCTTGCACATAAGCAATTTCAGAGCCATTGCCTTCGTAATCTGTAGTTTCTGCTTTGCCCGCGAATTCCACATTCCCTTTCGCTTGAAACTCCCAGGCTTTGGTCGTGCTACCTGCGCCAGTGCCAATAACCAAATTACTATTCGTTGTGCTCAACCCGCTGGTGTCAAAGACTTTCAACAGATCGCAAAAGAGTCGCAGTTGGTTGAGCGACAGTTTTTGCATTTGCGCAAGATCGATGCTATCCTCCCAACGCGACAGTGGGCCAGTGGCCAACTCGACTTTACCCTGAAAATACAGCTCGCTGTGATCCATGAAGCCCCGCATGCTGTCACGAAAAACGAGGTGGGCACCCTGCAACTCACCCTGGGGCTCACCTGCCCCGTGCAGGTTGTTACCGTGCAGGTTGTTACTGTGCAGGTTGTTACTGTGGAGGGAGTTACCATGGCTGGCCATTTGGCCCAGGGTGGACTTAGAGACGTACCAGGTCCGAATCGAACCGGGACCCAGGCCGATAATCTCATGAGTGAGAACCTCGAAAGACAACGAGGGCAGTTGGAGTTGTTGTCGACTTTTCAATTCACCGCGGATGTCTTTTTGCGAAGCCAGAATGTTGACATTTTGGCTGACTGTTATTTTGTGAGGTCGCGCCGTATTCGACTTTAAGTCATCTAGGTCCACTGCGTCGGAGAGCTCAAATTCCAGTACTTCAGCACTTCCATTGATCCACCAATATTGTTCGCGGTCAATGGCAACGGCTGAATTGAAACGAATGTCGCCCTCGATGCGCACGGTTTTGCCGTCGAACAGCATGCGTCCCTGCCATTTGCAATGCGGAGGTTCAAACCAATTGAGCGCAGTGGTCGGTCGGTTGGAAGGATTGGCAAGCGTGCTTGTGGGAAGAGTAAATTCGCCTGGCTGGTCCATCCAGATTAGATTGCTCTTCTGATCGAATCGTATCGTTGGCCCTTCGAGCGATCCTTCAGCCAAGGTAATGCGGGCAGGTTGGCCAGTGATTTGCAAATCGACTTGACCCGTTTTATTGGTGGCCATTTGGAGTTCGTCGCCGACAACCTGCCATCCAGCCTGCGATGCGGCCGGACCCGGAGTGCCGAGCGTCTCTGCGTTAACCTGCAAGGGGCCGGTGACCGTAAGATTATCGATCCAGCTTTCATTGCCTGCTACAAAGATTGTCGAATCGAGGCTCCGTCCCACAACCGTCATGGAATTGGTCAAGCTGGGCGACTGCGGCTTGGCTGCTGGGAAGGAACCGGCGATCGCGGGACTTGAGTTTCCCAGAGAATTCGTGGAGGCTGGGGGCTGCACCCAGGAATACATGGGACGACCGGCTGAATCGCTCAATGCAACAGTAGACTGATCGACAGCGTTGGGATCGGGTTGTGACAGGAAGTTGATCGCTAACCCAAGCTCAGCTACTTTGGCTTTGATCTGTGGTGTGCTCAAATTGACATTGCCCATTGCCCGCAGTCGTTCGGGCAGGAATCGAGCCCCAACGCCCGGTCCGCTCGCTGGCTTAGGGTTGGCTGGCAGGTCGGCTGGTTTTCGCAGCCAGACTTCGAGTTCGTCGGTAGCCATGTATCCGAGATCTTCGCTTTCCACCAGCACGTTGCCGAACAAGCCCAGCCACTGTTGGCCAGCGATCTCTGTGGGCCGCATCTCCAGCGACTCTTTCCAACGTATCAAGGTACTGCCGACGGTTGATTCGGCGGGCATGCGTGCTTGGCCCGCGCCCGAGGCGATGAGATAGCCCAAGTGTTCGGAGTTCAGCGAACTGTTACCATCAGCGTCGTAGTCGATGCGCGGTGCAGTAAATTCGTAGCCTTGATATTTAAGCCACACGACCGACTGCGTGGCACCCGGGTGAGTTAGCTTTCCATCGAGTTCGATGCGATTTTCCTGCAGGTTGAATCGCAGTCGCTTAGCGCTGGCGAAGGCGCCGATATTTGGAGCACGAATTTCGACCTTCTGTTCGCCCACGAAGTTCTCCAGCGAGTCCACTCCCTTGGCTTCGAACTCCTTGATACGAATGCCGTGGATGCGTTTCGAGGAGGTTGTAGCCGCTGCGTGCTGTTTACGGTCCGGCGGCTCGAGGCTGATGTTGACGTCTTGACTTAGAAACTCGTCTGGGGGCAGGCTACCCAGCTGATGAACAACGCGAACACCGTTGACAAGCGTGGCCTGCGACTTGTTGAAATCAAAGGTGAAGCGGCCTCCGCAGGCTACTTGCAAACTGGCAGGCAGCTGGGAGAGATTGGGTTGATTGGGAAGCTGATTCGTTTTCATTTGGGACCAGAGACCGCCGTTGTCCAAGGTCATTTGCATTCGATCGAGGTGGTAAAGTTCCAGCGTGCGCAGCGGCCCCCAGGGATTTGAATCCTTATTGGCTCCACCCAGCAAATCGCCCTGCAGAGCGAGTTTCATGTCGTGGCCTTCGATAATCCCATCAGACCACTGGATGACCACCGATTTGGGAGTGGAAATCCGGCTGCGATCCAAGGAGAGGTCGCTGGTTCGCAGGCTCCATGGATTGTCGTTCGGCTTACCTTGGACTTCACGGACGATTTGAATCAGGCCCTTGAGTACTCCCCGCTCAATAGACGGTACCGAACCACTTTGGTCGATGTCTTCATCGAAGTGAATAATGGCTCCCAATTCGGCGCTGACGATGAGTACGTCTCGCACACCCTCGGCCGCTTCGCGAGCATTGGTTTGCGGGATGATCATAGTCAGTGGCTTCAGGTGCATGGTCCGAGCGTCCTCCTGAACCATCTCCTGCGAGAGCAAGACGACGCCTCGCTTACTCTGAAAAATTTGAGGGTTGTCGATTTCCCACGCGTTCGCCGCAAACAAGGGTTGCCACCATTGCTCGCCCGCCAACGCAGTTTCAAAATTGGGGAGCGGCACCTCGGCGCGCGGCGGCGGCTCAATGGCTGGTACCACAATCACCAGGTACAAACACATGGCTACCAGCAACGTGCTCAGCGCAAGGCAATATCGTTTCGCAAACAGCAGCATAACGCTCAGCTATCCTCCCGTTTGCGCGGTTAAGTTGAGATTCCAATTACCCTTGGCTTTCAGCAAGCGCTCGATTGCTTCACGCACCGCACCACGCCCACCCGGTAATTGTGTAATCCACTTAGCGATTTGTCGAACCTCGAGGGCCGCGTCAGCAACAGCAATAGGCAGCGCTACTTCGTTCATCACCGGAATATCGGGGAGATCGTCGCCGATATAGCAGACGGCGCTGCTATCGAGTCGCAACTGTGAAAGAATCTCGAGAACGATGGGCAGCTTATCTGCGGAACCTTGCCTAACGATCTCGACGTTGAGTTCGGCGGCACGCAGCTTTACGATTTGCGAGCTGCGGGAAGTAACAATACCAAAATGAAAACCTGCACGCTGCCACAATTTGATCGCTAGTCCATCGCGAACATAAAATGTCTTGCTCTCTACGCCGGCGTTATCGATAGTGATCGACCCATCCGTTAGAACACCGTCAACGTCCGACAAAATTAACCGAATTGGCTTGGCAATCTCGATATCTTTATTGGCCACAGGAACTCCAGTTGTTGTGCCTCTCCACAAAATCGATTCACACGACGACTAGCGCTTGAAGATGGGAATAATTCGAGGAGAGTGTGTTTCTAGTTGCGATGGGGGCGTCGCGGCGTGGTCGGTACCAGGTTCCATGTCGTGGAGCCACGTCGAAGACATTACCGAAACTACGTCTGTGACATCAACGATACCTAAGGGACGGTAGTCCTGCGTCACCACCGGCAGCTCGCTAATTTTTCGATTAGCGAGAATCTGCATGACCTCCGGTAAGTAGCAACCGGCCGTGACGGTCTGCAGCTTGCGAGTCATTACGTTGGCGATCGGACAGTCGAGCAAGGATTCGTGCGAAGTTTCGAGCAAGCGAGCTAAATCGCTGTCAGTAAAAATACCGGACAGACATCCGAGGGTATTGGTTAGCATGATTGCGCCCGTGCGGCGTCCTGGACGACCGACATGGATCAGCACCTCGCGCACGGTATGCGTCTCAGACGCGACGCGGCATTCGGCCAACGGACGCATGAGTTCCTCCACCCTGGTGAACTGTTTGCCTAAGCCACCGCCCGGATGAAATTTGGCAAACTGCTGGCGAGTGAAACCACGTTGTTCGCTTACGACCAAAGCCAATGCGTCGCCGAGCGCCAACATCGCTGTCGTACTGCAACTGGGGGCAAGGCCCAGTGGACAGGCTTCGCTTTGTTCGCCGAGCAGAATTGCAAGGTCGACGTTTCTCGCCAGAGTGCTGTGGCAATGGGCAGTTATCGCAACGCATCCAGTGCCCGCTTCCTTCAAGGCAGGTAGCAAACGCGTGACTTCCTCTGTTTCCCCACTGTAGGACAACAGGATTGCGATATCGCTCGACCGCAGACACCCCAGATCGCCATGTACGGCTTCGGCAGGATGTAGGAAGAAACTGGGAGTTCCGGTCGAACTGAGCGACGCGGACAATTTTCGCCCTACAATGCCTGCTTTTCCCATGCCGCTGACAATCACCGATCCACGACACTCCAATAGCATTCGCACAGCATCGGCGAATGTTGGGCCGAGTTGTCCGACCAGCCCTGCAACAGCCTCGGCTTCCGCTTGCAGAATTTGGCGGCCACGGTTGATTGCATCGCGCGAGGGTTCCCAATCCTGGCGAAACTCAGGGCGCAAAATCGCGTTGGTCATCACCGGATCCTCCATGATCGGTAAAATGGGAATTATTCACAGCGTCAGGACCGTCAAGGGTTTCGCCAGCGCGAATTCTAGACGACCTGGTCGCCTGAGGCAATGTAATTTGATAGGCGACAAATTCGGTACTATTCTCAACTTTGCATTTGCAATAACTATCCAACGTGTATACGTGCCTGCCACCTGCAATGAGTGTTTTTGCGGGGAATAGCGTTCGTATTGGGATTGGTCAAAAAAAATCCACCTAACGCAATGACTGGACTCACGAATATTGACGGCTTCCCCCCCCTGCGGACAAGGATAAGGAACTGGGAGAATCAGCAGCTGTAAATGAAGATCCGAGGTTTTCACCAGGTCCAATTTGAGTCGAGAAAGCTCGTCAGCCGATGCTATCAAAATAAATTTTTGCGCATGAAGGCTACAATTTCAGACTCTAAGACTTCAACACCCAAGTTGGCGGGTGGTTAATTTGGGTTATCTCAATAAACTGATCCCAATAAATTAGTTATTCGCCCTCTCAGCCAAGCGATGCTCGGTCCGGGGAATGCGAATTTTTGAATGGTCGGTACGTAATTTCCGATGAAAATCGTTAGCGACAAAGTACGGCAATACTGGAAAAGCGCAAAGGACTTTTGCGTCTATAAGGTACTGCATGCTGACGACCCACCTCATCGATTGGCCCTTGGCATCGCCGTGGGCATGTTTGTCACGCTGACACCGCTGATCGGTTTTCAGATGATGATATCCGTCTTTCTGGCTTGGCTACTGCGGGCCAACAAGCTGGTGGGCATCCCATTGGTTTGGATTTCGAATCCATTCACGATTATTCCCATCTATTACCCGTGCTATCGATTGGGTTGTTTGCTATTGGGAGAGCCTGTCGTCAATGAAAAGTGGTCGGAACTGGGTACCGAATGGCAGGAATTGATCAAAGACCCGGCCGCGACGTGGGGCTTGAAGGTCAAGTTCTGGTGGGAAGGGTTGATGGACTTCATCGCACCGCTTTGTTTGGGTTGCCTGGTGGTTGCGACTGTGGCGGGAATCCTTAGCTATTACGTTTCGCTCTATGCCATCCGCAGTTATCGCCTGCGTCGTTGGGGACAATTGATGCCTCCCAAACTGACGCCGATGGAAGAAGTGGGTGGACCGGAGGAAAACAATCTTTCCAAGTCACCCCAAAATCGCTCCGGCGAAGAAAACGCCGCCTAAATACTTTTAGACTTGAGACCTTCGCCTATGCGACAGTACCTCGACTTGATGCAACTAGTTCTCACCACGGGGACTGTTAAAGCGGATCGCACCGGCACCGGAACACGCAGCCTGTTTGGCCATCAGATGCGTTTCGATCTGTCTCAAGGGTTTCCTCTGATCACAACAAAAAAGTGTCACCTGAAGAGTATTTTGGTGGAACTGTTGTGGTTCTTACGAGGCGAAACCAATGTTAAATTCTTGCACGAGCATCGCGTGTCGATTTGGGACGAATGGGCTGACGAAGCGGGAGAGTTGGGCCCGGTTTACGGGAAGCAGTGGCGGAGTTGGAGTTGTCCCGATGGCAAAACGATCGATCAAATTCTGCAAGTGCAGCAGCAGATTCGCGACACACCGGATTCGCGGCGTTTGATCGTAAGCGCGTGGAACGTCGCTGACATCGATCGAATGGCTCTCCCGCCGTGCCATTTGTTATTTCAGTTCTACGTGGCCGAGGGAAAGCTCAGTTGTCAGCTCTATCAGCGCAGCGCTGATCTATTTCTTGGCGTGCCATTTAACATTGCTTCCTATGCGTTGTTAACCATGATGATGGCTGCAGCCACTGGTTTGGAGCCTGGAGAGTTCGTACACACGTTTGGAGATGTACATCTCTATAACAGTCATTTGGAGCAGGCTGAAATGCAACTCGCGCGCACGCCCCGCGCCTTGCCGCAACTGCGAATAATCCAGCCGCGATCCTCAATCGTCGATTTTCTATTTGAGGATTTTGAACTAGAAAACTACAACCCTCATCCCCATATTCCTGCACCTGTGGCAGTGTGAAATCAAGTGCCAGCATCGACCGAGGTTTCAGCCAGCACAGCGCACAACGGTTTGGGAGACTGGACCATGGTAGTCGCAGTTGCCACCAATGGTGTGATAGGAAGAGCCGAGGAGTTGCCCTGGAAATTGCGGAGCGACCTGCAGCGGTTTAAGCGGATGACGATGGGACATTGTCTGCTGATGGGCAGAAAGACTTATGTATCCATTGGCCGTCCCTTGCCTGGTCGGCAAACGATGGTGCTCTCGCGCTCGGTATCTCAAGCCGAGCAGGAGCTCGGTAACGCTGCAATAACCGAACACAGTGGAATAACGTTTGTTTCGAATCTGAGCGACGTCGAGCGTTATCTTGAACGGGGCCGCAAGGTCATGGTTGTGGGTGGCGCGCAGGTTTATCGAGCGACGATCGACTATTGTTCGACGATCTGGCTCACGCGGGTGCTGACTCCCGTAGATGGAGACACTTGGTTCCCAGAAATGGACTGGGACCTGTGGCAACTCGAGTCGTCGGAGCCGGTGTCGGCAAGCGAGTACGACCAGTGGGCAACTGAGTTCCAAATTTGGAAGCGTCGATTGCCATGAGTCAGAGGCCTGTGGTCGGAAGACTGGCCCCTTCACCAACCGGCGCGCTGCATCTGGGGAACGCTCGCTCATTTCTGCTGGCTTGGCTGTCGATTCGTCAGCAAGGCGGCCGGCTGTTGTTGAGGATTGAGGACATCGATTCTCCGCGCATCAAGCCTTGGGCGATGCAGTCGACCATTGAGGACCTTAAGTGGCTGGGGATCACCTGGGACGAAGGCCCCGAATTGTCCGAGCAGTTTATTCAAACTCGTCGATTGGCCCGATACCAAGAAATGCTGCAACAATTGATCGATGATCAAGTAGTCTACCGTTGCACGTGCAGTCGGTCTGAAGTTGCCGAGGCTGCCAGCGCGCCACATGAGTCCTTGCAGGCGGCATTTTCCGGACTCGAGGGACCCGTTTATCCGGGGACATGCCGCCTTCAACGATTAGCGCCAACAGACCTTGAGACACGGTCGTTCGCGTGGCGCTGGCATTTCCGTGATGGCGACGTGGATTGGAAGGATCTATTCTGCGGACACCAACGGGCCTGCCCGGCCATGCAACTGGGCGATTTCGTGATCGCTCGCAGCAACGGAACTCCGGCCTATCAACTGGCGGTCGTCGTCGACGATCATGACATGCACGTTACGGAAGTTGTCCGCGGCGACGATCTAGTGTTCAGTACCTATCGACAGCTGGCCATCTTCGAACATTTCCGGTGGCAACCACCGAACTACTATCACGTACCGCTGCTGGTCGGCGAAGACGGGCGGAGGCTGGCCAAACGGCATGGCGACACGCGGCTCAGTTTCTTTAGGGAACAAGGATATGCACCTGAGCAGGTCGTGGGCTATTTAGCCTGGACTCTAAATCTGCAGGACGGGCTACAGTCGCTCTCTGCAGAGCAGTTGATTGGGCAACTCGACTGGGATCGCATTCCACGGCAACCAACGGTCTTCAAAATGTCAGAGCTGAACCGCGTCGGGGCCGAGTAGCGTAGCCAATGCTTGTTCGGCTAGCTCCAATTGATTTGCCGAGATATTTTTCAAGGCCTGCGTCAACAGGGCGACCTGCTCCGCTCGAAACGGAACTGCGGTACCTGCCTCGGGGAGCGTTGGCACCAAGGTTTCTACGATCGCCCGCAGCAATGGATCGACGCCCGGGGCAGCTACGGTGCTGGTCGAAACCTGCATCAGCTCGGCGGAAACGAGCTGACTTGGCATAGCCTCACTCGGTGTGTTCAACCCTAGATCGACTTTATTCCACACTACAATCCTGCGTCGCGGCGCTGATCGGAGCAATTCGTTATGAGTATCGCACCAACCCTGCGAAGCATCAACGACAATCACGACCAGATCAGATCTCTGTATTTGCCTGGAACTTTGTCGCACGCCAGCGAGCTCGATTTCATCCTCGGTCGAGCGAATTCCGGCTGTGTCGGTAAATGTCATCGGCCAGCCGTCGATGGCTCCTCGATACTCAATCCAATCGCGTGTGGTGCCGGGCTCATGATGCACGATCGACTGGTGCGTCCCGGCCAATTCATTCAGCAAGCTGCTTTTGCCAACATTGGGTGGACCCGCAAGCACAATCCGCCATGGTGTTGCCAAATGCAAACCCAGTTCGGCCCAGCGCACCATTTCTTGCAATCTGATGGTGGCGGCTGAATGTTCGCCAGCGCGAAGCGCTTGGCGGGCTGATTCAATCGAAAGACGCAAAGCGCCATGCAGCTGATCGAGGAGAATGGCCGCCGCTTTATCGGTAGCTACCCTGATGAGATCCTGCTCCGCCGCTTGCGCTAAAGGGCAGGCAAAATCGCTGGGCCATTGGCTGCTGGAAACAACTTTACAGCCTACGCTCTCCAGATTGCGCAAAACGGCTTGGCAAACTGCGGGACCGCCATGGCAGTGGATTTCGAAACACTGGTCGGCTGTTTGGCAGATGACCACTTGTTCGCAGAGGTCGTGCTGAGTGTGGTCAGCAAGACGATCTGTTCCACCAATTCGCCACAGAGCATAGCGGATCTTTCCAATGGGTAAGCCAATCGCGACAATCCCCGTGAACTGTCGCACTGACTCGCAGGCTGCTGGACCTCGGACTGCAATGGTTGCAATCGCGGCTGGAACTTCAGGAGTCAGCCGAGCTGCGATCGTCGCTGAGGTCAATGTTTCAGCTCGCCAAGGTCGGTGGTAGATAGCGTCCAGTTGTACTCAAAACTTAGTCCAATCCGTGGATAGCGATTTGCGCCAAGCTTACGATTTGATCGGACGTGATTTTGAAATGAGAATAAAGCTCGCCGAACGGCGCTGATGCCCCGAATCCAAACATGCCGACAAAATGCCCGTTGGCACCGATGTATTTGTCCCATGACTGCCGTACACCAGCTTCGCAAGCAATACGACTCCCGCAGGACTCGGGCAATACACTAGCGCGAGACTCGGGCGACTGGTCGTCGAACAATTCTTGGCACGGCATACTTACGACGCGCGTCGCGATGCCCTGTTCGGACAGTTGCTTCTGGGCCTCGAGGCACAAGCTCAGTTCGGTGCCGGTGCCGATGAGGATCACTTTGGGTGGAGCTTTGCAATCACTCAAAACGTATCCCCCTTGGGCACATCCATTCGCGGGGGCATAGAGCGTGCGGTCCAAAGTTGGCACGTTCTGCCGCGAAAGCACCAGTGCGGCCGGATTGTGCTGGAGTTGCATGATGGCGCGATAGCATTCCGCAACTTCGTTCGCATCGCCGGGCCGGAAGACATATAGCCCTGGTATCGCTCGGCAGGCTGCCAGATGCTCGACGGGCTGGTGAGTAGGCCCATCTTCGCCCAACCCGATGGAGTCGTGAGTCAGGACATATAGCACCGGTTGGTGCATAATGCTGCTCAATCGCATCGACGGGCGCATATAGTCTGTGAATACAAAGAAGGTTGCTCCGTAAGCTCGCAATCCGCTGAGGGACATCCCGTTGAGCGCGGCCGCCATGCCATGTTCGCGGATACCGAAATGAAAATTGCGCCCGCCGAAGCTTTTGGGGCCAAAATCTGCTTGTTTGTCCAACAATGTCATGGTGCTTGGGGCAAGATCCGCAGAACCTCCCAGAAGCCAAGGCATTTTGGGTGACAGCATGTTCAGAACTTTACCGCTACTGACGCGGGTCGCCAATCCTTTCGCGTCAGCCGGAAATTCGGTGATACCGCTATCCCAGCCTGCGGGCAGAGTCCGAGCGAAGATGCACTCCAACTCTGCTGCTTGTTGGGGAAAAGCCACTTTGTATTCTGCGAACTGACCTGCCCATTTGCTACTCGCCTCTGCCCCATTTTTTCCTACCGTTTGTTGGAAGTACTCAGGAACATCCTCGGGTACCAGGAACTTTGCATCGGCGGGCCAACCGTAGGCAGCCTTCGTGAGCTTGATTTCCTCGTCACCCAGCGGTGCACCGTGGGCACCGTGCGTGTTGGCTTTGTTGGGAGATCCAAAACCAATCACACTGCGAACGACGATTAGCGTTGGTTTGTCTTGGCAGTTTTTAAAACTGGACAATGCTCTTGCCAATGCTTCGGTATCGTTCGCATCGTCCACGCGGACCGTGTTCCAGCCAAGGGAGGCGAAACGATCGGCAACCTTTTCGCTGAATGTTAAATCGGTATGACCTTCGATGGTGATACCGTTGTCGTCGTAGATCCAGCACAGGTTGGATAGTTGCATATGACCGGCCATGGAAGCCGCTTCAGCGGCCACGCCTTCCATCAAATCGCCATCCCCGCAAAGTGCATAGGTATCAAAGTCAAACAATTCAAAACCGGGACGATTGTAGGTTGCGGCCAACCATTTTGAGGCGATAGCCATTCCTACGCTGTTGCTCACGCCTTGGCCAAGTGGGCCTGTGGTAGTCTCGATTCCTGCCGCTTCACCGAACTCCGGATGGCCAGCGCAGGGGCTATGCAACTGTCGGAAATTTTTGATGTTATCGAGCGTAATTGCTGGCCGATCGAGCACTTTGCCATGCTTGTCCGTCGCTTTCACGCCAGACAAATGCAGCATCGAATAGAGTAGCATGGAAGCATGGCCGCAACTGAGCACGAAGCGATCCCGGTTGGGCCACAGTGGTTGTGCCGGATCGTAACGCAGAGCATCCGTCCAGATTTGGAATGCGACCGGCGCAAGGGCCATCGGAGTTCCTGGATGTCCGCTATTGGCTGCCTGAACCGCGTCCATGCTGAGGGTTCGAATCGTGTCGATGGCTAGTTTTTCAATGGCCGGCGAAGAAACACTCATGTGCGGCTTTCTGCTCAATGAGGGTGGTGAACGAAATTCAACTGTTTTAGAGCTGGTAAATTTAAGGTTTGGCCAGCGAAGATACCCACAAACGTCGATTTTCGCAATTGCCATTCCCCAGCGATGGCAACTAGCCGAACTCGCAAATTGCGAGTACTATTCGGGATTGTTTGTTGACTCTGAATAGATATTGAGCAGTAGATTAGGGAGTTTTCAGGTAATGAGCCCAGCGGAGATCCGAGACGAAATCATTGACATCCTCAGTGAAATTGCTCCAGATGAAGACCTGACGGACCTAAATGATGAACAGTCGTTTCGCGAGCAAATTGAGCTGGATAGCATGGATTTTCTCGACATCGTGATGGAGCTCCGCAAGCGGCACCGAATTCAAATACCCGAGGAAGAGTACGGCGAGCTGGCAAGTATGGCGAGCACGGTAAAGTATCTCGAACCAAAGATGGCTGCTATCTAGTTCGAAAAGTATCTAGTTCGAGAACCCGTTGGCTGTTGGTCCGAAGGATTCTTGGCCAGCATGCGGCCTGAACAGCTTTCGAATTCCGTACCTATGAATCGAATACCAATTCGTCGGCACGCTATTAGAATCGTCCTTCACCTGTCCTCGGCTGGCCTGTGACCATCTTGTACGACACAATCATCATCGGCGCAGGAATGTCGGGGTTAGCGGCCGGAATCCGTCTGGCGCACTACGATCAAAAAGTCTGCATCCTCGAAAAGCACTGGACGATTGGCGGACTCAATTCCTTCTATAGAGCCGGTGGCCGAAATTACGACGTGGGACTGCACGCGGTAACCAACTATACGCCAGCTGGAACAAAAAAAGGACCTTTGGCTCGCTTGCTTCGCCAGTTGCGGTTCAAGTGGGAGGATTTTGAGTTGTCACCACAACTCGGATCGGCAGTTGCGTTTCCTGGTGTTCGGCTGGGTTTCAATAACGATATTGAGTTTTTCAAGAGCGAAGTTGCGCGGGTATTTCCCGCCGAGGTCGACAATTTCGAGAAGCTCGTGAGCGGACTGGCCGACTACGACGATTTAAACCAGGACAATTTCGGAGGCTCGGCGCGCGAATTCTTGAACACAGCGCTTGGCGACCCGCTGCTAATAGAGATGATTCTGTGCCCCCTGATGTGGTACGGCAATGCGCGCGAAGACGACATGGACTATGGACAGTTCTGCATCATGTTTCGCAGTATTTTTCTTGAGGGCTTCGCGCGACCCTACAAAGGCGTGCGGTTGATCCTCAAGCACCTGGTCCGACGCTTCCGATCTTTGGGAGGCGAATTGAAACTACGCAGCGGCGTCGAGCGGATAATTGTGGAGGACAAGCGCGCCGTCGGCGTGGTCCTGGAAAGTGGCGAAGAAATATTTTGCAAGAGAATCCTCTCCAGCGCTGGTATCATCGAAACGCAGCGACTGTGCGATGATCTAACCGAACAAGCGACTGAAAAAGCGGGGCAACTCACGTTTATCGAGTCGATTAGCGTACTCGACAAGCAGCCAAAGGAACTCGGTTTTGGCGAGACGATCGTCTTCTTCAATGACAGCTCAAGTTTTGAGTGGCGTCCGCCCGCGCGAGAACTGTGCGACACGCGAACTGGAGTAATCTGCAGTCCCAACAATTACTTGTACCCGAGCGAGCTTGGGAATTTAGACGATGGAGTCATTCGCTTGACAACCATCGCCGACTTTGAACGCTGGTCGCAACTTAATGAAGATGAATATCGCCGCCAGAAAATGTGGTGGTACGATCGCAGTGTGGCTTCGGCGGTACGCTTCATACCGGACTTTCGCTCGCACGTAATCGATACCGATGTATTCACACCCAAGACGATTCGGCGTTTTACCTCACACGATAACGGTGCGGTATATGGAGCCCCCGAGAAAGTCTTGGACGGAACAACACATCTCAAGAATCTATTCCTGTGCGGCACCGACCAGGGCTTTGTCGGAATTATTGGCGCTATCGTCAGCGGAATCTCTATGGCGAACATGCACTGTCTTCGCGACCAATAGATCGCTTAGCCGTGGCTGACGCTAAATAATCTCGGCCAGCAACAAAATAATTGCCAGCGCGATCAGCGACAACATCGTTTCGAGCACCGTCCAGGTTTTTAACGTCTGCTGAACACTCAGCCCGAAGTACTCTTTGACAAACCAGAACCCTCCGTCATTGACGTGAGAGAGTGTTAATGACCCCGCACCCAACGCGAGCACCAACAGTTCGCGATTGGTGGATTGGTCATCGCCCACAATCACACTCACGATGCCTCCAGCGGCAGTAATAGCGGTTGTCGCCGAGCCCGTGGCCACACGAAAAGCCGCAGCAATCAACCAGCCGAGCACCAAGGTCGGCAGCGGAGTCTGCTGTGCCAATTCCGCTAGCGACTCACCCACTCCCGACGCAATCAGAACTTTGCTAAATCCCGCCCCAGCGCCGACAACCAACAACACGTTTGCGACTGGGTATAGGCTCCTCTCCGACATGTGCGCGATCGACTGCGTTGTGAATCCACAACGCAAGCCAAGCAACCAATAAGCGAGTATCACGCCGAACAGCATGGCCATGGTTGGCGTTCCCGCGATAACCAACGACCGTAGCAGCCAAGTGGTCGCAGCGACTGAGTCGGAAAGTTCGGATTTGTCCGCTAGCCAATTAGCAGCAAAGCTACCAAGCAACATTAGCCCAATCGGCAAACCAATTACGCTCATTGGTGCGATAAGGCTCGGTGCTGAGCGGGTCTTCTCGGTCGCTTCCTCTTCGTCGAACGGGGTGAAAAGTGGAAGTTCAATCTTGCCGTCGAACCATCGCCAGAAGATTGGACCAGCCAGGGCGGCGGCCGCCGAACCAACTACAAGACTCCATAGGATAGTTTTGCCGGTGTCTGCAGACAGCAGGTTAATAGCGACTAGCGGCCCGGGATGGGGAGGTGCCAGCCCATGCATGGCTGACAATCCAGCCAGTACCGACATAGCTGGCACCAGAATGTTGACTCGTGCAACCCTTGCCAGGGAGAGCGTAATGGGTACTAACAGGACTAAGCCAACGGTAAACCAAACGCCCACTCCGACCAACAGGCCGACGATTAACATGGTCCATCCAAGGCGTCGGACTCCCAGCAAATCGACCAGAGCGTGGGCGATGACAGTCGCACCGCCAGATTTCTGCAACAGAGCGCCAGTTACCGCACCGAGTCCAATGACCATCGCTGTCGATCCCAAGATGCTGCCGACTCCCGCATTGAACTGCGTCCAGGCATCGATCATATCGAGCCGCGATGTCAGCCCCAGCACGATCGAGGCAATCAGCAGCGCGATAAATGGAGCGACGGTGAATCGAGCGATCAACACGACCAACGTCGCGACTGAGAGCAGGAACGCGAGCATCAAGCGAAGATCTTCGGAACTCAATGGAATGGCCTTAGATGGCGTGAAAGGGGGGGCCGTCGCGCAGTTGTTGGGAAACTAAATTTGAGAGCGATGCTCACTGGCAGTAGGTCGGTTTGTCCCAGCATATCAGGCTGGCCCGCAGAAAAAGTCGGTTCTTTCAAAAGCTTAATACTCTCAGGGCACAGTCCAGAGGGAGATTTGACTGTCGTCACCGATCAGGCCGCTCTAGGTTGTTGAAGCCCAATTATCGGGCGAAGAAGCTCGACATTCAACACTGCAAGGGGCATAATAGGTCTCGAGGTATTCGCTTGCTTTTCTGAACTAAATTCCGCGAACTGATTAACAGGGCACCATTATGTCTCGCGCTTTTCGCACTTTTCCGCCATTCTTTGTTGCACTTGCAGCGCTCGTTATTATCGTTTTCAGTGGGTGCGGTGGCGGAAGCGACACGGAACCGCTTCCAGAGGCAAGCACAAACGCAGGGGCTGGAGAAGCCACCGTTTCGCAAGGAGACGGATACGGTAGCGAGGGTTCCTCCGATGCCGGAGGCGCCAATGGCGGTGGAGCTTATGGTGGAGATGCTACGGCTACCGCCGGTGCAGGAGATGGCTATACGGGAGATGGCTATGCGGGAGGGATGCAGGCAGGCTACGCGGGTGGCATGAACTACGGAGGCGAAGGCGCTGGTGACGGATTCGATGCCAGTATGGCTGCCATGGGCGGAGGCTACGCCGGTGGCATGGCGGGTTACGCCGGTGGCATGGCCGGCTACGGTGGAGAGGGTGCAGGATACGCAGGCGGCCAAGGCGACCCACAAACCGCCATGATGATTCAGTTTGTTCAACAGAATTGCATTAGTTGTCACGGTCCTCAGCAACCCAAGGGTGGCGTTCGATTAGATGGACTGACGGGTAACTTCGCCGATATGAACAATTCGACTTCCTGGAGTGCA
>JBGSTP010000272.1:0-6260 GCA_041736515.1 Pirellulaceae bacterium
GACTCAGCGCTGCTAAGAACCGGTTGGGACAACAGGTACCACACAACCGTCTGGCGACGGTGGCTACGATATTTTTCGGTGGCTACCGCCATGCGGCTCACTGAGAGACAAATCGCTAAGAATTTTGGAAAGTTGATGTCATGAAGATTTGTTGTATTGGAGCAGGCTACGTGGGTGGCCCCACGATGGCCATGATCGCCAAGCAGTGTCCGGATATTCCGGTGCATGTGGTTGATCTGAACGAAGCCCGAATTCGCGCATGGAACTCCGAAACTCTGCCGGTTTACGAGCCAGGGTTGTACGAAGTCGTTCTCGAAGCCCGCGGACGCAACCTGTCGTTTTCAACCAAGGTGGATTCCGCCATTGCCGAAGCGGATATGATCTTCATCTCGGTTAACACGCCTACCAAAACCTATGGTATGGGAGCCGGGAGAGCGGCCAACTTGGAATTCGTCGAGAAGTGCGCGCGTCAAATCGCCAGCATCTCGAAGGGACACAAGATTATTGTCGAGAAATCCACGTTGCCCGTGCGAACGGCCGAAGCGGTGAAACGCATCCTCAGTAGCGCTGGCAATGGTGCAACGTTCGACGTTTTGAGCAATCCCGAATTTTTGGCTGAAGGAACAGCCATCGAGGACATGCTCCATCCGGATCGGATCTTGATTGGCGGCGAATCGGCCACCGCCATCGAAGCACTGGCGAAAGTCTACGGACGCTGGATTCCTCGCGAACGCATTCTGACGACCAATCTATGGAGTAGCGAGCTGTCGAAGCTCACCGCCAACGCCTTCTTGGCTCAGCGGGTCTCTTCGATCAATGCCATCTCTGCGCTATGCGAAGCGACGGGCGCAGACGTAGACGAAGTGGCTCGGGCGATCGGCACCGATTCGCGAATAGGCCCGAAATTCCTGAAAGCCTCCGTGGGTTATGGCGGCAGTTGCTTTCAGAAGGACATTATGAATCTGGTGTACCTGTGCGAACACTTTGGCTTGCCGGAAGTGGCTGCGTACTGGGAACAAGTCGTTAGTATGAACGACTATCAGAAGCGTCGCTTTGGTGAGAAGATTGTCAAGACGCTGTTCAACACGGTTTCAAACAAAAAAATCGCAATCTGGGGCTGGGCCTTCAAGAAGGACACTAACGATACTCGCGAGTCGGCCGCCATTTATGTCTGCCGCGATCTCTTACGGGAACGAGCCAAGTTGCATGTTTACGACCCGCGCGTAAGCCACGCTCAAATCAAGAGCGATTTGGAGACCGCCATGGCTGATAACCATGGTGTAGTGTCCGAGGCCGATCGCCGGCTAATTGAAAACGGACTTTCCATTGCCTCGGATAGCTACCAGGCGGCCAGCGAATCGCATGCTATTGCAGTCTTGACCGAGTGGGATGAGTTCAAGCAGCTTGATTTCTCCAGAATATTCAAGTCGATGCCTCAGCCGGCGTTTGTGTTCGATGGTCGTAATATTCTCGACCGCGCAGCGCTCAATAAACTTGGCTTTGAAGTCCATGCCATTGGAAAGTGCTGAGCTAAAGTCACAGTGTGGCTTTGGTTGTCCCAACCGAATGAGTTTGCCTAGTGTTTTGATGATTTAAGGCAAGTAGGGAGCAGGAGGAACGTAGAGAGTTGTAGAGTAGAGTGGTTGGGACAACCACTGCCATTCTTGCTCCACCACATGCTGCCACACTTGCTTTACTGACAAGTTTTCGTCAGCTGACAATCGGCGACCTTGCTGATTGCACCGTTTTTTTGCTTGGCGATTGGCAGCTTGGCTCCACTTTTCGCAGGAATCGATTGCATTTGCGACCAGGGGCGGTAGGATGAGGTCGCGATTGTCGACATGAATTCGCTGATCCGGTTACCGATAGGATTCGGAAATGAGCCACCCCGATTTAAGCCATGCACCGCTGCTCGCGGTTTCGCATGCTTTGCACAAATCTAAGCTGGACCATACCGACAAGGTCTTCAATTTGACCGTCTTGGTTCATCAATCTGCTTCCGGCGAGACCGTAGCCCGTTCTGCGAATTTGGCTGTGGCCGAAGTTCAGGCCGCCTCCATTCGCTCCGCGCTCAGCCAAATCGTAGCGGCCTCCAAAGCCCTGATTGCGGAGCATCTTGCCTCCGATCGGCAAATCCCATGGGTCGATCCCCCAGCAACTCCGACGGAAGCCGAAAGTCGCTTCATGGTGCCTCTACATCTCTGAATGATTGTGGGTTCGGCATTGTGGCTTCGGTTGTCCCACTTCGGTTGTCCCAACCGAATTTCTGCTTGATGTTTTGATGTTGAAGGCAAGTGGGGGAGTAGGAGCAGCGGAGTGGGAGAGCAGAGAGCGGTTGGGACAACCACTGCCACAATGAACCGAGTGTGTTTGCGGAGAGAGCGGTTGGGACAACCGCTGCCACAATGAACGGATGCCACAATGCGGTGTTGGGCTAATTTGCGCAGTCGTCAAAGGCGAGAGTTAGTCGTGATAAGGCCGCGTCGCATTCAGCGTCGGTCATGGTAAAGGGTGGCAGCAGCACCAGTCTCGTTGCCTGGGGCCCAGTAAAATGCGTTAACACGCGCTGTTCGAAGCATGCCTCTGCAAACCTTCGACATCGCTCGGGCTGCCGCCGGAACTCGATCACACAACTGGCCCCTAAGCCCTCGACGACGCAGTCCGCGTAAAAGTGTTGGCGCATTGCTTGGCTGGAAATCGCCCGCCTGGAAATCTCGCGTGTGGCAAAATCGCGAAATTCCTGGCCCAAGCGTTGGCCGTTGGCAATCCAAGGACCATGCTGCAATTGTTCGAGTACCTCCAAGCCAACCGCTGTCGCTAGCGGCGAAGCGGCAAAGGTCTCTGATTCGGAACCAGGTCGAAGCGCATCCAATATGTCCGCTCGGCCTAGGACGGCTGAAATGGGCGCGATGCCTCCGCCAAGACTTTTCCCCAATACCATCAGGTCTGGTTGCCACCCCTGCTGTTGAGACAACGCCCAGCTACCACAGCGTCCCAACCCCGTCTGGATTTCGTCGGCAATCATCAGCACCCCGGCGGCTTGAGTAGCCGCCCGCAACCCAACAAAGAACTCCGGTGGCGGAAAGATATAGCCACGCGCGCCAATCGCTGGCTCAACCAGTACAGCGGACAACTCATCCGCATGGGACGCCAGCACGTCAAATACGGACTGGACGCACCGCAGTTCGCAACTTGGAAAGTCAAGCTGCAGCGGGCATGCGGCACAATAGGGATAGTCGTCTGCAGAACAACTAACTACACCGGTCTGCAAAAACTGGTGTTTCTCGTAGCCGGACGGTGAGCGGGCAGTTTGCGCGCTCAATAGACTGGTAGCTATCGACCGACCGTGGTAGCTGGGCCCCAGTGTCAGCAACTTTCCCGGCCGATACGCATGCGCAGCCTTCCAGGCCGTCTCTACTGCGCGAGCTCCGCTAACATTAAAAATCACTTTTGTCGTAGCGGGCGGAAATCCGGAATGCTCGACCAGCTTTTCGGCTAACTCGATGCGACTGACGTGCGCCTCGCCGGTCAAGTGAGTGAGTTGACTGAGTTGCTTTGACGCGGCAGCGACTAGGGGCGGGAAACATTGTCCAAAGTTTGCCGCCGAATAACCGCAGGTTAGATCGATAAAGTCATGGCCCTCGACGTCCCATAATCGAGCTCCCTGACCGCGCACAAAGACGGCTCCGAACTTCGGATCATGATCGCGGCATGAGACTTGGGGATGAACCGAGCGGTAGCGCGCAATCCAATTCGATGTCTTGCCAAAAGGACTCATTGCGTGGATTCAGCCAACTTCTTACGTAATGGGGCGATGATCTGCGGTGGCACAAAGCGAGCTAACATTTCATCGCTACTGAGCGGAACGATCTGTTTGATCAGCGAACTGGAGACGTGGGCATAGTCTTCATCAGCCATCAAGAACACAGCTTCGATGTCGGCATCCAACTGTCGATTGGCCATGAGCATCGTGAATTCGCCAGCGATATCCGTTAAAGGTCGCACTCCCCGCACCATAACTCGCGAACCGCACGAGCGAACAAAACTAACGGCGAGTCCAGTAAACATGTCGACGCGAACGTTGCTCAGATCCTGGACGACGGTTTTCAGCAATTCGACGCGCTCCTCCGGAGTAAACAGCGCTCGTTTGTCGGAATTCACGCCGACCCCCACGACCAATTCATCGACTAACCGGCTAGCGCGCTCGATGACGTTCAAGTGACCGAGAGTGACCGGGTCAAAGCTGCCCGTATAAACGGCAATGCGAGTATTGTTAGACATGGTGCTTTCCCAATAGATATGTCTTGGTTCTTAGTTGGATGCCGTGCCCTTCGGCACTCATTTGCGTTTTTACGTAGCCACTGTCGCCAGACGGTGGACGCGGTTGTGTGGTACCGGTTGTCCCAACCGGTTCTTAGTCCCATCCACCGCTTGGCAGCGTGTGGCTACGTTCCACCGCACGGCAGCGAGGTGGCTACGCTTTTAAAGTTCCTTTTACGTTTTTACGTCGCCCTAGCTCGGTTTAGGGCATTTAGCAAACGATGAAAGTCTTGCTCATTGTTGTATGCATGAGTACTCACACGCAATCGCCCTCCACGCACGCTGAGCACAACACCGTCTGCCAGGCATTGCTTTCGGGCTGAGACGAGCACGCTCTCTGGTACCGGCGGCTCTCCCCAGGAAATTCTCACAATACCGCTGCGGTGGTTTTCTTCCTGGGGAAGCTCAACCCGATAACTGGATTGCCGCAATAGTTCAGACAATTGCGAACTGTTGTTCAGAATCGACGCAGCTATCGGCGATCCGCTGGGATCCACTTGCTGTAATTCGAGTAGCAATTTCAGACTGGCTCCCAATCCGAGCAAACCTGGCATATTCCACGACCCGCCTTCATATCGGGCGGCGGTCGTTTTGAACCCCGAGGAATGCGGCGAGAAGAAGTCTGTAGCCAGACTGTTCCAACCAACGCCCAGCGGTTGGAGCAGATCCAAGTGTTGGTCACGGATGTACAAGATGCCCGCCCCCTCGGGCCCCAGCATCCATTTGTGTCCATCGGCACTTAGAAAGTCCACTTGGCTGTCAGCAACATCGATTGGGAAAGCGCCCAAGCCTTGGATCGCATCGAGCATCAACAACGCACCTTTGGCGTGGACAAGTTCAACGACTGGGTCGAGCTCGATGCGGTATCCACTTGCAAAACCTACCCAACTCAATGAAACAATCCGTGTCCGTCCGTCGATGGCCGCGTTGAGGCGGCCAAGATCGATAACTCCCGATGGGTGCACGGACACCTTTCGCAATTCAACGCCATGCCGTTGCAACATTTGCCAAGGTAGCAGGTTGGAGGGAAACTCGTTTTCCGGTACGACTACGTTGTCGCCCGAGCGCCAGGGAAATCCTTCGGCGACTAGGCCTATCCCGTGAGTTGTGTTGCCCACCAATGCAATTTCGTCGGCCGAGGCGCCGATCAAGCGGGCTGCCAGACTTCGCAGTTCTTGAATCTTGCCTGACCAAACCGGCCACGGAATATCTCCCTGTTCGCTGGCTTGCTGCGCATAGGCTGCAATAGCTGCAGCTGCCGGTGCGGTTAGTGGCGCAACGGCGGCATGGTCGAAGTACGCCAGTTGGCGGGCAACTGGCATTTGTTGACGCAATTGCTCGGCCACGCTCGTCGTGCTCTCCATGTCTCACCATTTCGCTTTCGTTCTCTGGTTGATGTTGTTAAAGAGGCATTTAGCAAAGCTTCTGCCGCGACGAAGATACGTCAAAACAGGAGCCACCCCGTGGCAGTTTTTATGTTGCGCTATTCTTGAGTTTTCGGGCCAACTGCCCAGCAATTTACCCAGCCCTGCTTGAAGGGCTAGGGGGATCAAGCCAGACGTTCTACGGGCCGAAGGTCCGGCAGTTTAGCTTCATTTAGCACAGTTAGCCAACAAACGGTCGGGCCTTTGGCCCCAATTTTTCTTGTACCGAATCCGGCCCCAGGCATTCAGGCAAACGAACAGACGGTGGACGCGGTTGTTTGTGGTACCGGTTGTCCCAACCGGTTCTTAGCAGCGCTGAGTCTCAATCCTAAATCTACCGCTTGGCAGCGGGTGGCTACGGCTACGTAGCCACAGTCGCCAGACGGTGGACGCAGTTGTGTGGTACCGGTTGTCCCAACCGGTTCTTAGCAGCGCTGAGTCTCAATCCTAAATCCACCGCTTGGCAGCGGGTGGCTACGGCTACGTAGCCACAGTCGCCAGACGGTGGACGCTGTT
>JBGSTP010000286.1:0-27360 GCA_041736515.1 Pirellulaceae bacterium
AGGCGCGCACGATCTGCAATCGAATCGGATCGCCAAGCGCCTTCAGGTACGCAGCACATCGTGCCGATTCGGTGGTAGAGTCGCCGGAGGTTGACATGGGTACGAACTCGTAGAGGATATTTCCCGCTGCACACTTTACGCAGAAATTATCTGCTCCCACAGCATTCCACGCAACACACTTTGTTCAGCGCAATTTTAAGCTACGCGCGGCGAGCAGAAAGTGCGGCTGCCGTAGACTATATCTTTGGTACATATGGTAAACTAACTCGCAACTCAGGCATCCAGACGGTTTGCTATTGTCGAGGTCCCCAAGCCCAAGCTACTCGGTGAAACTATTCGAGGAAAGTAGATACGAATTGCAAAATTTAGATGTCGCCCAAATTTCATTGCCGGTTGGTTATTCGATTCGCCCAGCGGTCGAGAGCGATCTCAACTCTGTCTTCGAGCTACTGCGGCCGTTTGTTGAACAACGTAAGGTATTGAGACGAACTCGCGCGGAGATATCTGGTCTAATGACGACTGGCTTCGTGGCAGAGTTTGAGGGTCGCATCATCGGCTTTGCAGCCGTCGAAATCTACTCCAAGAAGCTATCCGAAATACAGTGTTTGACTGTCAATGGAGAACACCAAGGACGCGGCATAGGTGGTGCCCTGGTCAGGTGCTGCGTTGAACTTGCCCGCAGCCGAGGAGTCATGGAAGTCATGGCGATTAGCGCATCGGAAAAGTTTTTGCAAAATCTGGGCTTTGATTACTCCTTGCCCGACCAAAAGCGAGCTTTGTTTTGCCAATTGCGAAGTCGAGATGAGGTGTTTCGGGAGATTGAAGAGTTAGGCGAGTAAAGATCTTGCCATCAGTTCCAGTTATTGCACCTCGTGAAGCCGTACCAGTTTCAAGTATGTCTTTGTCTAACCAGCCGAGAATTTCATGAACTGCCGAACTCTATTGCCACTCCAATTTGCTTGGCTACTAATGACTGGGATTGTCGCGGCACAAACCGCGGCGATTGGCACCTACGATCGCGATGCGGGAGTCAAGCAATCGCGCAGCGTGACCTATGCGGTGCATGGCATGGCGGCAACCAGCGATCTCAGGTCCACTCAAGCGGCCGTGCAAATCTTGCAGGCTGGTGGATCCGCTGTGGATGCAGCTATAGCAGCCAATGCAGTACTGGGAGTGGTCGAGCCGATGAGCTGCGGGATTGGCGGCGACTTGTTTTCGATTTGTTGGTCGGCTTCGGATCGCTCGCTCACCGGCTTGAATGCGAGCGGCCGAGCACCTCAATTGGCTACGATCGAAGAATTCAAGCGACGTGGCAAACATGAGATTCCGCTCGAGGGTGGATTGCCTTGGAGCGTTCCTGGTTGTGTTGCCGGCTGGGCTGACTTGCATGCCAAGTATGGTCGCTTGCCTTGGGCCGCTCTGTTTGCGCCGGCTATCCAGTTGGCAGAAGAAGGCTTTCCAGTTGCCCCAGTGATCGCTGGCTATTGGAAAGGCGGTGAGAAGGCACTGGCCCAGACACCAGAAGGCTCGGCGACATTTCTAATCAATGGAAAATCACCACGCGAGGGTGAAATATTTCGCAACCCGCGGTTGGCTGCCAGCTACCGCGAGATCGCGCGAGAGGGAGCTGCCGTTTTCTACGAAGGCGCTATCGCTCGCGAAATCGATCGCTACAGCAGATCCCGCGAGGAAGGGCTGTTGCGCTACGAAGATCTTAAGGCCCATACAAATCAATGGATCGAGCCCGTTAGTACCAATTACCGGGGCTTCGATATTTGGGAATTGCCCCCCAACGGCCAAGGGATTGCCGCGCTGCAGATGTTGAATATCCTCGAGCCGTTTGATGTCAAGTCGATGGGCTGGGGCTCAGCCGAGTTGGCACATCTATTCGTAGAAGCCAAAAAACTGGCCTTCGCGGACCGAGCTAAGTTTTATGCTGATATGGAGATGGCTCACGTTCCGCTAGCACCACTGATCTCGAAAGAGTACGCGCGCGAGCGTACCAAATTGTTTGACCCCAATAAAGCGCTAGTGGGGGTTCCTGCCGGCGATCCCAAGTTAGTTCATGGCGACACAATTTACCTGTGTGTCGTAGACAATGACCGCAACTGTTGTTCGCTGATCCAGAGCAACTACCACGGATTCGGTAGCAAACTGGTGGCCGGTAATGCGGGATTTGCGTTGCAGAATCGCGGCGCTCTCTTTGCCCTGGACGAAAAACACCTAAATTGCCTGCAACCTGGCAAGCGTCCGTTCCACACAATTATTCCTGCCATGGTTACCAAGAACGGACGTCCCGAGCTCGTGTTCGGTGTGATGGGTGGGGACATGCAGCCGCAGGGTCATGTCCAAGTACTGATGAATTGGATCGATTTTGGTATGAACATTCAATTGGCCGGCGACGCAGCGAGAATTCGTCACGATGGGAGCGCAACTCCGACTGGCACACCAGAAATGGAAGCTGGAGGAAAGGTTTTCATGGAATCCGGCATCTCGTCGGAAACTGTCAAGTCACTTCAGTCGAAGGGGCATGCAGTCGGCACTGGCGGCAGCTTTGGAGGCTATCAGGCGATTCGGATCGACTGGGAAAAAGGCATTCTGCACGGCGCTACCGAGGCTCGCAAAGACGGCGCAGCCTTAGGCTACTAGCGCTCAGCGCAACTTTAAAATTAGGGTTCAGGGTAGCGCAATTGTCCCAATTGCTTATGAAAACGATTGGGACAATCGTTTTCATTAAGACTTGCAGCTGCACATTTCGTTAGGGTTGGTAGCCCGATATGTCTGCCCCGCGAGCTTGAATTAGCGCAACTTCAAGGCTGCCAAGCGGTGTTGGTCAGTAGTCAACCGTGTTGTGTCCACCGTCAGGCGACGAGTGGCTAATTTAGGTTGTGTCCACCGTCTGGCGACGGGTGGCTACGCCAGGATGTATTGAGACCGACTGGCAATTCTTTACGGTGGTCGAAAGCTCCAGCGTCTTGAGCTAGAGCAACGTTTCTAATAGCAAGCGGAGTTTTCTCAATTCGCTCCGCTGGTCGAATTGAGGCATGGGAGGCATTTGAATGCTCAAGGCGTGTGCGTAACCAACTTTGGTCAATTGGGTTACGATTTTTCCGTATTCAATTTCTCCCTGGCCAACCCGCACTTGTAATTGATCTTTCTTTGAATCGCGCAGGTGCACATGGAACACGTATTCCATGATTTTGTCGAGATTCTTATTGGGGTAGGGACCACAATGATAATGGCTGGGGTCAAGCGTTAGGCCTAGCCCCTTGACATTGTCGCACAGAACTTTGACTGTATCGGGATCTTCGCTCAGTCTTCCAATCTGAGATTTCATAGCCACGCGAACGCCTTCGCTCTCGGCTACGTCGACCAATCTTTGCAGTCGCTCGACCTCCTCATTGAAGGGAATCCCCAATTCACCGGAGGGGACCGTCAGCGTGACTACTTTGGTGGCCTTGCCCAAGCGGCACACGGCTTCAAATTGCTTAAAGTACTCATCGCCCTGCGCATCGATGTGAACATCGTAACTACAGACCTCTAAACGATGGCTGCGTCGAGCCAAGTTGACGGCTTTGTCGAACTCTTCGTCAATGCGACTGGGGCTAAGCACCGACCCGTTTTCGCGAAGGGCGAGTTCTACAGTGGTGAACTCCAGATCTGCAAAAGCCTCGACAACATCGGGCATTTCAAGGTCGGGAAGGCAATCCGTCGAAACGGCAACATACACGGCTGAACTCCTCTCAGCGAACAACAAATCTCGAAAACCACGCCTAGCGATCTGCAGCCCAAGTTCTTAGTTGGTCAGTGCACCTTTATTGGCTAACACTGAACGGCCGGTAATAGACCCTGAGCGGCAAGAGGCTAGTGGGCTGTTGATTTAGTGAATCTCTTGACGGGAAATGGAGCTGTCACAACCCGAAGCGCGAGCGAGGGATGCGCAATCCCTCACTTATGCTTTGGGTTAGGACTAAATCAACAACCCGCTAGCGGCCGGTGTTTGCAGTAAACACCGGCGGCTAGCGCCTTGCCGCCCACGATTTGGGCGCTTGTCAATCAGCACTTGATAGCCAAATCGCTCATTGAAAGCAACCACAAGGTTATCGCTCGCGCGGCAATGTGGCAACATCCCGTAATCAGCGTTCGTAGCCTGTTGACCGCAAAAGTGCGCCTTAGAGCTGGAAAAAATAGGGCCTCGTATGTGAAACATACGAGGCCTGTGCAACGTTTTAGAAAATCTTCGCCTAACTGGAAAATTACCGCTATTAGTCGAATTAAGCTGCCTTCTTTTTGCCTTTGCCAGCCTTACCACCGCCTTGAGCGGTCATTGTCTTCGGAAGCTTGGATTTTTGTTCTTCGGTCAGTAGCTTCAAAGCCTCGTTTTTCATTTTCGTCCGAATCGCAGTAGCTTTGGCAAAGGCCTCTGCTTGTTCGGCTGTGAACCCCGCAGCTTCGTCAATCGCTTTGGCTTTTTCCTTACCTTTGAGCTCTGAGTCCTTCATGGAAGCCATCGCTTCGCGACGTTTCTTCAACAATTCAGGCGTCAGCTTGGCGTCGGTTTCAATTTTCTTGATCTCAGCGTCGTGCTTTTTACCTAGCTCTTTTACTTTGGCAATCTGATCTTCCGTAAGCACGGCAACTTCCATCTGTTTTAACAATTGGGCTGAGGCTGTAAGCACTTCCGCAGTACCAGCTTTCTTGCCTTTGCCTTTGCCTTTACCTTTCTTCTTGGTCGCATCGTCTTGAGCGAATGCAGGTGTGAAGAGTAGCGCGACCAATGCGAGCACAAGCAAATTCATTTTCATAACTGTTGATCCTTGAGGGTGAACCTGGAGGGGATAATGGGCCATATTGGGGATTAATTGTACTCAGATCCAGGTTTAATGGCAGAACATGTTTGCAAAAAGTAATGTAGACGTTTCCCAAAATATCCAATCTGAGTGCGATTTCTGAAATTCGCGGTTCCCTCCGCCTGTGATAAACTCTTAGGCTAAAATCTTCTTTGTTCGCTGTTTTTGGAACTCCGCGTCAATCTCTGCTTTTCAATCCCACCGTTCAATCCCACCGTTGGAGCCATTACGATGCGAACTCTAGGCTCGCAGGATACCTCCCCATTCAAAATGCAGCCAACAGACACAGAACGAGGACGGACCACAAATCGTCGGTTTCTCGGAGCGACAGTTGCTGGGTCCGCTGCGATCGTTCTATCGTCCAACAGCCTGGCTAAGCGGGTCGTAGCAAGCGAACGAATTCAGCTTGGGGTGGTGGGCTTGGGATCGCGTGGAACGGCCGTGATGCAGCAGTTCCTGGATAATTCAACAGCGGAAATCGTTGCGCTGTGCGACGTACATCCCGCCCACTATCGCGACAACGCATGGGGCAAGGGCCCGAAACTAGGATCTCAACCTGCTGCCGAATTAGTGTCTAAGAAGTACGCCCAGAGAAAGAAGTCGGGCAGCTACTCGGGCTGCCAAGTATTCAGCGACTATCGGCAACTTTTGCAACAAAATTTGGATGCAGTTGTCATCGCTACTCCAGATCATTGGCATGCAAAGATTACCTTGGACGCAATGGTAGCCGGGTTAGATGTTTATTGCGAAAAGCCCGTAACACATCATTTCGCAGAGGGGCAAATTATCTATCGCGAGGCTGCCAAGCGGGGGGCAGTTTTCCAAGTTGGTTCACAACAGCGTTCCGACGCGCTATTCCGCCGTGCCGTGGAGATCGTCCGCAACGGCCATTTGGGCAAAATACGCCGGATCGAAGTGGGGCTGCCGATTGGTTATATGATTGCCAACGACGACCCCCAAAGCGTTGAAGCTCCACCGGAATTGGATTACGAGATGTGGTGCGGGCCAGCGCCAATGCTTCCTTACGCGCGGGCCTGGCATCACCGCTGGTGGCGGGCTGTGCGCGCATTCGGTGGTGGAGTCCTCATGGATTGGATAGGGCACCACAACGATATTGCTCATTGGGGAATCGACGAGTCTGAGGGCGGTCCGGTTGCTGTCGAGGCTGTAGGTTGGACCCCGTCGGCATGCGAACAATATGACACACCTGCAGAATACGGAATTCGCGCCGAGTATGCTGGCGATATCCATTCAGAAATTTCCACCAAGCTAAAGCAAGGCACCAAGTGGATTGGGGCCGATGGCTGGGTGTGGGTCAATCGCGGCAAGATCGAAGCGTCCAATCCAGATTGGCTCAGAAGTGATTATGAGTTGGGTAATTGGAAAGCTATGGTTTCGAACGACCATGTAGACAATTTTTTGTCTTGCGTGCGATCGCGACAGTCCTGCATAACTTCTGCGGAAATTGGCCATCGAAGTATAACTCCTGGACATCTGGGCTATGTTTCGAACGCAGTTGGACGCCCACTGAAATGGAATCCCAAGCAAGAACGAATTGAAGGCGATGTCGAGGCACAAAACCTGCTTTTGCAGATGCCCTATCGAGCGCCATGGAGCCTGAACTCTTGATTATTCTAACGCGGCCTACGGATCGACGAGCGCACGGTTGGCTGCTTGGTCGACCAATGACGTTAAAGGTATTCTGGTCCACACTTATTGTTGGCATGCAATTAATTGCTGCGGGAATCGGTCCGCTGGAAGCGGCAGACTGGTTTCGCTGGAGAGGTCCCGAGTTATCAGGAGCTTCCGCAGAAGTGGAATGGAGTCTTGGCAATAGCCATTCACGCAAGTTGGCTTGGCAAGCGGAGGTTGGAACGGGATTTGCCTCGTTCGTAGTGAGTCAGAATCGCTGTGTCACAGTTGGGCACATTGAGAATCAGGATGTAGTCGTTTGCCTGGATGTCGATAGTGGGAAGATACTGTGGGACTTTCGCTATGCGGCCGCGTTAGAGGATCGCGATTTTGAAGGGGGCCCAACAGGCACGCCCACGATCGACGGTATGCGACTATTTGTGCTAAGTCGCGCCGGAGATTTCTTCTGTCTTGATCTGCTAACTGGCAACCAGATTTGGAATGTGCAGGTTGCTGAGGCAGCGGCGGTGCGACTGCCTGGTTGGGGTTTTGCCGCTTCACCATTGATCGTCGATTCGAAAGTAATACTTAATATCGGGGAACATGGTGCCGCCTTTGACAAGTCGTCTGGCAAGCTGTTATGGAAATCGGCGGACCGCGAGGCCGGCTATGGAACTCCAGTTCCTGTCGAATTTCAAGGAAAGCTATGTGCGATTTTCCCATCCGCTCGCGCCTACATTGGTGTCGATCTAGAGACGGGCACAGCGATTTGGACGGAGCGATGGTTAACGACCTTTGGATGCAATGCGGCCGACGCCATCCTGTTTAAAGATCAGTTCTTTCTTTCGTCTGGGTACAATCGTGGCGCGGCACTGTTCCAATTGGTGGATAACTCACCGCAATTGGTTTGGAAAAACAAGGATATGCAGAACCAACTCCACGCCTCACTGCTGCATGACGGATTTCTATACGGTATCGATGGCGACATGGAGCGCGGTGCAAGTCTAACGTGCATGCGTTGGTCCACCGGCGAAGTCGCATGGACCAAGGAAGACATACATCCAGGTGGGTTGACGTTAGCGGGGGATCGCTTGATTGTGCTCACAGCCGACGGCGATTTAGTTGCTGTACGTGCCGACCCCAAGGCGTATCAAGAACTCGAACGCATCCAAGTTCTCGATGGCAAGTGCTGGACAACGCCTGTAATTTCCGACGGCAGGATCTTTTGCAGAAGTGTCAGTGGGCAAGTCGCGTGTGTCGACGCCAGACGTTAAACTGCTAATTCCCCTCAACAAAAGATTCGCAGCGTACTTGTCGCCTGGCTCACGGGGCCGCGGTCCTAAATCCTCCAAGCTTCGCACCTGTCGACCATTTTTCTCGTTATCTCGGAGTTTTCCCATGAGTTTCGATCGACGAAGGTTCATTGCTAGTACCGCGACCGCCGCCGCGTTGGCTGCCGCTTCGAACGTGCGTGCGAACAGCAAAGACAAGAAATATCGGACTGCGCTCATTGGCAGCGGATGGTGGGGCATGAATATTCTGCGCGAGGCTATGGCGGCCGGGCAGACAAAAGTGGTTGCGCTCTGCGATGTCGACCGCGACAAACTAGAGTTGGCTGCCGAGGAAGTGCAAGATCTCTGCGGCGATCAGCCCAAAACGTACACCGATTTCCGCGAAGTGTTTGACAAAGAGGACGTCGAGATTGCCATCATCGCATCGCCCGATCATTGGCATGCGCTTAATACGCTGTCGGCGATCGAAGCCGGTGCACATATTTTTTTGGAAAAGCCAACCGGTCATACCGTTTTGGAGAGCCGAGCCATTCTAGATGCAGCCCGTGCGGCGAACAGAGTGGTCCAAGTCGGATTGCACCGCAGAATTGGCCCGCACCATGTGTCAGCGATGAAGTTCTTAAAAGAGGGCGGAGCTGGCGATGTCGGCATGGTTCGCATGTTCGTTCACAATCGTGGCGGCGGTGAGACCCCCAGCAAGAACAGCGAACCGCCCGAAACCTTGAACTGGGACATGTACTGCGGTCCCGCACCTTTACGTCCCTACAATCGCGGCATACACCCCGGTGGATTTCGCAATTACTTGGACTTTGCCAACGGCACGCTGGGCGATTGGGGCGTCCATTGGATCGATCAGGTACTTTGGTGGACAGAAGAGAAATACCCGAGAACAATTTACTCAACCGGAGGTCGCCCCGTGCGCGGTGAGCCAGTTCTGAACGAATTCGAGCAGACCAGCGATGCGCCAGACTGCCAGATTTCGACGTTCGAATTCGAATCGTTCACCGCTACCTGGGAGCATCGCCGGTTTGCCGGCAAGGGCCCCGAGCAATCTACGGTCGGTTGCAACTTTTATGGAACAAAAGGAACTTTGCATATTGGTTGGCGCGATGGCTGGACATTCTATCCAGACGACGATAAAAAGTCGCCAATCCACGAGGAATCGCAGCTGCAGGAACCGGATGGACACAACCTGCAGTTGTTGTGGGCGGACTTTCTGTCAGCTATCGAAGGAAATAAAAGACCTGTGGCCGACATCGAGGTCGGGCATCAAGCTACCACGGCAGCCTTGCTGGGCATGCTCTCTCTCAAGGTCGGTAGAAGCATTCAATGGGATGGCGCTCGCGAGATTATCATCGACGATGCGCAGGCGAATGCTCTGCTGCGTCGAGAGTATCGTGCCCCCTGGACCTACCCTAAGACATAAGTACTGTTAAACAGATTCTTTCAGGCATCGGACTAAACCATGGCACCTGTATCCACACTACCCTGGTATCGTCGGATTGGACCCGGATTGATTACGGCCTGTGTCGTAATTGGCCCGGGCAGTATCATGACAAGTTCCAAGGTTGGGGCCAATGATCAATATGCGATGCTCTGGGTTGTGGCTGTGTCCGTTGCATTCATGTTGCTGTTTATGACATTCGGCGCGAAGCTCGGAGTGGTCACTCGCGAAGCTCCTTGCGACCTCATTCGTCGAAAAGCGGGCAAGGCGCTGGCGATCCTGGTTGGAATCAGCGTTTTTTTTATATCTGCCGCGTTTCAGTCTGGAAACAATATTGGCGTTGCAGCTGCCTTTGAAGCATTCATTGATTCTAAGTGGCTCGTTACGTTGATAATTGTTGCGTTCAACCTCATGGCGATAGCCTTTCTGTTTCTATTCAAAAACATGTATCGTGTGCTGGAAACAGCAATGACCGTTTTTGTAGCCCTGATGCTAATCAGCTTTGCCATCAATTTAATTCAGTTGCGTCCCGACCCAGTTGCTCTGCTCGCAGGCTTTATTCCGACTCTTGGGCAGAAAGGCGAGATGCTGCCCGTGCTGGGGTTGGTGGGTACAACGTTCGTTATCGCTGGCGCTTTCTATCAAGCCTACCTGGTGCAACAGAAGGGATGGACTTTAGCCGATCTGAATAACGGACTTGTAGATGCGCGCGTGGGCTCTGGCATTATGTTTCTAATTACATGTATGCTCATGTCGACCGCGGCAGCTGGCTTGTATACGGGAAAACCGGTACAGTTGAGCGATCCGATTTCTGTGGCTACCTCACTTGAAAAAACGTTTGGACAATCAGCAAAGATCATTTTTTGTCTTGGTCTTTTCTCGGCCGCCTATTCTTCTTTTCTCGTGAATTCGATGATTGGCGGCTTCATCGCCTCCGACGGGCTAGGACTCGGTAGCAAACCGTCCGACCTCGGGCCAAAAATCATGACGACGGCAGCGCTGATCACCGGGATGATTGTTGGTGTGGCTGTTATGGCCTTTGAATTCGACAAGACTCCGACCATCATAGCTGCTCAAGCGGTGACAGTGATTGCAGCGCCGTTGATTGCCGCAGTTCTGCTCTGGCTCACGAGCTCGCGTGAGATTATGGGCCAGCAAGTCAACGGACCATTTGCTCGTTTCGCAGGCGCATTGGGCGTGTTGCTACTTATCTCTATGGCATCCAAAACGGCCATTGCGGATCTACCTGCGCAAATCGACTCGTATTTGCATCCACCCACGAAGAGCCAGGAAGCAAGCGAAAGGAAACCTTGAGCTGCGCTCTACGCTTTAAGTCTCCGTGTCCCTCCGCGTCTCCGCATTTGAATTACCGTCCGCAACAATCGCGAGGTACGGGCCATCGAGCAAGTTTCAAACGCTACAAGTAGCGGAGAGCGCGGAGGGATGTCTAGGTGCGATATTTGGACAGCGCCACTTAGCAGAAAACTGTGGCCATACCAGCTCGAAGCGCCAGCAAGTGGGTCGCTTGTAAAATAGAGAAAATCCAAGAAACTCGCGCGCTTACGAGCCACTCGCTGGCGCGTCGAGCTGATATTCGGGTCTAAAGTGGAGCTGTCCAATTAGGTGGTTTGTCAAATTTGTTTACACCAAGACAAAGACTGGGAGTTCGAGATACTTCATAACCTATTGCCATGCAAAACAGCAGTGTTGCAGGCGATTTGTGGGTTGTAGTGCCCTAGTTATCACCGGAACTGGTTATTTCACCATTCCGTTGTGTTTTCATGGCGTGATTGGCTTATAATGAAAGCGACCGTCCGCTGCGCGACGTACGAGTTGCGATAGACGTGACTTCAGCTATTTCTGTCCGCTCATTGTATTGTCGCGGTGCTTCGCCATTGCCTTACTGCAACGTCCGGAATTTTTATTCCTCTCTTTTTGGTAATTGTTGACGTTGAGCGACTTCTATTGTGGAGGTCGGAATTCGAAGAAACCAAGTCCTGGCAAGAACGAAAACGCAAGTCGTCCGAGTGCTTCGCAGCGTATTTTGTTCCGAACAGCAAGTGACAGCTAAACGAGAGGTTGAAACTATGAACGAGAGCAAACCGACAGTCGTGTATGTTGCGCGAAACGGGAAGACGTGCCCAGTCTGTCATCAAAAGTCGTATTCGCGTGACGGCATCCATCCGCAGTGTGCTGCGTTAAAGGCAGACGAGCCCCGTCGTATCAAATTGGCAGCGGAGAAGAAAGCAGATGGCGAGAAAAAGAAGAATCCCGACATCGCTGCAGGTTGATGTCGGCAAGCAGGAGCAGCTACGGCTGGGGCGCAAATAACAACAGCCCACTGGCCTGAAGAAATCGGGAGTGACTGCGAAGCTGCGACCAGCTCTGCGTCTCGCCGTGGGGGTCAAACCGGCGCGCAGAAACAGCCCAAGCTTTCCCGTCCAGTTGTGAATCGAGCGTCAGTGAGTCCAGCTCAATCGCAACTTCGGCTGTCCATCCAAGATCGCTCGACTTAACAAACACGTGCCACTTCGGATTGTACTCCGCTAAGCCACAACAGCGGTCAAATGTCCGTCCATCGGCTGAAACAGCCATGTCGATGGCGGTGCAGTAGTCGCGATCAGTGTCAATGGTTATTTGGACATGGTCGACGCCCGTAAGGTCAGCGTCGTATTCACGCCGATCTGCCATTCTGTAGGACTGCGAGTCTTTGCTGTGTGGGCAGCTTACTCCGATATACAAATACTGGGAATCAAAAGCCCAGCGGAGCGCCGCATTTCGCGCAACGTTGGCGTCGGATGCAGAGAATGACTCGAGTTCCATGTGACCGTCGTTCAACCAAAACGACTCGTTCAGTTCACCATCGAGCTTGGGTGGCTTCTCCGCACGAGCCGCTCCTGCCTTCCAACGCAACCGCTCGGTTTGGTGCGTCAACATAGCGACTTCTTGAATTGCCATCTGCGGCCAACCAATCATCTCGGTCATTCCATTCACCTGCGCAAGAAAGTCTTTTGTGGCTATGCTCTGTTCGACAAGGTTGATGGCTGTGGCTTCTCGTTGGGATCTAACGATCCGAAGCATCATATCGGGACGACTCAGTAGTTCGGGTGCGCTTCGCGAGGTTTGATTGAGCAACCTCTGCCAACTAGAAAGCTGCCCCACATTCACATCTGCCGACACTATATTGCGAACTATGGCCGAGGCCGGAACCACCATCGAGTCGGATGCTGGTAAGGTCTGGATTGCCATCGGTTTGCCGAATGGAGTAGCGCTAGACGGTTCGGCGATAGCCGTGCGCAACCCATTGCGATCTTCTGGGATCGGAACAGGTTTGCCAGCTTCGTCAGCAATCTGCAATCCGCCTGATTGCTGTTTCAAATGCATCTTTTTCCAAACTTCTAGTTCCATGCTGGTTTCGAGCGTCAGCATTGACAATCTAGCCCAATCGGCAGCATCGCTTTGAGGCACCACGGCGATTATTTTCTCGCATACGACTTTTCGTAAATCCCACTTGGAGATCACACTCATGCGATTAGCGAGATCGATGAGCACCGTTGGGACTTCGCGACTGGGAATGGTGTTCAGGACAAAGTCGAGATCGCTGGCCCACTGTTCTGTGGAAATCGTTTCAGGATTCGCTGCCTCGAGCTTATCCATCGTTCTCTCGCGATGCACGCGACCAAGTAGCAGTTGCACATTGCCAATGCCATTTAATTCCAGCTTGCGCTGTGTTTCTTGCGATGGTGCGATAGCACCGAGTAGCGAAGTGGTAGCAGCAGCGTTCTGACTTTGGCTCCAGGACGTGCGCATTGAAGTGCTGTCAGCGCGCTGCCGATCGCTTGGAGGAAGCGCAGCGAGGCAGTCCCGTATCGTAATACTCGGTCCTCGCAGAACGCGGGCGGACTGCTCGCTAAACTGGCTGCTCTCTACGTCACAGGACTCGACGATTTTGCTGACACTCCAGCGCTTTAGATCTAGTTCCTGTTCCAGACTTGCGTCCGGCAAGGCGCACAGCCTGATTGCATTGAGCGCGTGCCCAACGAGCGAAGAGCTAGCTGAGTTATTGGTATGGCTGAGACTGTCCCGGGCCTGGCTCGCAAGAACAACATCTGGTCTCCAAGCCAGTATATCAACAGCCAAATGAGCGACAAACTCAGGCGAAACAGGCGAGACATGCGTGCAGCTCTTGTAGTCAGCCAATCCCAGTTGCGGGGCAATGTCGTCATGCACGGCGTCAATGCGCGGCAGAAAGTTAGACTGTTCAATGGGGTCGGCTGGGCGATACCCCAACGCTGCCGATGCAACTTGTTGATCCCAAACTGCCGCAGCCAGAGGCCCCCACGGACAGTCTGCCGTCTCGACTGCCACCGCGAGTACTCCCAATCGACTGGCCCGTTGACGCTGAGAATACCAAGTATTTCCACCGTCGCGTGTTGCGAGCACCAAACCCATCGGTCCAGTTGCCCAGCCGCGATGCTGATCCACAAAGTGTATTGAGGAAAGGGGTAGAGACTGTCCAGTTTTTCTCACGCTCCAAGTTGCACCACGGTCGGAGCTAAAGAGCAAGATGGACCCGGGCATGCCGCAAATCCAGACGGTGTCGCCAAACTGCCCTACGGATAGCCAGGAACAAAGTTGCCTAGCTTGTGGGCTGAGCGGTATTGCGACATTCCTCCAGACCCGACTGTCGGAGCTTGCGATTAACTCGCCGCCATCGCCGCATGCTAGCCAATAGCTGCCGGTGTGGTGGAGAAAAGTAAGCGGTCGCGATGGATCGGCAATGTTAATCCCAGGGAATTGGGTATCCACGAAGGCAGCGCGACCAAGAATATCAACCGCGCCGATGTTTCCGTTGACCGCGTAGCTCGCTGAAGTTGCATGACCGATGGACAGGGAAACTCCACGCCAGGTGAATCCACCATCCGCACTCTCAAACACACTCGACTGCCAGTGAGGGCTATAGTCGCCCCAGGCCAACAACCGTGTTCCATGCACCTTTACTCCCAACAGCCTAGGTAATCGGGCAGATGGCAGCGCTTCCCAGTGTCGCCCTCCGTCTTGCGAGCGAAGAATAATCCCATGGCTAGCGCGAGTGTAATTGCCGATCCATCCACCTACGACTACGACTGACTCGGATGACAGGAAGACGACGCCGTGCAAACCTGCGGTAGTCCCGCTTTTCACGATATCCCAGCTACGGCCGCTACTCTCGCTAAGTAATATCGCACCTCGGTCACCAACGGCAACTACTCGGTCCTCGTTACCGCTGGCAACGCTATGGAGACTGGCATCTTCAACACCAACAGCGACAAGCGGGTCGTGGGGAACAAGCATTCCATCTTTAACCGCGACACTTGCCAACGGAGTAGACGAACCGGGTGTTTGCGCTTGTAACCTCGGCACTGTCGACCAGGCGTGGATAGCCAAGAGGACAACGGCGAAGAGGCAATGGTAGCGACCAGCTGGCACTGGAATCTTTTGCGAGTTCATTATCGAGTTATAGTTGGCCAAAGAAGCTCAAAGGTCTGTCTCGTTGAAAGCAGATAGCAGAAATCGCATGCAATGTCTTCACCAATCTAGTTTTCGATCCGCCAGGGACATTTATGGCGTAACGTGGCTTTTATGACACCGCCCTGAGAGCATGCAGCCAAATCCAAAAAACGCGTATTCGACGAACGGGGCAATTTCAGATAATGTCTAGCGGATGAAGGCAAGTTGCGATAACACGCAAGCCTGGAAATGCTGGCATTTCGCTTTTCCGCGTGTCAATTCAGCTAGTATCCACGGTTCGGTTTCTTCCTAACCTTGGAGGAGCCCCGCGAGTGTTATCCTAACTCGAGCGGATTACATCTACTGTTTTGCTACCCAATAAGGTATTTCCCCATGCGTGTCACAATTTGGAATGAGTTCATCCACGAGCGATCCAATCCGATTGTCAAAGACATCTATCCCAATGGCATCCACGTTGCATTGCACGACGGCTTGAAATCCATCCTTGGAAATTCGGCTCAGGTGTGTTGCGCAACTCTGGACGAACCCGATCATGGATTAAGCGCAGAGCGGCTGAGCGAGACCGATGTACTTTTGTGGTGGGGACACGCCGGCCACGACCAAGTGCAGGATGCGGTTGTCGATCGTGTTCAGCGGCGAGTTCTGGAAGGAATGGGACTGATTGTACTCCACAGCGGTCATGCATCAAAAATCTTCCGTCGACTGATGGGAACCGGATGCATGCTCCGCTGGCGCGAAGCTGGGGAAATGGAGCGACTATGGATCACTGCACCCGGGCATCCCATCCTGAGGGGAATCAGCCAGGAGTATATCGAGCTACCTGCGACAGAAATGTACGGCGAGCATTTCGATATCCCGCAACCGGACGAACTGCTGTTGATTAGCTGGTTTGCGGGCGGCGAGGTCTTTCGAAGTGGTTGCACCTTCAGGCGTGGGCAGGGAAAAGTATTCTATTTTGGACCGGGCCATGAAACCTTTCCGATCTACTATCATCCCGCTGTACAAAAAATCCTAGCGAATGCGGTACAATGGGCCAAAACTGAGCCGAATACCTACCAATACGAAGCGCGGCACGTGCCTGAACCGCTTAACTCTCTCGCCCGCCACCGAACTTAGTTACTCCAAGGCGAGGGGCAAATGAGTATCTACCTGTAGTGGCACTCGAAACCTGGGCACAGATTTCCACTTGAGGAGCTTGCAACTCTCGTAACCTCATCCACTAATACGGGTACGATTCACCTGCCACTCGCCCAAACCTTTCGCCAACACAGATACTCATCATGGGTGGCAGGCTTATGTTTGCAGCATTTCTAGGTTAACTTCTTCGCCAAACAGGTGTCTGCGACTAGAATTCTACTACTGCCGGCTAGTGCTTTGTCCTGCCTTAGTGTGTGCCGAGATAGTCGTTTCCCAGTAGGTCAATTCCGTGACCGTTGGGCTTACGAAGGGTCGTTAATCACTCCTTGATGAGCTCGATTGTTATTGTGCCGACTTTGTCGCAAGCAAAGTCCATTGGTAACTCAGATTCTTTTTCATGACCACATTTCAAAAGACAATCCTCTGGTCAGCTATTTTCCTTGCACAATTGCCTGTTCTAGCGATTTATGTCATTCAACTTAGTCGCAATCCGATTTATGGGTGGATACCGCTGCTCTGTCTCTTGGCCGCAGGTCTGCTTTTCGCAGTGCGCTGGAATCGACAGCCGGAGCTACCTGCGTCACGACTCGCCTTACTTGGCATCATGCTGGGCCTGGTTGCTGCGAGCCTTGCCGCGCTGAGTAGTCGTCCTTGGCTTGGAATTGTCGGCTTCATTTTCACCGCAGGCAGCTTCTTCATGCGGCAGAGAAATCGAGCTGGCGAAAGCCTGTTTCCTATTTGGTTCGTGTTATGGCCCTTGATAATCTTGCCGTTTGGCGGAAACGAAACCTTGACTCAGTGGTTGCACCTGGAGTTATTTCAGGCTGTAGAAGGACTGCTACGTTTGGGCGAAGTACTACATATTGCCTATTCCAATTCGATCGCCGTCAATGACGTGCGTTTGTATTTCGACCAGCTTGTGTATTCGTCGACTAGTTGGCCAGCGTTTGTTGCATCTGCGATGTTGTATTCAGCGATCATGCAACGCAAGTGGTTTGTAGCGGTGTTGAACTACGTTTCATCGGTGTACTGGTGCTTTGCGTATCAGTGTTGCGTTGCCCTCATTAGTTTACTTTATGGAATTTCCGTCGACACAGGGATGTTCCTGCTGCTCTCGATTGCAGTCGCTCTTGCTGCCTTCTTACTGTTTGTATCCACAGAGCGTGGTATACGCGGGCTCCTTAGTCCAATCACAGAAGGCCTCAGCGATGCTCGACTCATTAATCCATTTGTGGTGGCATGGAATTGGTGCTTTGCAAACCGCAAAAGACACTCCCGCAAGAGCAGCTCCACTAGTTTTTGGAACCTCAAAACAACCTTGTTGGCGACGTCTATTGTGGTAGGCATGGTAATTATCGCCCAGCTCTCGCAAATTCCAAATGTGTTGCGGGCTCTGCAATCGCCTGGGCAGGTGCGAATTGATGAGAGCAAAATTCAGAATACCGCTTTTGAAAAAACCTCCATCGTAGACTACCGACACTCGTATCGATCTATCCCGATGGTCGATGGTGTGGAGGCTGACATCTGGACAGAAATCACACCAATCTTGACTGCGGAACACGTTGTGCTGAGTCAGCTGAGTCATGCCTTTGATGCAACGGATATTTTTGTTGGAAACGGATGGCAACTCGTTGAGTCGGCATCCGAAGAATTGAAACTAGCCGACGAACAAGTGCTCAGTGTTCGTTTCTCTAGCCTTAGCAAAGCTGATAGTGACACTCAACTCTATTCCGTATGGTTAACTCAAGCGGGCAAACCAATAGCGTCGGATAGTTCAGGCGAGATTGGTAGGCTGGTAATGAGCGCAGCGCTCGCACCGAAATCCTGTGGCGCACTTAGTAAGTCAAGCCTCAAGTCAACGTTTGAGAGGCTGCTAGCCGACGTGCAGTCGCAACTGGCAAGTTCGGCCACCGATCCCTAAATTGACAGAATTCCGGTGTGGGCAGTGCTGCACTGCCAATTTATTGCATACTGAGTCAGCACATCTGCCGATCCAGTGCCGACAAAAAGGTTTCGCCCGAGGTCAGAAGAATGTCTAACGAATTGGATCCCAAATCAGAGTCCACCAAAAAGAAATCGCGATCGTCAAGCCACCGACGCTCGTCGAGTTCGAGGCCTCACTATCGCCACCAATCGAAGATTCTGACTAGTGTCATCGCGTTGCTGACGCTGCCCTATCGAAAACTCAGAGCCCAATGGAAGCACTGGGCTCCCGACAGGAAACTGAATCAGCAGTTGGGTGGAGCTGCACATCTTTTTAATCGCGTGATGCAGTTCGAAGGCACTGATTATAAATTAGAGCGGGAAGACGGAAAAATTCTTGTCAGGGCTTGGCCCAGTAAGAAAACAATGTTGAATCCCATTTGGTGGATCACCAGTTGTTTTTCTTTCTTACTCCGTTGGTTGACCTCTCGTCCCTATCTACCAATGCTGCTCGCGTTACCAGCACTATTTGTTGCAGTGGCTTTGCTGGGAGCCATTTCGGCTGGCAATAGTATCTCTGATGGTACGCACGGTATGCTGTATCGAAGACTGCTCGCGGAAGCCGCCAACGCCAACGACCTGGTTGCGAGCAGACTGGCAATCGACGCGCTTCGTCAATTAAACCCCAACAATGCCAGTCTATTGTATGATTCTGCTTTGATCGAAGAGCGGGCGGGCAACGTTCCAACCGCGCAGAAGATTATGGTCGAGCTGGCCACATCGGTTAATTCCGAGCCGGCTGCGCTTTGGATGGCTCAAAGCGTGGTCAAGTCCATCTTGTCGGAATCAGCAGAGAATACGAATTTCAGCAATTGGACACCGCAACAAGCCTATAGCTACTATCAATGGTTGACTATCGCAGCGAAGAACGCTCCGAATGATCCGCTGCCCAAGCGTATGATCGGTGATCTGTTTCGATTGCGTGGTGACAAGCAACGCGCCTACGACGCGTTGTTACCGATAGCAGATGGGGATACGCAAACGTCCTACATCGTATGCTTTTTGCAGAAGGAACTCGGGCTGAAGGAATTATCAAAGTCCCGTAGCCAGCGACTAATCCGCACCTTCATGGAAAGACTCCAAGAAACTCCGAAGGACGTCGAAGCGCGGACCCAATGCGCGCTGCTGCTAGCGATCAACGAGCGTGAACCGGAGGGCATGCAACTGCTCGGAGATGGATTGGTGCTGGCTACCCTTGCAGATGATCGAGCGCGTCTGGAGTCTACTCAAGCAGAGATCCTTGTTATGGAGTCCCAACGTATTGCCGACAGCGACAAGTCACCTCGCGGCTTGCTCGAACGATTTCGCAAGCTCATTGATGCTGTTGCGATTGACCCCCAAAACCCAAGCTTGATCGATGCGATTACACAAGCCTGCATCGCAGCGGCCGATTCAGAAAATAACGAAATGCTGGTGCTGCGCGAAGCATTGGTCCAAAACATAGACGCGGATACAGCCCATTTTATCCTTGGCACCGTAGCGCTCAATCGAGGCGATATGACAGAAGCAACGCAACACCTGGAGCTCGCCGCCAAAAATAACGAGAAACTGCCAGGGCTGCTCAACAATTTAGCGCACGCGATTTGTCATGGGCCCAATCCGGACTTGCGGAGAGCACTGAGAATGTCCGATGCAGCGCTGGCGCTTCTAGATCATCCCTACCTGCATGAAACTCGCGGTCAAATACATTTGAAGCTCAAGAATTACACCGAAGCAATTGCGGACCTCGAAGTTGCCTTGAATGCACCCGAGCTTGCACCTCTCGTTCGTGAAAGTCTGGCACAGGCGTACGAAGCGAGTGGTCAAACCGAAATTGCACAGCGGCAGCGAGAGTTGCTTAAAGCCAATCGCTAACAGTTGCTCGCTTCTGCTAGAACCATTATGAACTAACTCAGAACCAAGAACCAAGAACTCCATGGTAGTTAGAACCGACAATTCACCTGGCTTGGCACTTCTTTTCAGCTTGCTGGTTGGACTGCTGAGCGTGTGCCACGCTGTCGGGCAAGAGACAAACTCGACACTCCCAACGCGTTTGGATTGGTCCACTGTAGCCGAGCGCAGCAATTATCGCGAAACTGCGACTGGCGGCGAAGTTGAACAACTTCTGCGTCAGCTTGCGAACCGTTGGTCGACTAGCGAGATGATCTCGGTTGGACAAACTGTCGAGGGCCGAACAATCTGGGGATTGGTCGTCAATCCAACTAAAGAAACCACCCAGCGTCCGCTAACTATTTTGGTTTTGGGCGGCATTCACTCGGGAGAATGCGATGGCAAAGAGGCAATTCTGGCTCTCGCACGAGATCTGGCTTTGTCGGATTCGAAGGGAAATTGGTGGCAGGAACTTCGCCTGATTTTCGTGCCAAATTTTAACGCAGACGGCAACGAACGTCGCAGTCCCAATCATCGGCCAGGTCAAGTCGGACCAGTGGGCGGGATGGGAGTTCGCGAGAATGCACAAGGCCTGGACCTCAATCGCGATTTTATTAAGTTGGAGAGTCCAGAAGTAAAGTCGCTCACGGCGGCGCTGAACGAATTCGATGTCGATGTCTTGATCGACACGCACACGACAAATGGTTCGCTACATCGTTATCTATTGACCTACGATATACCACATTGTCCCGCAACTCCAGCAGCGATCGATCAGTGGCTCCGTGGTTCGCTCCTACCCAAAGTGAGTCAACGGCTAACCGAGTTCGGCATCGACACTTTCTATTATGGGAATTTCAATGCGGAACATACGCGATGGTCAACCTATGGTCATGAGCCGAGGTACAGCACGGAAATTATGGGGCTACGCGGTCGCATCGGAATCCTTGCTGAATCCTATTCGTACGCAGACTACCAGACTCGTATACGGGCTACCTACGGCTTCGTAGAGCAAGTTCTGAAAGAGTTCGCCGCCCAGTCGGATGAAGTGCGACAATTGATTTCTCAATCAGCTACAACTCGGTCCAACACGGTGCCGCTAAACGGCGTTCTTTCAAAGACTGACGGCAAGTTGGCGGTGGCGGGTTATCGCGGCAGTGGTGGCGAGGTACCACAAGGCCCCTTCGATGCGTCATCGTCCGCAAAATTTCTGCCTCACAGCTACGAAGTCGAGCTTTGGAACAAAGCAGTCGCGACCCGAAGTACGCCTATAGCCGCCTACTATACGATTCCCAAACAGTACGCGTGGGCAGCGAGCCGGCTTCAGCGCCATGGCGTTGAGGTTCAGCAACTCACCAAGGGTCTCAAGTTGACGGCTGAGCAGCTGCGAATCGCGAAAGTAACAAGATCGAACAGCGAGTTTCAGGGGCACCGGCTGTTGAGCCTCGAAGTAGAGTCGCGCACGACAGTATCAGAATTTCCAACAGGGACTTTTGTTGTCAGTACTTCTCAGCCGCTCGGCTTACTTGCCGCTTATCTCGTCGAGCCAGAGTCGGAAGATGGACTCGCCGCATGGGGTTTTTTCGAGCCCGATGTCGCTGAGAACGTCAACTTCCCTGTATGCCGTGTACGGGCTGAGATCGACGCCACGGCGCTGGTACCTGTAACCTCAGTGAGTGCCAGCGAACAAATCACACTTGAGCATCTTGCTTCGGCCAGGCACCTAGTCGACTACAACCTCGAACTGAAGCGAGAGGCTCAATGGCTGGGAAATTCCGACGAGACCATTGTGAATTTGAACGGTAACTATATGGCTGTGGACGCGTTGACTGGTGCACAGCGGCAAGTTGGCGAATTGAACGATTTTCGCCGAGCGCTGGCAGAACTGGATGAATTCTCAGAGTCCGAAGCTCGCGAGTTGGCGAGTCCCCAGAATATGAGTGTCGATTTCAAGCGTGGCTTAGTGCTGCATAAGAACGATTTGTTTCTCTGGGACGCGGCGCAAGCGCGAGCTAATCGCTTGACTAGCACTCCCATGGTTGCAGAAAAACTAGCGGAGCTTAGCCCCGACGGCACCAGAATCGCCTTTGTCGTGGATAACGATCTGTGGTTGATTGACTGCCGATCTGGGCAGGCCACACGGCTCACACAGGATGGCTCCGATGACCGTCTCAACGGAATCCTCGATTGGGTTTATCAAGAGGAGCTGTACGGTAGAGGACGATTTAAGGCCTTTTGGTGGTCGCCAGACAGCCAGCAGATTGCCTATCTGAGTTTAGACCAAAGCCCTGTGCCGAAGTACCAAGTTGCAGACAGCAGCAGTGTGCGCCAGAGTTTGGAAGAAACTCGCTATCCAAACGCTGGCGACCCGCTTCCAACAGTTCAGGTCGGACTGGTGGATGTTTCCGACCCCAAGCCCCGCCTCATCAGCTTGGATGCATTCCCTGAAGATGATCGGTTAATTGCTCGCGTTACCTGGTCACCGCAAGGTGACCTCTGGCTGGTAATACTGAACCGCGTTCAAACGAAACTCAATCTCGTACGCGTTACGACAAAGTCTTTGGAAACACACGTCCTGTTCGAGGAAGTGAGCCCTGGCTGGATCGAAATTCGATCGGAAGCGGTCTTCTTAGACAATGGCGATCTACTTTGGCTCAGCGATCTACCAAGTGGCAGAACGCATCTCTTTCGAGTTTCGGCCGAGACTGGAATACGGAAACAGCTAACTCAGGGCGAATGGGATGTTTCCGCGATCGTGTCTGTCAAATCGGACTTTTCGACGGCCTACGTCACTGGCAATATTTCGCATCCTACGGAAACGCAGTTGATTGCAGTGAACCTAGCTAACGGCGAGCAGCGTGCAGTAACCAATGCACCTGGTTCGGGAACATATAAATTCAGCGCATCCGGCAATTACTTTCTCGAATCCTTTAGCAATGCTCATTCGCCGAAGGTATCGACGCTCAGGAGCACTACGGGGGATCAGATTCGAGTCGTCGAAGCGCCGGTCTCCGATCGACATGAGTTTCTGGATATACTTCCGCCCCAAAGGATAACTATTAAAGCTCGCGATGGACTGGACATGCAGGCCATGATTCTGCTTCCTAAGGACTACGTCCCCAAAGCAGACTCCGGAAAACTGCCAGTAATTTTTCACGTGTATGGTGGCCCTCAAGCGCCCACGGTAAAAAATACCTGGGGAGGGCGTTTTACGTGGTGGCACCAGTTCCTCTGCCAGAACGGATATGCGGTTGTTTTATGCGACAATCGTGCTGCTCTTGGACGGGGTGTTCGCGACACTTGGGAAATCCGCAAGAACCTTGGCCGGGTGGAACTCCTTGATCTAGAAGACGCAGCCGCCTGGGTGGCTCAACAACCTTGGGCCGACACGAAACGCTTTGGGTTGTGGGGCTGGAGCTATGGAGGATATTTTACGGCATACGCGATGACCCATAGTACGACCTTTCGCGCTGGAATTGCCGGCGCTCCCGTTACAGATTGGCGAAACTACGATGCGATTTATACCGAGAGATACATGGATTTGCCAGAACGCAATGGCTCTGGTTATCAGTCGAGTTCGGTGGTCGAAGCAGCTCAGCATTTGTCAGGCCGGCTGCTACTCATCCACGGTGACCAGGATGACAACGTGCATCTCAGCAATACACTTCAGCTGGCCAACGCGCTGCAGCAGCATGGTAAACAATTTGATTTGATGATTTATCCAGGGAATCGACATAGCATCACCAAAGACTCGCAACGATTTCACTTACATCAACTGATGCTTGATTTCTGGCAGACTCATTTGCCACCCACTCAAAGTTCGAATTAAGTCATCGAGCTCCATCCTACTCAACTCTCCAGGTGCACAATGGTCTATTCAATTTCGGGCATCCACAGTTTGCTGCTTCTAGTGACCCTCGGTGTTTTCAGTCCGCTCAATCGAAGTCTGGCACAGTCGATTCCCGAGAAGGCCGCAGTATTCTCAAGTCCGTTGCTGGCAAATGCTGTAGCTGCCAGACTTGGAAAAACTCTCTACCTAACGGTGGCATCTGTGGAATCGAGTAGTAACGAACAAACTCAAGTCACGATACCGCGAATGGCGGCCAGCCTCACAGGTGCACATTGGCTGGGGCACCTCGACACAGACACGATTGTTCTACAGGTCGAGCAAGAACACTGGATCATTGGCTGGAAGAATCGACCTCAGAATGCCCGTACAATTGTGCTGAGCTTTGATGTTCAGCCCAAACTATTGAGCGAAGTTAAAGGCGTGCAACCTACTGGAGATGGCAGCATTCTTCTTCTAGCCTGCTTGGCGACAACAGTTGGCGAGAAAATACGTTACGAACCTCAGACCTTTAAAAATACGGTTGGCTACTGGGTGGGCAAAAATGACTCTGCGCAATGGAGTTTTCAAACTCTGCGCGCAGGTACGTTTAATGTGGCGATTTTGCAAGGCTGCGGAACGGGACAAGGTGGCAGTATGGCGAAATTGGCAATAGTCGGAAACGTAGATGACTCGCTTGATTTCGAGGTTCTCGAAACGGGCCACTTTCAAAACTTTCAGTGGCGGCATCTTGGCCAGCTAAATGTGGATCGCGCTGGCACCTACCAGCTGAGGATCGAACCAATCTCGATCAAGAAGAATGCTCTCATGGACGTACGGGCTGTCCATCTTGTACCGGTACCCAAATAGACTCGTGACCAGCCTCGAATCTCATGGCAAGGCCTAACATCCTTTAGCACGCGAATTAGAATTACTTTAGCCCGAGTGGCAGGGTCTGCCGGGCTATTTTGAACCAGCTCGTTCGGTAAAGAACGCAGGACCAGAGAAACTATCATGTTGCCATTCAAGTTTTCTGCAGTTGTATTGCTCGGGCTATTTCCGAGCCTTACAGTCGGTTTAGTACGCGCTGAAGACCCATCAGGTAGATGGAAGGGGCGATGGATCAGCAATTCGAACGGACATACGGGCACCATTCGGGCTCGCATCACACCAGCGAGTACTGGTGGATACAACGCACTCTACGCTGGGCGTTTTGCACTCGTCGTGCCCTTCATTTACCGCTCTCAGCTAACTGCAGTTGAAACGAGCTGCGGAACTGTCTATGTGGCTGAAAAGAAGCTTGGCCCATTGCTGGGAAGCTATCGCACGCAGGCTGTCATCCAGGGTGGTTCGTTCAATGCTAACTGGTCGACCAACGGAGACACGGGATCGATCATCATGCAGCGCACGCGCTGAAAGCGGTTTGCGTGGCGCCATGATCGCGACCACAAGTTCGCAAAAAGGGGCAGCCCCGTACTTATTTAATGAGTTCGCTGCAGGTATCCCATCAAATCCCTGATTTGTTCGTCGGTTAATGCATCCAGTAACCCCTCTGGCATAATCGACAAATTGGATTTTTTTCTCGCCGCTAGATCCTCAATGGGAAGAACTATGCGCTCATTGAGCGTCTGAACAACGACATTCTTTGCATCCTCGGTTTCGATGAGCCCGGTGATAGTTCGGCCATCGATAGTCTGAAGAATTTCCATTTGATAATCGTTGGCGACAGCAGCATTTGGGGCAACTATATTCTCTAACATAGTGTCTAGATTGTGGCGTTGTGCGCCCGTAATATCTGGGCCGATCTTGGCTCCCTGGCCGAAGAATAGATGGCAGCTTGCACAATGCTTTTTGAACAACTCCGCACCAGCGGCTAAGTTCGCTTGCAGCAGCACTTCGTTGCTGAGCCAATTCTTGATCGATGCAATCTGCTTGATTCTTGCTTGGGGCGTTTCACTCAGTTTTCCCCATAGTTCGGTCAATCGCTGTGTCAGCTCTTCATTTCCGAAAGCATGTATCTGCCGAACAACGAAGGCAGTCAATTCATTCGCTGGGATGTACTGTTTGTCGACCGCTTCCAGCAGCGCGCTTGCCCAATTCTCCCGCGAAGCGAGCACCATAATGGCCTCTTGTTTGTCACTGCTACTCATCGAACTGTATCGTTCAAGAATCGCCATAGCTGTGTTCGCGTGGTTGTAGGCGGCCAAGCCCCGCAATGCAGTCGGGCGCACCGATTCCTGCTCCAGCATATCTATCAACTCCGCGTCGAAGCCCGCCAGGCGTTTCGAGACTACCGCTTCAATTGCTCGGACGCGATCCGCTAAAGGTTGAGTCACATTCAACGCGGTCTGCCGCAAAGCCTTCAGAGCTGGAGCATCGTCAAAAATGACTGCCAATCGGACAGCTTGATTGAGTAGGGCTGAGTCGCCCAGTGATTCGAGGCGTTCATAGGCAGCGTGCCAAGAGGCTGGCATGTCCACTTTTCGACGACCTTCCAATCCCTGAAGCATGCCGTCGAGGAGCTGCTGGGCGACATCGGCATCTAAATTGGATGCCAACTGTTGTGCGAGTAATTCGAGGCCGACTTCGGACGCTTCAGCAGATACGATGCGGCGTGCCGCGTTAATGCGAACTCGCGATAATTTGCTTGTGGCCGCAAGTTGGACAAATTGTTGGAGATCAGCATCGATTAGAGGTTCGCAAGCGTACCAGTTCATAAGTGGCAGATTCTGGTCGTTGTTATCAACCGCATGACGGGAAAGCGCGAATGCCAACTCCCAACGATCTGCAAGTGGCAAACGCTGCAGCCCGCTCGCTATACTCAAGCGGACAAGCGAAGAGCTATCCTGGTCCGCACAGCGTGCGAGCTGCGTTAAGCACTTGTCGCTTACGGGCTGGTCAAACAGCAGCGTGGCTACCCAAGCTCGAACATCGTCGCTCGGATGATTCAACTGAGCAATCATGAAATCTTCGTCGAGGCCATTGCAGACATTCAAGGCCCACAGGGCCCGCAATTTCTTGGGAACCTCTAGCTGCTTATCAAACATTTCACGCAGAAGTGAACTTGTGGCATCCATATTCTGACCGGCAACGGCCCGTTCGTGCAACAGTCGGCGTGCATGCCGGACATACCAGGCGTTCGCATGCAACTGCAGAGCGACCAGGCTTGAATTGGAGAGCAAACTCAGGTCGATATGCGGAACTTTGCGATCTCCATAGCGAAGCTGATAGATCCTTCCGGTGTGCCGCCGCGTATTGCGAGTGCTGTGGCACTCTCCGGTGTCGGACCAGTCGCTGGCATACACTTCGCCCGCTGCTCCGTACGCGAGTGTGACTCCCATGAACCAGGGATCACGAGCGCGCAACAAATCGGCGCCATGCGATGCGACGTATCCTGAGCCGCTTCTCAAAGGGATGTCATTATTGATGCGGCGGCCATGGATATTGTTGGTAAATAGCGTATTCCGGTATTTGGACGGCAACATATCGCCCAGATAAATCATCGTACCACAATGCGCATGCCCTCCGCCTGCGGCATCTTCCTCCGCCGAACCAAGGCCCTTGCGTACATTGCTAAGACCTACAAAGTGCAAATGGTCCGCAATGGTGTCTATGCGCTGGTAGGCGTACTGGCTGCTTTCGCGCCCGCGCCATGGCTCGTAGTGAGCGCCCTGAATAACCTGAAAGAGATGCGGATTAACGCAATTGCAGACAAAGGCGTGCCCAACGTCATTCCAATCAATACCCCATGGATTCGTCGTTCCATCAGCATAGGCTTCCCAAATCCTCCGGACCGGATGATACCGATAGACACCGCCA
>JBGSTP010000284.1:0-51624 GCA_041736515.1 Pirellulaceae bacterium
CGTCGAGCGCGAACTCGGCCTTCGTCTTCAGGCCCTCGAATTCGATGGCCAGCGCACCGAGGCGGTCGCCGCCGCGTCCACCGCCAGTGCCGCGGATCCGCTCGGTCTCGAGCTGGGCCCACGTGGCCTCGATCTGGCTGCGCAAGTCCTTGACCTGGTAGGAGTCGTCGTTGAGGAAGCCGCGCAGCACCCGAAGTTCAGCCTCCGACTTGGTGATCGAGGCCTGATGCTCGGCCACCATCGCACCGCTGGCCTGCGCCTGCACCGTCGGGTCGAGCAAGCGGTTCTTGCCCTGGAAGGCCAGCAGTTCGGTCTTCGCCTGCTGCAGCTTCTCTCCCGCGCGCCAGTTCGGTATCGGCGAAGCCGAGCTTTTCGCGTGCCAGCTTGTGCATATAGGTACTTCAACGATGCTTCCGGATCAGAATATCCAGCAAGTCCATAGGCTAGTTCACCAGAAAATGATGGCAACGAACTGTCGACTTGTAAGATTCGCTGAAACTCGACCTTCATACCATGAAGCTGATGTGGATCAGGATTTCCCTGTTCAAGCATTGATACCAAGGCGTTTTTTGCATCGTTGATGATCGAGTATCTTCGAACTTGAGCTAGTTGGTTTGGGTAATTCTCCATCGTTCTAGCAATTTGTAGACATCCAAAGATGCGCCTAGTAGCTAGAGCAGAATCACCTGCATATATCCTGAAGTAGGCATCAAGTACCAGCAGTCGAGCGACTACCTCGCTACTTCGGATCTCAGACATCACGTCCCAGCTCTTCCGATCATCGGGCGTTCGCCTGCACCGTCGACCTCTTCCGATCCATAGGACCAGGGCGCTTTGGGGGCCACGGCAGAGCCAGTGCGATTGGCGGTGGACAGCCTTTCTCTATCCAAGATCCGTACTTGGTTACAAACTACTGCATTGCCTTTGAGGGAGTGTTTCCTCCGCGGAGTTAGCGACCTGAGTCGATCCTTTGAGTGAATAACAAACTTTTTCCAATCCATTGTTCCAAGGCTAGAGTCAGAAATCATGTCAAATCCTTACGTAGGCCAAATTCAGATATTTGCATTCCCATTTGTTCCCCCGGGTTGGGCACGCTGTGACGGATCATTGTTGCAGATTTCTGACAACGAGCCGCTGTTTTCGTTGCTCGGAACAACCTTTGGCGGCGACGGAGTGAAGACCTTTGGCCTGCCAGACTTTCGCGGTCGTGCACTCTATCACTTAGGTAACGGTCCTGGACTGAGCATGATGAACATGGGCGAGATAGCGGGTAACGAGAACCGGCAATTGATGGCGGCCCATTTACCACCTCACTCTCATTCGCTAAAGATCGACTGCAACAGCGGCGCTGGTAATAGTGACAATCCGCAGAACAATTTTCCCGCGATGGCAACCGCGAATGCTTATGGTACTACGAAGAATGCCACGATGGGCTCGATGCAGACTGACAATGATGGAGGCGGGCAAGCATTCTCAATCCGCTCACCCTTTTTGGCATTGAACTTCTGTATTTGTACCGAGGGAGTTTTCCCATCTCAACAATAGGTTGGTGAAGAATGAGTTGCGTGATTTTCGAAACTTCTATCGAATTGCGACCTTCGGTGGAGGAAGACAAAGAGTTTCTCTATCAAGTGTTTTGCAGCACTCAACCCGACGTGATGCAGGCACCGCTCTCTCCAGAGCAAATGGAGCAATTCCTGAGAATGCAGTTTCGCGCTCAAGACTCCCACTACCGCACCCATTATCCAGATGCTCATTACGATGTCATTTTTCTGAACGATCAACGCATTTGGCGTCTCTACCTAGCGAAACTGGAGAGTGAATTTCGAATTCTGGACGTCGCTTTTACTGCCCGAGTTTCGCTCCAAGGGGATTGGCACCTACTTGGTTCACCGAATACTCGAGGAGTGCCAATCAGTTGACAGACCTTTGCGAATCCACGTAGTACGTGGCAGCAGAGAATACGGTTTCTATGAGCGAATACGATTTAGGCCAATAGGCGACCTACAGGTCCACTTACTCATTGCAAACTGAACTAAAATCCCCTGTTTTTGGGGCGGCTGGCTGATATACTTGGAGCTCGCCCAGAGGTTTTTTTCTTCGATTATCAACAGGAATTAGTGCTAATGCGACTACTGAATTGCTTTGGGTTACTTTGCCTGACGATGCTCACTCCGAGCATAGTTTCTGCAGACGTTATCATGACGGAGAATTTTGAGGATGCCACTTTCAATTTCACGGTGTCCGACCCACTATTCCATGACGGTGCGGGCGATTATTTCACGGTCCCAGGGCTAATCTTTGCTGGGAACCTGGCTGGTTCACCTGCAGAGGCCGTAGCGCCGTACACAGGTTTCGGTGGCAGCAGATTTTTTGCAGCCGAGGGATTTGGATGACGGCGGTCTTCGTCCTGATACTCGAACTATGAGCTTCAACGTTAATATTTCCAACTTCAACACTCTGACATTCAGCACACTGTTTGCTGCGAGTGGGAACGCAGCGGCCACACCGGCATACGATGCCAATGATGGTTTCTTGATACGAGCGTCGATTGACGGTGGGGCGTTCCAGAATCTTTTACAATTTGAAGCGGAAGGGGCGACGAATCAATTGTTGCGTCGAGATACGAATTTTGATGGAGTTGGCGATGGATTCCTACCTAGCGCTGCGTTTACATCTTTTAACAATCTGGCTATTACGGGGACAGGGAGCAATCTACTGCTTGAGATTATCTTGACAAGCAATGATGGAAACGTCGAGTTTGGGTTAGATGACGTTACGATCTCGGGGATCTTGGTTGCCGTTCCAGAGCCCTCTTCCATGGCTCTGTTGATTTTGGCTGGATCGGTTATCGGTTTCCGACGCAAAAGAGCGTAACGAACTCAGGTTCGAATCGTTAGACCATTTCAAGGGAGCGGCAAGCCGCTCCCTTTTTTCGTTTCAGCTTCGTCGGCTCTTCTTCGGTTTCCTCACTTGGTAACATAGCCCATGGAAGTTGTTACAGGTGGAATCAACTCCACATGAACATCGGAAACTTTTAAGTCGTCTTGGGTGACATCAAGAATGATTGATTCCAAGGAAGCAGTTTGGCGAGAGTCATCGGAAACAAATGGAAGCACATAGACTACGAACGATTTTTCAAAACTGAATCCAAACCGGGAGCACGGTAAACGTAAAGACGCATGACTGTGCGAAATCGTTCGCAATGGAACACGGTCACGGCGAGACATAACCGTGAATCAGCGGCCCGAGTTCGTCAACTCTTGGAAGGCAAGCCGTTATCAGTACTCCAAAGTCGAGATAACTCTGTCGCCTTTAACTTGTAGTATTGTGTGAGCCAACAATCGACGTCCTGTTTCGATGATAAGCTACACGAGTTGTCTGAAAGCTTGATGCCCGAAACAGCCGGACTCGGTCCACCGTCTGGCGACTGGTGGCTACCGGTCCACCTTCTGGAAAACGCGAAAAGGCCAGCATTCACAAGGAACGCTGGCCTCTTCTTTCTTGGATCAGACTCTGTACGACAGAGATGAACTTACGATTGTATCAAGCGATTAGCAGCCGCAGCCGCTGCTGACAGCAGCGCCGCATCCACCGCAACCACTGCTTACGCCGCATCCACCCGAACCACCAACGCTAACAGCACCGCCGCAGCCAGTGGTGACAGGAACGGTTACTTCTTGAGGAACCATTACGCAACGCTGTACTTGAACTTCCTTCTGAGTTTGAACAGGTACGCAAACTGTGTAGTTTTCAACCTTTTCTTCAGCGACAGTATCGTACACAGTTACTGTGTAAGGAACTTCTTCTTGAACTGTGCTGTACTCGGTAACGGTGTAATCCTTGGTTTGCTGTTGTGCAACCATGGTTGTTACTTGACGATCACGAGTTTCGGTGGTGTAAGTGGTCTGAGGAACCATACGAGTACGGGTCTCAGTTGCCATCTTGCATACTTGCTGAGTGCGAGTACGAGTCTCGGTGTTGTAGCTGCACTGTTTGACAGTACGAGTACGCTCTTCTGTGCGGTACTTAGTAACTGTGTAGTCACGAGTACGTTGTTCTTGGCGGCACTTCTGAACGGCAACTTGACGAGTCTGGGTCTCTTGACGCATCTTCGTTACGGGAACGCTGCGTGTTTGAGTTTCCATACGAGTCTTGTTAACTGTAACCATACGAGTTTGAGTCTCAGTGCGGCACTTGGTAACAGTTACAGGACGGCTCTGAGTTTCAGTGCGCATCTTGGTAACGGTGTAGGTGTAAGGCTGAGCGATTTGCTGAGTCGTGTAGGTTGTGTATGGAACTTGTTCTGTCACAACGTTTGGAACCCAAACTTGACGGCTAACAGTTGTTGTGCATCCACCACCACAAGTCGAAACAGCTCCGCCACCGCAGCTTCCGCAACCAGTGTTGCAGCTTCCGCAGCTGCTGCATCCGCCACAGCTTCCGCAAGTGCTAGCTGCTTGGCATCCGCCACAAGATCCGCCGCAACCAACGCTGCCACCGGAAACAGGAACTTCAACCGTTTGGCACTGGTAGCTGCCCATGTCTTTCGACACGGTGCGATACTGAGTTACAGGAACTCGCTGGCAAACCATGCGAGTTGCAGTCATTGTCTCTTGGTAAGGGACGTTAACTGTGTAGGTTTGCTCAATTGTTTCTGTGTAAGGAACTTGAACTGTGTAGTTCTGAGCAACTTCTTCTGTGTACGGAACACAAACTTGGTAGCTTTGCTCAACTGTCTCGGTGTAAGGAACGTTGACGGTGTAGCTCTGGTCAACCATCTCTGTGTAAGGCACGTTCACAGTGTAAAACTGTGTTTGAGTCTCTTGGTATGGCACCGAAACGGTGTAAGGAACTTGGACGTCGGTGTACACAGGAACCTGTACTGTGTAAGGAACTTCGATCGTTTCCATCTTTGGAACAGTGACAGTGTATTCCTGAGCAACCTGAGTGGTCACTGGAACCTGGACTGTATACTGCTGAGTGGAAACCTGAGGAACCATTACAGTGTAAGTCTGCTGCTTGGTAACCTGATGAGGAACTTGCTTGCTGACTGTACGTGTGCGCTGCTCTTGGCGAGCAACACAGCGATTTACGGTGTAGGTACGCTGACGAGTTTCTTGTTGCATGGTTGTTACGTTGACGGTTTGCGTCTCAGTAACATACTGTGGAACCATTACAGTCTTAGTTGTGTAAGAAACGCCACAACCGCAACCACCTTCCGAACCGACATAACCGGCGCCACTGCCACCACAGGTCGAACAACCTGAAGAAGCAACGGTACCACAGTCGCTACAGCCACCGCAGCTGCTGCACTGTGCTTGGACGGAACTTGCTACCAACATAGCAGCTAGCCCCATCAGAACATAAAACGGGCGAAACTTCATGAGGAACTCCTCTCGAGGGAACTGTTGGCCGATGGGCCAGCCTAAAACTTCCAGCGCACCAATGCGCTGAAAACACATTTTTGAGTAAAAACCACTGGCCCTGTCAGGATTTTAAAGGGCTTTGGTTTACCGTAATGCTAAGAGTTTAGCTAATAGAAAGTAGGCTGCGAGGGTAGCCCTCATATTTTTCTTATTTTTTCTCAACCCCGCAGTCGTCAGGGTCGGATAACCGAAGAACCGCCCAGAAACGGGCCACCCAAAAAACCAAATACCGACATTTTCCTTGGCTTTTCCCCGGTTTGTTCCTAGTTCGGTCCATCATTACAGAGGTTCACTATTTCGCAAGGGCGCCCCGAAAGTGCGGGGGACGGAATGTTGCACTTACAGTAACTATAGAATGTTCTATGGGGAGATAAGGTGCGCTAGCGGACCGAGAACACTTTGCTTCTTTTGCATATGCCCAAGCCACCCGACGCGCCCTGCTGTTCATTCATGCCAGCGCGTCGCGGGACACCGCTTCACGGGACATATGGCCTGCCACCTTTGCAAGTCCGCTGCTGTGTCTGTATTAAATTTGGAGGCTGTCCAAATTTGGTGATAGTCTAATTCTGTGTCTGGTCTAATTTTACGTGCGATATGATCCGTCAGGTGGTTGAGGCACCCATTGGCATCATTGAAGGGAACTCGAATTTCCGCTCGCTAAAGGCAGCTCACAAGTTTTTTCCGAGAATTGTTTCACGTCGTTGTGTCGGGGTGCGAATTGGTCTGACTTGGACTGGCAGTTGTTCGATCTACAGCCAACCTACAAGTCTAATCTGGACAGAGCACTAGCCAGTTTAGCCGAGAGTGAAGTCGCGCATCTGGGCAGTTACCAACCGGGTTTGTTTTATTGGCGTTGAAGCTGGTTTTGCGTAACCGTATACTAAGATGTGCGAGCGATTGTAGGGTAAAGGCGTTTGCATCAGGTGCAAGTCTCTGTCCGCCGCCGTTTGTCCGCCGACTGGGATTCGATTGAATCTCAAAGGGAGCATTGGATTGGATACGCTTCAAAAAACAAAGATCTTGTGGATAGGGTCGCATTCGGGCCTCGATACCGGTTCTACCGATGCTGCGCTGTCGGATGGCATAGGCACTGATCTAGAGATTGAACACGTCGACACTCCGGTTGAAGCGATCGCACGGTTATCGCGGGCAGCTTATAGCGGCGTGTATTTGGATGGCAAGAATCTCGGCGCGGAAGAAAGTGTGATTCGTTTACTCCAGAGCGAGCGCATATTGGATGGTATGCCGGACGGAGTGGCGTTGGTTAACGCCGATATGATTGTAACCTGGGCAAATCAATGCTTGCATCAATGGTCTCCGCTGGCAAATCCGCAAGGCGCGAATTTTTATGCAACCTTGGGTCATCCTCAAATTATGGGGCCCGACTTCTGTCCGTTCCACACCGCTTTGGCGACAGGTGCATCGAGCAGTAGTACGCTGCAAACCGATGACAACCGCTTCTATCAAGTCCACGTAGCTCCGCTAACGGACGCCTCTACGGACAACGCAGCGCTGGTGGCTACGGTAAGCGACATCACTGCGGAAATTATGCAGCAGCAAAAGTTGGCTGCCATTCATCAGGCTGGGCAGCAGCTGACGGATTTGAAGCCCGATGAAGTATTTGAAATGGAGACGCAGGCCAGAATTGATCTACTGAAGGACAATATTCGCCATTACACCGCCGATTTACTCAACGTCGAAATAGTAGAAGTGCGTTTACTCGAGCAGTCGAGCGGCAATCTGATGCCGCTGCTGAGTGTAGGAATCGATCAAGTCGCGGCCGATCGGCAATTGTTTGCATGCCCTCAGGGCAATGGAGTGACGGGTTACGTAGCAGCCACGGGCAAAAGCTATCTTTGCGAAGACGCCAGCCAGGATCCACTTTATCTCGAAGCCTTCGCTGGTGCAGCGAGTTCCTTGACTGTGCCACTGATACTTCACGATACGATCATTGGTACGATCAACGTCGAAAGCAACAAGGTCCGCGCGTTTGATGCCTCTGACTTGCAGTTTCTAGAGATTTTTGCCCGTGATGTGGCCGTAGCCCTCAATACGCTCGAATTGCTGGTGGCTCAGAAAAATAACGCCGCCCAGCAAAGCTGCGAGGCCATTCATAGTGCGGTTGCGTTACCGGTCGATCACATTCTTAACGATGCGGTCAATGTTATCGAAAAGTATATTGGCCAAGACCCGGCCGTAGTGGAACGATTGCAGCGCATCTTGCAGAATGCACGCGATATACGACGCGTTATCCAACAGATTGGTCAGCGCATGGCACCAGCCGAAGCGCTGCCGGCGGGATGCACGCAGCAGTTGCATGGAAAATTGATTGGCAAACGAATATTAGTCGTCGACCCGGAACTGCAGGTGCTATTCGAAGCCCATTCGCTATTGGAGAAATTTGGCTGCATCGTCGAAGCGGCCCATGCAGGTGACGAAGCCGTTAGTATGTTCCGTAATTGTCCGGCGAACGCACCGTACGACGTGGTTATCTCGGCCGTTCACCTACCAGACTACAGCGGCTATCAGTTGATGTTGCGGTTGATGCAGATCACACCGGTGGTGCCAATGGCGCTCATGACCGGATTTGGCTATGATCCGGGGCACTCCATCGTCAAAGCGAGACAGGCTGGGTTGCACCCCAAAGCATTGTTGTACAAGCCATTCAAGCTGGCTCAGCTTTTGACGGTTGTGGAGACTGTGCTCGACGCGAACTCGGATTCCGTTTAGGCCAAACTGGATGATCGATCTGGCCCCAGTGGTTACCGCTCTATTTGTGCTCATTGGCAATTGCGGTTTTTGGCTCGCCTGTTTCAATCGCGTCAATTCGACAGGCATGCCGCGCCGCTGGACCAAACGCTCTGAGAAACTATTGGTCTCGCTGTGTTTCTCAATTCCAATGCTGGTTTTTTGGCTAGACGCAATTCCGCTATGGCATTGGCTAACTCAGACCCACGATTGGTGGCCTCAGGGAGCACGTTGGTTCGATAGCTGGGGGAAATTCAGCCTGGTTTGTTTAGCGATCCTGGGTCCTGTCTGGCTCGAATCTCGACGCTGGATCCTCCCTCCGGCAAATCTAATGTCAAAGCAGGGCGAGCACTTTCATGTCTGTCAGCATGTGGATAGCCCTTTAACAGGTACTCGCTTTACTGCATTTTTGGATAGATTGCCGGGGAACGAAATCACGCAGCTTGAAGTTAACCGCAAACAGTTGATGCTGCCCAGGCCGGTTGCGGGAGTTGATGGACTCAAGATCGCCCACATTTCCGACCTGCATTTCACTGGACAGCTAACGCGTGAGTTTTATCGTTTCATGGTCGATCGGCTGCTCGATCTTCGTCCGGATTTGATTGCCATCACTGGAGACATAATCGATTATCGATCTTGTTTGCCGTGGATTGCACCCTTGTTAGGTCGTCTGCAAGCGCCACTCGGATGCATCTATTTGTTAGGCAATCACGATAAGCGACTGGGAGACCATCTGTTAGAATTGACCAGCCTGTTACAGTCCCTTGGCCACATCGACGTCGGGCTCAGGGACCACTATATTAAGCTCCCCTCCGGAGGCTCAATCGCCATCGAAGGCAACGAACTGCCGTGGCTCAATCGCCATCAATCCCAACGCGCTGGCGATAGCGCGATTGCGTGCGATTCGCTTCGGCTCGGCCTAAGTCACTCGCCAGATCAAATCGTGTGGGCCCGAACTCGCAAAATGGATTTGCTCTTGGCAGGCCATACGCATGGTGGGCAGGTGCGATTTCCCGGCATTGGCCCCATCGTTTCTCCCAGTCGATTTGGATCGCGTTTTGCTTCGGGGCTGTTCTACCGCGAGCCCACGCTCATGCATGTTTCGCGCGGTATCGCTGGAACTCACCCGCTTCGCTGGCGCTGCCCGCCGGAACTGAGCCTATTAACTCTCCGGACCCCCCACTCGGAAAAATCCGGCCAGCCGCTTGGTAGAGATGTTTCGCCTGCACTTAGTTGGCAGTGATGCCGTGAGGTCCCAGTCCGAACTGTGTCTTGGAGTGAAATATGAGGTCGGCGGTTTCCCAAACTTCGGCTGAGGAAATCGCTCGAAAGAATGGGCTCGCAGCTAGGGCGGAAGCTAGTGAATGTGGAGTCCACTCAATTCCGCCTGCTTGGAGCAATCAAGTCCATCCCGGTTTTGGAAACTACTGTGGAGGTGGCTCACCCCATCGCGCGATGGCGGAATTTTCAATTCCAAGCTGATCGAGTATGCGTGCGACCACAAAGTCGACTAAGTCCAGAAGATTCCTCGCTCCGTGATACCATCCGGGCGACGCGGGCAAGACGATCGCACCCGCTTGTGCGAGACGGTGCATACATTCCAGCTGCAATGAGCTGAGCGGTGTCTCACGTGGTACCACGATCAATTTTCGATGCTCTTTCAAGTGAACATCCGCGGCGCGCTGAATGAGATTTTGACTGGCGGCGAAAGCAATTCCACTGAGAGTGCTGCCGGAACAAGGGCAGACCACCATTCCGGCAGTTAGAAAGGAGCCGCTTGCGATAGGAGTGAAGAAGTCGCGGTAGTGATGGACGGTTAATCTCTTTTGAGTGATCGCCCGCTGAGCGTTAGCGGAGGACCAGCCTGCGTCGGCTGGAACGCCGAGTAACATGTCAGTTGCCGCAATCGCGTCCATCAGATTCCGACCATCGAGTTCCAGAGCGACATTCAATTCTTGCCGCACCACTGCTGCTCCCGAATCGCTGATCGTGAGGTGAACGCAGTGTCCCTGCGAGAGTAGGGCTTGAAGTAAACGAGTCGCGTAGACAGCCCCGCTTGCGCCAGTGATGGCCAGCACGATAGGTTTTTCGACCTCAAAAGCGTTCACGGCTTGTCGCCTATGTATAAAGAAGCGATGCCGAAGGTTAGCGTACAAATGCGTGCAGCCTGCAATCCAGCAGCTTCCATCCGTGTTGCTAAGGCTCTACCGCTCGGGAACTCTAGGACGCTGTTGGGCAAGTATTCGTACGCCCCTTTGTCATTTTTAGCAAATTGCTGGCCAATCCGAGGTAGCACATGCTTGAAATACGCGTGATAGGCTTGTTTGAGTCCGGGGAATGTCGGCGTCGAGAACTCAAGCACCGCCACCTGCCCACCCGGCGCACAAACTCGCACCATTTCTCGAAGTCCCAAATCCGTATCCTGCACATTGCGCAGGCCGAACGCGACAGTGACCGCTTGAAACGAAGCGTTATCGAATGGTAATGCTTGAGCATCTGCCTCTAGGAATTTGACTGGTAACTTGGCATATCTTCGTTCGTGCTTTTTGACTGCCAACTCTAGCATTGGCGCACAAAAGTCCGAGCCGACCACTGGTACGCGGCCACCGACCTTTTCAGCCAGCATCAGGGCCAAGTCGCCAGTCCCCGTACAGCAGTCCAGGATGGGCAAATCACCGTTGAGGCGCAGCTCGCGCAACACGCGACGTCGCCAACGAATGTCGATGCCAAGCGACAGGACATGATTCATCAAATCGTAACGTGGGGCGATTTGCGCAAACATGTCGCGAACGCGGTGCCCCGACTTGTCCACTTGCGCAGCACGCCCGACCGCAGGACTTGTCGCCGTCGGACTCGGTGCTGGATTAACCATAATTCATTAAGCCGAATGCGTTTTGCGAAAAACTAAACCAGAAACACCTGCAGTTCGCGGCAACCATGCGCGCCAATTACCAACGACTGTTCGATATCGGCCGTCTTGCTCGGGCCAGACAAAAACAGTCCGAAACCTGGTTGCGGCACGACGGCTCGCGCGTAGGCTTCGTGCATGGTGTGAACGATCGAGTCGCGTCGGATAACCAAAACCAAGAACTGAGTGATGAAGAAAACCACCCGATGCTTAAGTTCGCGATCGGTTAGCCAAACTGCTCCGTTCTCTGCAACCGCAAACTCTCCAGGGTACACAACAAAATCTAAATTCTCCAATTCGTGAGCATCGTCGATTGGACCAAGATCAACGTTGCCGGATAGCTGTGGCACACCAGAAAAAATCCGCTTGGCATTTTTCCACTCGTCGAACGTCTCGAGTCTATCGCTCAATTCGGACAAGCTGGTAAGCGGTGTGCACGTGCCGCCGACCATTTGGATCATCTGACTGAACTGCGCTATCGGGTCGGGATAGCGAATCCAATTTCCTTGAATCACTTCGGGCAAGCTTACCTGGTCGAGAATTTGCCGCCTGAGCTTGTTTAGTATTGCGTCTTTTGATTGCACTGGTTTGCGGTGATTTCGAGTTGGGGGCGACTACCGACGAATAGCGGTCGAGAGTGCGAGCAATCAGCGACTTTGCTTAAATGCATTCAATCGGGCTTAAATGCATCCAATCGGCAAACTGCCCCAAGTGCAATCGCGGTGGCCGCCCCTATGGGTGGTCTTGTGTGGTTCGGGTATGACTCCATCTTATTGCCCGCGCGAGATGCCGCCAGTCGTAATTTTTTGACTGCAATATATCTACAGGCGATAGAGGTATTCCCGGCAGCTGGGTTGGGTAGCAATAGGGACGGAGAGATTCGCCCGCTGAACTGTCCATATTATACTGCCGCGTAGAACTAAGCCTGTTTTTGCCGGGACTAGCGCACTTACGTTCAGCTATTGTGGAACCATAGGCCTTGTGGGTTTTAGGGGAGAGTCTTATGATTTCCGGCTCATTCTGGGTCGAGAGCCAGGCGAGCTAAGCATAAAGTACAGGGGGGATTTCTCCCCTTGGAAGTTTGGTGCGCGAATGCCAATGGTTCCGATATCCTGTTCTGGCATGCCTTTCCATTTGAATGCTGGCCGATGAAATTCGACGCTTTGTGCTGGATGAGCGATTCGATTGGCAGGCTGATTGAGGCGGGATGCTGGAGCGGCTTGAAGGCCATCCAAATGCTGGCGCAAGTCGAGGATAATTCGGCTCAGGTGGGCCCCACTGAAAATTCTCCCTCCACAGCGACGGGCGCATTGTTTGAGTTTTTAGCGAGTCCCATAAATCTGATATTGATCAGTGCAATTTTGTACATGTTTATTGTTGCCCGACCTCAGCAGAAGAAACAGCAAGATAGTCCAGCGCCGGAGCTCAAAAAGAATGATCGTGTAGTAACCGCCAGCGGAATTCATGGAATCGTTGTTCAAGTATACAGCCAAGATGGCCTAGTTATAATTCGCATTGATGAAAACACTGGCGCTCGGATGACTATAAATCGCGATGTCATAACGCAAATTTTCCCAACCGACTCAAAAGAGTAACCAATTCGCACACGGACTCACAATCCGCAAGGACTTTCAATGGACGGCTCTTCTTTCTGGAACTTAGTGTCACTTCCAATATTGCTAGCTCAGGCTTCGGCGATCGAGCAGGGCCCCGACGCTTCGCCTCAAGAGGCTTGGGGAACCTACATTTACGGAGCACTGTTCGTACTTGGAATTTTTGTAGTTCCGTTCATCCTCGGCGGAATGATTACCAAAGCGTTGCGGATGCCCGCGCATTCCTTTCGCGTTGGAGTCTTGCTGGCGTCTATTTTCGCCGGTTTGTTGTTTGCTTGGGGAAGCAATTTTACCATCACGCAGGGACCGGATTTTAAGGGTGGTACGAACTTAATTTACGATATTGTTCCGGACGAAAACGGTGAAAAGATTAATGCGGGGCAATTGGCTACGGCACTGAGCGACCGAATCAATCCCTCCGGTACGAAAGAGATCACCATTCGGCCCCATGGCGAGTCTCAAATTGAAATCACAGTTCCGATGGTAGATGAATTCGAACTGAAGAAAATCAAGGATCTGCTGAAGAATTCTGGACAGCTTGAATTTCGAATTGTCGCCAACACGCGCGATCACCAAGACATCATCGCGCTTGCCAAGCAGCAAGCGGCCAGCAATGCAATTCCCAAGTCTGAAGTGGTCAATGCAGAGGGGCGTACGGTAGGGCAATGGTATTCGGTCGGGCGTGAAACCGAGAAGAAACAAGGTGTCTTTCCGCTGAAAACACCTGTGCTGGGAGACATCATTCGCGACACCTTCACTGGTAAGATAATCGATCGTCCACAGCTCAACTTCGACGAAGACTACGCTCTCGAGAAGTGGATGGAACGCAACGGTATTAAGGAACTCGACGTGCTTATGGCGACTGAGATGCTCGGTAGCCCCTATGCGGTCGTCAACGGTGATGATTTGGCAAGTGCACAAACTGGTTTCGAAAAAACTGGGCAACCAATTGTTGAATTCCGACTCAACACGGCTGGTGCGAATAAAATGTTGGAAATGACGGCTCGCAATACTCCGATGGGAGAATTCCATCGTCGTATGGCAATCATCATGGATCGGAAGGTTCTTTCAGCACCTCAGTTGAATTCGCCAATCAGCAGCAGTGGCCAAATAACAGGTCGATTCACCAAAGAAGAAGTAGACTTTCTCGTCACGATTCTACGCTCGGGCCGTTTGCCAGCCACACTTAGCGAGGAGCCTGCTAGCGAGTACCGTGTGGGAGCTGGTTTGGGCGCGACGGCCGTTCGCAAAGGCACGACGGCTTCATTCTGGGCTGTGGCGGCGACCTTTGTATCAATCCTCCTGTACTATCGATTTGCAGGAGTGGTTGCCTCCATAGCGCTAGTAATCAACGGCTTGTTAATTTTCGGCATCATGATTTTCATTCAACAGCCGCTGACTCTGGCTGGGTTGGCGGGGCTTGTGTTGACCGTCGGTATGTCCGTTGACGCCAACGTGTTGATTTTCGAAAGAATTCGCGAAGAGAAGAATAAGGGCTCCGCACCGCGGATGGCTATTCGCAATGGATTCGACCGTGCCTTCACGACCATTATCGATTCCAACTTGACTACGCTCATCGCGGCCATCGTATTGTATTGGATCGGTACCGACCAAGTCCGCGGTTTTGCTGTGGCTCTGATTATTGGTATCGCGACCAGTATGTTCACCGCCACGTTCTGCTCGCGGATTTTCTTTGAAATCGCCGAGAAGTTGAAGTTTGCAAATCTTTCAATGTCGGACGGCGTTGGCTTTATGAAACGCATCTTTGTGAAGAATGCGGACATCGATTTCATGGGCTTACAAAAAGCCTGCTTCGCATTTTCGATTTTGCTAATTTTGGGTGGAGTTGCCGCTGTTTTGGTACGCGGTAAAGACGTTCTAAATATCGACTTTACCGGTGGTACGGGTGTTGTCTTTCAACTGCAGGAGCCGGTTGATGTCGACAAATTGCGCGATTTGACACGCGATATCTTGGCTAAAGATGAAAAAGGGAATCCGGTTCAATCGACGCTGGTTCGTGTAGAGAAAGAACCCAAAGACACTGTTTATTCGTTGCTAACTTCTATCGGCGACGTGAAGTATTTGTCCAAGACATTGCTCGAGGGTTTTGCCAAAGACAATTCGGCCAATCTGGTTACATATCGAGTTAAAGTTCTAAAGGACTCGTCCTCGGCTCAATTGGATAGGGTTAACAAATCCTCTACGGTGCGCTACGTGGCCTACCAGAATGATGAAACGAAGGCAGCGGAAACTACTGCGTCTGAGCCGGCAGCCAAAGAGTCTGAACTGGCTGCGTCAACCAGCGCACCACCTGCCGCGAGCACAGACCCAACTGCACCACCAACGCCGGAAGCAGCGAGTCCGGTAGCAACTCCGATGACCGAGATTATCCTGGAGTTCAGCGGAAGCAATGATGATTCTCCGCTGATTGAAGAGGCCGACAAAGGCGCCAAGATTGATGGCCCAACGCTTCGCGAGCAATTGTTGGCTTCTGCCAAAGCGACCGGCGTCGAACTCAATGCGGCATTGGTTGAGGTTTCGCCCGATCCACTGCCAGCCGGCTGGCAAGCAGACGACGTGAGCGGCTTTGCAAAGTGGAAAATTAAGTTGCCGACCGAGTCGACGTCGGCCAATGCACTGATTGCAAATCTAACCGAGGAATTGCAGAAGCAACCCAAGTGGTTATCGCTGAGCCAGATCGGAACACGCGTGGCCGGTGAGATGCAGCAACGCGCTATTGGTGCAATACTATTGAGTTTGGTTTTTATCGTGGCCTACATTTGGTTTCGATTTCAAAAGGTGGCCTACGGTTTGGCCGCTGTTGCCGCGCTGGTGCACGACGTGCTAATCACGCTGGGAATTCTTGCCCTATGCCATTGGTTGGCAAAGCCGCTTGGCTTCCTGTTAATTGAGGATTTCAAGATCGGTTTGACCGAGGTGGCAGCGTTCTTGACGATCATCGGTTATACCTTGAACGATACGATCGTTGTGTTCGACCGTATTCGAGAAGTTCGCGGGCGTAGTCCTATGCTGACAGCCCAGATGATCAATGACAGTGTTAATCAAACCTTGAGCCGTACGTTGCTAACCAGCGGTACAACGCTGCTGACAATCATCGTGTTATACGTGTTTGGTGGTGAAGGAATTCACGCGTTCGCTTTCGCACTGTTAGTGGGCGTGACGGTAGGTACCTATAGCTCGATTTTCATTGCCTCGCCTATTCTGTTGTGGCTGAGCAATCGCGAGACGACCAATGCTCAGCGAACCACGAGCGTGATTACCAATTAACTTGATTTGAAGACCTGCCTGTGAAATTTTCTTTCCGGGCAGGTTAGATTTGGGAGCCTTAACCCGCCGCAGCAGTTGCAGCTGGAGGTGATGGACGTCACTGTCGGCTCGGCGGAGAGATGACCACAAATGAAACTAATGCCACGAATTATCCTCTCCAAAATGAATTCGTGGGATTCGTGGTGGTCTTAGACTGAGGCGATCGCCCGGCTTGGCAGACTTCAAAAGTGCGAGTGCAAAAAATAAAGGTGCGGAGTTGCCTCGCGCACCTTTTTACTTTCTTGGAATCGATCCGATTTTAGACTTTTTAGCTGGGCTGTTGGACTTTGAGACGTTTTTGAATGTCTGTTTCGAGAACACCAAAAACGGCTTCGTGACGCTGAACCGACATTTGTAAAGCAGCTAATAGACGCTTTGCAGTGAAGAAATTCATAATCACGCGTTGTGTAACATGAATGGGGTCCTTGGGTACGCCAACTGGCTGTGGATTCAATCCAAAGTCGACGATCAGCTCTTCAGGGGAGCCGGTAACGCGACAGAAATTAGCATAGTTGGCTGTTGCGTTGTCGTCGTTAACTTGTACTTGCATGGGTTGTTGAGCCTGTTGTTGTCGAGCTGCTGGCTCAGCGACTGCTGTAGGTTCCTGTCCCATCGTGCTTTCTGTTTTTGCCATTCAAATCTCCTGTTGCTGACAAAGCAGCGAATGTAGAGCTTGGCACTCTGCCAAGCGCTGGTTCAAAAAAGTGAGTTCAGTGGTTCAATACTCACTTGAGTACTGCACAACTGAATGCTCGGTAAAGTTACATTTCGAAACGGAATGTCCGGGCACAGAATCGGTAAATTCTCCAGCCGACGGATTTCCATCCCACATAGATTTTGGCTTGCCCACGATAGCCGCATCGCAATGGAATTTCTATGTTTTCTAGCGGAACTCGAGCCTGGTAGGAAGTGCTGATCGGGCGAAGTCGACCGCTCGAATCGACTTCTGTGTCGAGACGACCACCTGCTTGAATGCCTAAACTCTCTGGAGCAACTGTCATCTCCATTTCCGATATCTTCTCTATCTTTCCAGAGAATTGTTCGAGACGCGCGGAATCGATTTTGATGTCTGCTTCATCGCCCACATCGACCAGGTCGATGTCGTGCTGATCGACAACCAAAACCGCTTCCATTTGTGTTGGCTCACCGATGAGGCACAGCAGATCGGAAACCGAGTAGAAGGCTTCGCGATTCTTTCGATCGAAGGGGCTGCCACTCCAGGAGGGCAATTGCTCTTCAGCTTCTACCTGTTTCGGTACAGGTTTTTCTGGAGGTGGAATAATTGTACCAGCGGCCTGCGCTTTGATGTCGAGCATGGTGATGCGATCCTGGATGTTGTCGCGCATGGCTTTCTTGGATAGCAGGATTTCGCGCTGGGTGTCCAATTGTGCCATCGCCTGAGGGTCGCGGAACTTCTGATCCTTTTCCAGAATTTCATAGCGAATCAGTGCCATTTCGTACTCGCTGTTTTTTTGCAAGAGTTGCATCTGCAGATCGATATTGTCAAGCTTTGCGATCGTCTCCCCAGCTTCGACCCGATCGCCGGGTTTTTTATTCCAGCTCACTAGTTTCCCAGGTACCATGGCGAATACCTGTTGTGCATCGTTGGGTTGAATTTCTACGGCGCAGTCGACGTGGAAGGGCAGTGGAATGAAGATGATTCCGGCGATCACGGCAGCCGCAATGGCCAAGCTGGTAAGTACGTTTTTCTGTTTCATCTTGCTCGCTTTGCCCGGCGTTCTAAAGAATTTAATCGTCTGCCAAAGTGGTTGAATGATCATGCCCGCGAGACCTGAGAACGCGATTAAGCGCCCAAGAGCTTGTAGGCCGTAGGGCTCGAGAACTTTCATCAAGAACATCATGATTGAGAACACCACAACCCAGCGGTAAATGACCGAAGCGATTGTGTAGAGTGCGAACCAGAATTGTTTTTTCTGTGGTAGGAATGGATTTTCCTGCAATTCCAGACCCAAGCAAACTTGTTGGAACCAGCGTTTGAGTACTTCCGTCGCCTTTTGGCGCAAGTTCGGAATTTCCAGGATGTCCATGGTGATGTAGTAGCCGTCGAATCGCAGCAACGGATTTCCATTGAAGACCACGGTGCTGACCGAACAGATAAACATCACCGACAGGCAGAGAAAATTCAACATTCCCGGCTCACTGAACCACCATAGGTAGGTAGCGATCGAGGCCAGAATCAATTCCACGTACATTCCGGCGGCGCCGATGAAAACGCGATGCCATTTATTGGGTAGCATCCACGAGTCGGACACGTTGCAGTACAAGCATGGAGTAAACACGAGAAACATAAAGCCCATTTCGTGGCATTCACCGCCATAGCGTTTGCAACTCAAGCCGTGCCCGAACTCATGCAAGATCTTCACGATGGCCATCGTAGCTCCCAGCCAAATCCAGTTGTCAGCTGCGAAGAATTGCTCGAAGGTTGGTAATTTGGTGCGGAATTCTTGAAAGTTGACCAGGACCAACAGGAGCGCACTGAGGCCGAACATGCCAATCATGATCAGTGCGGGTAGCGTGAAAATCCACCAGGTAAATGGATTGAGGAAGTTGAGGATGCGCTCGGGGTCAATACCGCGAAAACGCAGGGCGAACACGTTTGCAAGTTTTCCCAGCAGTTCCTTTTTCTTCTTTTCGTCACCACGGCGTCGCAGTTGTCGACCCTGCCCGCTGGCCTGCGAGACCACCAAGCCGCTACGGTGCAGCATGCCAACGAATTGCTGAAGGTCCTGCAGCGTGATGCGTTGCGGCGCGAATTCGCTTTGAAAGCGATCTTTGATTTCTTGCAGGCTCGCTTTGCCGTCGAGCATATTGAGAATGGCAAACTCTTCTTCATGGAAACGGTAATAGTTCAGACCGACAGGTTCCTTGACAACCCAATAAACTCGTCCATGGTAGCGATGCTTCTTGGCCTCGAGGTCTGGACGGCGGCGCAGTTGCAGCGTTCTCATCGCGCTGTTTACCAAGCTGTCGGCCATTGTTGTCATGTGGGAAATATCCTGAGCTACACGTTACGCGGCCAGGTATCTTGCTGCCGCAACGGGTTTGAGGTTTTCTCGAAAAGTCAGCGTTGATAACTGTGGAGTGGATGGGTTCTACTGGGCGACAGTGATTTCGATGCTGGCAATCATGCCATCTCGTAACAACCATGCGCCGCCGAGCATTTGATTTTGAATGCGTGTCGAAACGCGAATGTTTCTCGATTCAATCTCTGGGCTTACGTATTCGACTTTGGCATCGTAGTTGGCTACGTTTTGAGAGCTGATACGAACGGCAATCTTCATGGTTGCACCTTCGAGCTGTGCCACGTTGATACCATCGGTTGGTACAAAGGCTTCGACTTTCATCTCATTCAAGTGCACCAAACGGAGGATGGGTTCGCCCGAGCGAATCCACTCGCCTTGGTCGCGCAAGCGTTGGACCACAACACCGTCGTACGGCGCGAGTACTTTGTAGAGCTCGAGCCGAACCTCAGCAGCTTTGACTTTTTCATCGTTGACTTCAGCGGTAAGGATTTCCTGTTCGTGCTTGACTTGAGCGACATCGATGCCGAGTCGCGCCCGTTCCTTTTCGAGTTGCTTGCGCCGTGCTTCGGAATAAGTTGCCGAGCCCTGGTTGTAAAGTCGGAAAATATCGGAGTACTCAGCGTCGGAGACTTCGGAAGCTTTCTTAGCGTATTCGACCTCGGCGGTTTGCTTGGCTTGTTTCTCTGCTGCTTCGAATTCCTTCTTTGCAACGGCTACCTCCGCTCTAGCGACGCGATCATCGATGATCAGTAGCGAGTCGCCTTTCTTGACGGTACGTCCCTCGTCGGCGAGCAACTCAGCGATAATACCATCGGCCTGCGCAGCGACTTGAATTTTGTGAACGCTCACGATCTGCGCGTTATCGACCGTGATCGTTCCGCTGTAGTTTCGAGTTTCCGGTCGTGGAACGTCAACTGTATTTTGAGCGTAGGACGGCAAAGACGCGGATAGCGAAACGGCGAGTCCTGCCAGCAGCGCAAGTTGTGTACGGAGAATCATGATCGGAGACCTATTTTTTTGACGAAAGACAAGACTAGAAAATGACGTTGGCCTGTACCCATTCCACCACTTCATGAAACCACACAAAGGCCGCTGAGCGTTTGCCGCACACGACGTCTGCAATCACTTTCGAACCGGCGCGACGACTTAGTCCGTCGAGTTTGTCTGGTTTGACTCGCAGTTTTACGACCGCACCGTCAGTAGGATCGAGCTCCGCACGGTAATGCACATCAGCTTTGGACAGCTTACCGGTATGGTCCATCGAGGGATTCGTCGACTGGATATAGTCCACGAGCAGATCCTGGCCGTTAGACGCTTTGAACGCATCGTCCAAGTATTTCATCCGCTTTTCAGGCATGAACAATTCGAGTTCCCAATCGCCGCGGGGGTCGGCGAGATTGACCAGCACTTGCCCAGTGACTACGGGGCGAGCGCGCAACTTTTCGCGGAGATGCCAATCCATCACGACACCATCGATGGGACTAGTGCGAATGAGTTGCTTTTCTTTTTCTGCGACTAAGTTGAGTTGTGCGATCAGGGTTTCCTTGCGAGTTTGACTTTCGCGAAGTTGGCCCATTAGGCGGGAGGTCTCCAAGGGGTCGCCAGCGCGACTCGCGCGACCTACTTGGTCTCCCAAGGCAGCAATAGACTCCAAAGCCGCCTCAAGTTGCCCTTTCAAATCCGTGGCTTCGATTTCCAATTCGCGATTTCGCAGTTTGACCAATGGCTCTCCAGCCTTAACCTCATCACCGTGGTCTACAAAGACTTGTTCGACTTCGCCTTCGACGTGAGCGAAGACCTGCTCTTGCACGGTGGGTTGAAGTTCCCCATTGGCTTCGCGATCGAGATTGATCTGAACAAGGAAGAGGGCTGCCAGTGCAATCGCAGACAGGGTCAGTACCGTCATCGTTTTCGGAAAAGCAGACCCGCGGAACAGCCAAGTGGCACGACCTAGGAACCGCCAGAGCGGCATCAGAAACAAATCGCTGTGGCTCATGGAATTGTTCAGCGCGCGCGCCGCATGTTCATAAACGAGGTCGCAGCGCGAACGGAGAGCATCAGGGGGTACCTGACTTTCTATCTGTTCGATGATCAGTGCACCGATGATCTCGCGTTTGGACAGATCTTCGCGTTGGACGGTTTCCTTCGAATGGACGTCACCCTCCACAACTTTCTCAGGTCGGCGAATCGGCAGCACGGCAATAGAACGTCCGTGAGACAGATCGACGTAGTCTTCGATCGCTTCTTCCAGTTGCGGGGGCAGATCCTCTACAGAACCGTCATACCACAACGAAGTGCCCGCAGAGACGACTCGCGTTGTGAGCGCATTGAGCGCTGAAACTATGTTCGAACGATGCTCGATCGTGTCCTGACCGCTAATCGCCTCGACTTTGCATTTGCGACCTTTTTTGATGGCCACACTCACTCGATCGCATCCGATCAGTTGTCGGCCTTCGTTGGCAATAGTAAAAGCCGTATCGCGAAGTTCCAGATTGTCGTGTACCAGCCGAGCAAAATGGTCGGCTTTCTGCCACATAATTTGACGGTCGGACACCTTCTGCAAATTGTGGCCTTTGAGCCATTCGCTGATGAGTCCAGCCATTTGGTCAAGGAATCGCAAATATCCGCGCTGTACGTTCGGAGCGGAATCAGCGCGTTGGAAAACTTCGACCAATCCGGTTGTTTGTTTCCCAGTCGAAACGGGCGAGACGCACAGCAGGTACTGCGAAGGATTTCCCTCGTTCTGATTTTCGCCCAACATAGAATGCGGAGGTATCAGCTCCGATTGACCACGCATGAACAATCGCGAGAGCAATCGCGAATGCTTCGCAGCATCTTCGCTGTCCGCCTCGAGCAGATTTTGATTGACGTTGATTTGGTAGCTGAGCTTGAGCTTGCCGTCTTCATCCAACAACCACATGGCACCGCCAACGGCGGCCAGTGCGTCGACAATTCGCTTGAGCACGGCGGGATAGTACTCTTCGCCCGGCGAGTCCGATCGCGATAGTTCCGCAATCTCATTGATGAGCGTGCGAATCTGCTGCTTAGTTTGTTCAACCGTCTCTTGGGATGGTGTGGCTGACATTACAAGCCTTCAACTTTGCGATTGGAAACCGAGAACGCACAATAAACCGAGCACAGGTCGATCGAATTGAACCTGGCGATGTCAAGTCCATGTAACTGACATTAAGCAGGGCTCGCCTGAACTCAAGAGCGTCGCCAAGCATCAGCCAGGAATTGACCTCAATCACCCAACCAACGGTAGTGGTTATACCAATCAGTAGCATCGGGAGGTCTGCAGGAAAACCGCGTCACTGTTCGGATTGCGCCAGCGAATCGCGAATAATTGAGGTTTCCAGGCATGCCGCCAACCGCTTCCGCCGGGATGCCATTGCCAGCCGGTTGTACGAAGAGTATAAACAAGTGGGGGCTCGCCTGGAAATAGCGGACTTTCCGAATTAAGAGTTTTTTCCGCCAGTTTAATGCGGACGGCCGTTAAATTGTGCATGCTCCATGGCGAACCAATCGCCTGAAGCGGACAGAACCACCAAGAGGGGGCAGCCTCGCTGCGAACAAGGGAAGATCACAATCGGTATGGATGCAGATATCCAAGTTGCATTTCAGTCGCTACCCGGCGAGGAACGCGGCCGCTCGGCTTCCCAGGTTGTTAAGCTGGGCGAACTGGTGGATAGCGATCTGCCGCTGCAATCCTTCCTGGAGCAGTTGCTTCCCCAGTTGTGTGTACTGTTTGGCGGAACGGCCGCCGTGGCTTGGATGAAGGCCTTTGGAGCCAGTGGTGCAATTTTCGGTGTGCGATACCAAATGGATCGCTTGCTTAGCTCGATCACTGAACAGAAGAAGCACGAGCGCTTAGTGCAGCTAGCTTGGCAGCAAAAGCAACCGCTGTTGGCGGAGTCGACCGCCGAACCAGGGGCTTTGGGTTTGTCCGCTGGGCAGCCCACCGCCAATACGACAGGGTATCCTTTGTTATTCGGTCCCATTCTTCACTTGAACGAACCGATTGCTTTGCTTGAAATTGCGCTGGCCGCCTCGGTGCAGCCGCTCTCCAAATCTCAGCGTCAACTCTATTTACGTGCGGTAAAGTTAGTATCTGAGCGTGTTTATGGCGGACTAAGGCGACGCATGGCGATGCCCGCCGCTTCGTTTGATAAAGCGGTAGGGCAGTTGGAGCAACTGGGGACCGAAGTGCTTTCCCTTCAACAGCAGATTTTGCAGCGAATTGAGACGCGCCTGCAGCAGTTCCACGGATGGGCATTCGCATCGCTGGCTGAAAACCAAGCTTTTGCGAAAATGGTGCATCAAATGCTTGAAAGCCATGGCATGCGAGTCAAATGTCCCGAATGCGGGCATGCTGCAATCTTGCGGTGCCTGCGTGTGGGAAATGCGAAGCACGGGGCATTTGTCTACGATCACTATTTGGAAAGGGGACGCACCTTTCATGGTGGTCCAAGCACGGTTCCCCTGATTCGGGTCGTCGCTAAACCGGCTCGTCGACCCGCGCTAAGCAGCGCCGATCAAGTCGGGGAGCCCTAGTGGTTCCTGAGCGTCCATAGCCACCGCAGCCAAGCGGTTGTAGTTCAGCCGTAGGCCGATGGCTACGTTTTTTGCAACGTGAAACTGAATGTCACTCAGTGGCTGGCCGCCATAGGAGTTGACTTGGGACGCGGCGGCGACAGCCGTGGGCCGAGATTTTGCAACTGCTTCTGACTCGCATGCCATGCTTGAGACAGTTCTGCCAATGCACCGCTAAATGAATCGCTCGGAGTTTCAGCTAGCGAAGTGTAAGCATCAATCGGACGCTTTGATGGTGCAAAGCTGCTATCAGCTCGGTCGGAACGAATTTGAATGTGGTCTCGCTTTGGACGGACGGTAATGGCCGATTCGCTCAGTTCGAGTTGGTCGACTGGTGGAACGTGGCTACCCATCAATTCGGCGATCTTTTCTGCAACCAAACCCGTCACGTTAGGTAGGCGGTAGCGAACTTCGGAGCCGGCTTGAAGCTCGGCCAGAGACAAGTCATTTAATTGAAATACCATTTGATCCAAGCATTCAACGTTCCCATCCGAGTTTTGCAAGTTTGCCCGCGCGTTTCTCAGCACGCTCACCAACGCCGGTGGTTTGCCAGTGCTTCGAATGAAGGACTGCTTTTGCAGCGAGATCCACAGCCAACGATCGGCGGCAACTCGATATACCAGATCGTTGACACTGGCGGACCGCTGGAGTTGCGCATCAAAGCGGCTCAACAGGGTTGTTAGGGCTGGTGTCAATGACAGCGATGTTTTGGCCGAATGCGGTGCGGGCGGTTGTGTCAGTTGTGGCTGCCCGCTGGGCAGTTGAGTCCGATTGGGCATAGCCCCGGTCGCGCATCGCAGAGCGTGAATCGTAATCTGCTTTGGCGAGGGGGCGTTCGCGCTGAGTTCCGCGTTTTGCAACAGCCAACTGCGAACCAGCGAATGGTAGTTATCTACAGGGATGCTGAGTCTGAACAGCGTACCTCGATCGGTGGACTTTTGAACGGCAATTGTCCCGCCGATAGCGCGGATCAGCGCTTTAGCAGTCTTCAATCCAAATCCCGGTTGGCGTGGCTCATCCGCTTCCTGGGGCCATAGCGAAGTGGAGTTGATTTTTCGCATCAGCGTTGTTTCGAGTCCACCGCCTTCATCTTCGATGGAAATGATCATCCGTTGCGTAACATTTGTCTGCCAGGCGACTTCGACTCGAATGCGGTCGCCCGGGTGACTTGCCTGAACAGCGTTGTTCAGCAGGTTCAGCACAGCCCGCGAAAGATGGTTAGAGTCTAGGTAGAGCCTGGGCAGCGAACGGTCCCAACCGACCCAATCAAGTTTGACCTGTCGCTGGGAAGCGATCGTTCGCAGCAGTGGTTCAATTTCAGCGCGCCATTGATGGGGATAAAATCGACGCCTAACATTGACTGGTTCGCCATGCAACAAACGCTCGTCAATCAAGATGCCATCGGCCCAATGCGTCGCTTGGGATAAACGCATACTGGCTTCGGCGAGCAGGTCGGTTTCGGCTTTTGTCCACCTTCCGGTTGTGTTCGCTCGCTTGGTTACGGATGTAATGATCTGTTGAGCAACAGCGATGGGGGAGCGAATGTCGTGAGCCGCTTCGGCCAACAATTGATTCAGCCGAGCGGGTCCAACATCCAAACGCTCGCTCGCGGTTGGGCTGGAATGGGGCGGCGGCAAATGGGTATCGCTATTTGGTGCTTGGAACCATCCAACATGGTACTGCCACTGCGTTTGGAGCCATGGGGCTGGAATCGAAAGGTGAGGTTGGTCGAACCGTACGTAGGTAACTCCATCGTTGTGGATGGATTCATTTTCGTTCGGGAACTCGAAGAGTGAAACGATCGCTTGCCAATTTTGCAATTTTTCGGAACCGGCAGCGAGCACATTTGGGTTGAGTCCAACGGTACGCAAGTAATGGTTCGGGAGGGACTGTTTCGTTAGCGTCGTCATGACACGGATTTCCTATGTCTGGTTGTGTCTTTGCGTAATAGGCGGATCATCCACTAGGCAAAGAGGACTCACGGCAAACTGTTTATCGACTGGGTAAAACTTGCCAGGTGGGCAAAATGGCTATAATGCGACGAGCAAAACCAGTTTATGCTCTCAATAAATGTGTTTTGCCGCTTGCTTGGATCGAAGCGGATTTTCCACCACTACCTTGCGGAACCATGTCCATGACTTCACCTATTCGGCTCATGTCGCACAACCGGCAATGGCAGCAGGAATTTCAGCAATCCAAGTCGCTACTGCTGTGGGCGAGCGAAGGTTGGATTCAGGAAGTTGAGCACATCGGCAGTACCTGTATGTCCGACGGAGTGGCTCAGCCTGTCATCGATATGCTCGCGGGGTTGCAGGAGTTGCGTGGTTTGAACGAAGCTGCCGGATTAATCGAAGGATTGAATTATGTCCGCGTGGAGTCGCCCGAGTGGTGCGCGGACGAATTGACTGCAAGGCTATGCAAGCCTCGTGTTGGCGAAATCACGCATAGCGTTTTACTTGTGCGGCAAGGTGGAGCAGCTTGGCGTAGCGCGCTGGCCATCCGACGATGGCTTCAGGAACACCCAGCAGATTGGCAGTATTTCCAATCATTAAAGCACAACCATTACACTTCCCAATGCGACGCTGCCGATCGTTACGCGGCAGCTAAAGCGGAATTTTTTCAAACCCTTGAACAGCACGTCCAGTAGAAAACGCAAAGTACCCCAATGTCGCTTGCCTATTTAGATACACACAGTGGAATTGCTGGCGATATGCTGCTGGCCGCCTTGGTAGATGCGGGAGCCGACTCGGTTTATCTGCTGGAGCAAGTGCGGTCGCTGCCGGGACTCGAGCGTGTGGACCTTGACTTTAGCCCGACACAGCGACACTGCTTTCGAGCCCTGCGACTGGATGTACGCCATCCAACAGAGCACGCCCATCGGCATTTGAACGCGATTGAGGCGATGATTACTTCGAGCAAGCTGACGACTCGTCAGCGCGAGCTGTCGCTACGAATATTCAAGAAATTGGGCGCTGCAGAAGCCAAAGTGCATGGAACCAGCATCGAAGAGGTCCACTTTCACGAAGTGGGGGCCATCGATTCCATCGTCGATATCGTGGGCATCGCTGTGGCTTTGAGCCAGTTGCAAATCAGCCGTATAGTGGCCTCTCCGACGCCAATTGGATACGGCAGCATTGCCATCGCGCATGGTTTGGTAAGTGTGCCTGCGCCCGCCACTGCCGAACTGCTGCGCGGTGTACCGATTCGCAGTACGAATATCGCTGCAGAGTTAACGACGCCAACCGGCGCAGCCGTTTTGGCGACGTTGGTGGACGCGTTTGGGCCTGTGCCAGATATGCAGATCGCGAGAATTGGCTACGGAGCAGGGCACAAGGATTTGCCGGAGCAAGCCAATATACTGCGAGTCTTGATAGGCAATGCACGGCACGAGGAAACCGACCAAGTGGCTGTCCTTGAAACGAATGTGGATGATGCGACCGGAGAGCAGTTGGGGTTTGCTATCGAACAACTCTGGCAAATGCGTCCGCTCGACGTCTTCACATCCTCTATCTCGATGAAGAAGAACCGGCCAGCTACCTTGTTGTCTGTCATCTGCCACCCAGAGCAAAGGACTGAACTGGAGGAGGCCATTTTTAAGCACACCGGTTCGTTGGGAATTCGTCGCAGCTTGATGGCCCGTCGCAAGCTTGATCGCCAGACCATCCGTGTCGAAACTCCCGTGGGTTCCGCCCGCGTGAAGTTGGCTTGGTTACCCTCTACACGAGCATCAGACCCCTCCTCGGGGATCGTTCGATTCGCACCGGAATATGAGGATTGCCGACAGCTGGCAGAGCTCAGTGGGCATTCTCTTCAGTCTGTCTTCAGGCTCGCCATCGACGCCGCGGAAGCCGAACTCGCACAAAGAACGAATCGAGACAGAGATTACGGTTCAGATCACTCTCACGATCATTCCCACGATCACTCTCACGATCACTCTCACGATCATTCCCACGATCATTCCCACGATCATTCCCACGATCATTCCCACGATCATTCCCACGATCACAACCATCATCATTAGCAGGATCGATGTCATTGGAGGTGGGCTGTACCAGTGGTAGAGAATTCCTGGTTTAGCTTGGACGACTGCATTGTGGTTGGACGATGGGTAGTCGATGGGAACAAGTTCTTTCGCTGCCAATATTCCCAATCATCCGCCACTGTGTGACTAATGCAAAACGAAAATCTGCAACAGCTAATGATGGTTGCGGGCATAGGCCTGCTGTGCTGGATGTTAATGCGGGGCAAAATGCGGGGCCGCGCCAGGCTCGAGCCGGCTGTAATTCCTCCGCTCAAGCACAATTCGAATGCCAAGCTAAATAGCAACGGGTTTTCAGGTACTCAATCGCTTGGAGCGCCCACGGAAGTCCTGAAATGGCAGATCGAATTGCACGATCTGGGGCGAGAGCTGAAAGCTGAGCTGGATTCCAAGTTGATTGCCGTTCGGTCCTTGGCAACTAACTATGACTTGGCGGCTCGTCGACTTTCCGACTTAATCCGCATGGCAGAAGATGTCAGGTTAGACCCAGCCAGTCCAATTGTTGAAGCGCGGCGTTTGGCAAGTTTGGGCTGGGATTCTGCGAAAATTGCTAAAGTGCTTGCCCTCTCCGAATCGGACGTCATGCAGCTGCTTTCCCAGTAATTGGAGCGTCGAATGGCGTTGTTGGTCCGCTAGCTTCGCCGTGCTAGTTGCGGCACCATGACGACATTGACTGCTGGATCGTGTAAACTGGAGGAACAATTTCGGCAATTCCTAAACGATGAATTGTCTCCCACCTCATCACTTTCCTAGACGCGAAATCAATGACAGTCCGCGCTAACCTTTATAAATCCATAATTGGCGGGCTTCTGCTGGGCATGCTGGGGGCCCTGGGGCTTGCCGCGGAAGCCACCAAAGTCGACTTTGCGACGGAAATTCAACCGATATTGGCGCGCAAATGCTACTCTTGCCACGGGCCAGATCTGCACGAGGGAGGCTTGCGATTCGATGATCGGGCGACTGTCGTTTCCGCGGCGGATAGTGGCCAGGTAGCCATCGTACCGGGTGAATCGTCGAAGAGCGAGCTGCTGCGGAGAGTCTTGGCAAGCGCGGAGTCGGGGGAACGGATGCCGCCAGAAGGCAAGCCGCTGAGCGAACTTGAGGTCGATTTGTTATCCCGCTGGATAGCCAATGGCGCTGAGTATTCGGAACACTGGGCATTCCGTCCGCCGCAGCCTTCGCAAATGCCCATCACCATGAATTCGGCTTGGGCGCTGCAGCCCTTGGATCTGTTCATTTTGGAGAAGCTCGAACACGCGGGGCTGGAACCCGCCGTGGCCGCCGGTCCGGAGGAGTTAATTCGCCGCGCTTATTTGGACGTTACGGGCTTGCCGCCTGCGCCGGAAACCGTTGCCGAACTCAGTCGAAATTGGTCTGAGGACAAGTATGTCCAATTGGTGGATCGCTTGCTGGCCGCGCCCGCATTTGGTGAGCGCTGGGCGCGAATGTGGCTGGACGTCGTGCGCTATGCCGAAACGAATAGCTTCGAGCGGGATGGTTTGAAGCCGAACGCGTGGAAGTATCGAGATTATGTGATTGATGCAATGAGCAGCGACCTACCCTACGATCAATTCATGCGGGAGCAGATTGCAGGCGACGAACTCGACGAGGTTACACCCCAATCGCTGACAGCCACCGGCTACTACCGACTTGGATTGTGGGATGACGAGCCAGCCGATCCACTGTTGGCTGTATTTGATGGTTACGACGATCTCGTTTCGACCACGAGCCAAGGCTTTCTGGGTTTAACTTTGAACTGCGCTCGGTGCCATGATCACAAAATCGATCCACTCACGCAGAAGGACTATTATGCGATGGTCGCCTTTCTACGCGATGTGACACCCTATGCTTCGCGTAGCGATGGCAAGTCGAATAATCAGGTCGATTTGAATCCCGACATCGCCCGCTTGCACGAGGAATACGAATCGCATCGTAGAGAAATTGAAAAAGTGACCAAGCGCATCGAGCGCGATGCGATAAAAAAAATGTCGGCCGAAAATCAACGCGCGACCGAAGGCTTCGACCGCGAGAAAGTTCTCAGCGAACAATTGGTGAACTACACCAGCGAAGTCGAGTTTCGCGAATACAGTCAACTCAAGAGCGAACTGGGCGAAATAGAAGAAAAGCAACGAATTTTACCTAAGCGTGAAACTATCCTGGGCTTGGCCAAGCTGGATGCCATTCCCGAAAAAACCTATGTATTGCTACGCGGCAGTCCGCACAATACAGGCGAGGAAGTGGAGCCCTCCTTCCCCAAGTTGCTTGGAGGTAAAGCGCCCAAGTTGCCTGTTCCCAACGCTGGGGCTCAATCTGCGGGGCGTCGCCGCATTCTAGCTGATTGGCTCGCCGACGACGAAAACTGGATGACATCGCGGGTGATCGCCAATCGAATTTGGCTGCATTATTTTGGGCGTGGCATCGTTCGTTCGCCGAATAACTTTGGATTGATGGGGGATCCTCCCACGCATCCTGAGTTATTGGACTATCTGGCTACGGAATTAGTTCGGGATGATTGGTCGCTTAAGAAATTGCATCGCAAGATATTGTTATCCAATACCTATCGTCTCAGTACGCAAAGCAATTCCCTTGCCCTGGCCAAAGATCCCTCCAACAATTGGTTTTGGCGGCAAAACACGCGGCGTTTGAGCGCCGAACAGATTCGCGATTCCGTGTTGGCGATTGTAGGTCAATTGAACGAACAGGTTCACGGAGAGAGTATGTATGTGACGCTGTCCGCTGAAGTGTTGGCGAGCCAATCGAGGCCCGGCAGCGGTTGGGGGAAGTCCACACCTGCTGATCAAGCTCGACGAAGTATCTATATACACGTAAAACGCTCGTTACCGGTTCCGCTGCTGTCAGCCTTTGATTTCCCCGACACCGACATCAGTTGCGAAGCTCGATTTCTCACGACGCAGCCTGGGCAGGCTCTGACGATGCTCAACAGCGATTGGATGCAGCAGCAGGCACAGGCTCTTTACAATCGCGTGCGTCGGGAGGTTGGCGAAGATTTGGAGCAGCAAGCCCAGCGCTGTCTCGAACTGGCTACCAGCCGCACAGCAAACAAAGCGGACAAACAGGAGTTGGTTGCCCTGGTGCAACGATTGAAAACTAAACATCAATTGAGTGAGCAAAAAGCGCGCGAGTCGATGTGCTTGGTTGCTTTGAACATCAATTCATTTTTCTACTTGGATTAGTACGGTAATATGTCAGACAAACAAAAGCGTGGTCCATTTTGCCGGCGCGTGCGACGAGAATTCCTGTGGCAGACCGGTGCAGGCTTTGGTGCGGTCGCCTTGTCTTCCATGCTCGATGACACTTTTTTCGAGTCGACTGCCAGTGCCGCCACCAAAGCCAATCCGTTGGCTGCAAAGCCTCCGCATTTTGCCCCCAAGGCGAAGAGCATCATCTTCCTGTTTATGTACGGCGGTCCGAGTCACATCGATACGTTTGACTACAAACCGGGTATGGTTGGCATGGATGGCAAAACCGTAGACGTGAAGACATTTGGCCGCGGTGGACATCGCAATCAAGGCAGAATCGTGGAACCACGATGGAAGTTCAGTCAATATGGCGAATGCGGCAAGTGGGTCAGCGATCTTTTCCCCAATGTGGCCACCTGTGTCGATGACATCGCCTTTTTGAACTCGATGACAGCCGATTCGCCGATACACGGCTCGGCAATGCTGATGATGAATTCGGGGAAGATTCAGAGCGGATCGCCCGCGCTCGGCTCTTGGGTGAACTATGGATTGGGCTCCGTCAACGAGAATCTACCTGGCTTCGTGGTGATGCTCGACCCAACTGGAGGTCCCATCAGCGGCGCCAAGAATTGGTCGAGCGGCTATATGCCGGCGACCTATCAAGGAACAGTACTGAGAAGCGAAGGTAGTCCCATACTCGATTTGAAAACCGCTCCTGGTGTCACGCGCGCCGAACAACGCGATATGCTCGATTCGATTGCAGCCATCAATGCGAGGCACTTGGCGAACCAGAGCGATAATGACGAATTGGCGGCACGTATTGCCAGCTATGAACTCGCCTACAAAATGCAAGAACATGCCCCGGAAGCCGTGGATATGTCCGACGAAGATGCAGCAACGCTCGAACTCTATGGGGCCGACAAACCCGCGACTCGCGATTTTGGGCGTCGCTGCATTATCGCGCGACGCCTAGTTGAGCGAGGTGTGCGCTGCGTGCAACTTTACAGCGGCGGTGCGCACAACGATGACAATTGGGATGCCCACGGCGATCTGGAAAAGAACCACAACAAACATGCGGGCGCGACAGACAAACCGGTGGCAGCACTGTTAAAGGACCTGAAGCGACGGGGACTGCTCGAGTCCACCTTGGTCGTTTGGGGTGGCGAGTTCGGACGCCAACCCACGGCCGAATATGCGGAGGGCTCCGGACGCGATCACAACGCTTATGGCTTTACCATGTGGATGGCTGGCGGTGGAATTCGAGGTGGCGTGAGCATCGGTGGAACCGACGAATTGGGATCCGCGGCTGTGGAAAAACCGATGCATGTGAAAAACTTGCACGCCACAATCCTTAATCAGCTCGGCCTCGATCCAAACCGACTGAGCTATTTCTATAGTGGCCTGGATCAAAAGTTAGTGGGTGTAGAACACATCGATCCGATTCATGAAATCATCGCTTAGGACAATTCCAGCATGTTAGACCTGATTGGAAAAGGCAAAGCCCATACCTGCAATGGCGTCACTCGACGGGATTTCCTGCAGGTAGGTACGTTGGGCGCTGTCGGACTTGGATTGCCTCAACTGTTGCAGGCTGAATCCTCCGGCGTGATTGACCCAGCCAAGGATAAGAAGTCCTGCATACTCATTTTCAATTTGGGCGCGCCCAGCCAGCTAGATACGTTTGATATGAAACCCAATGCCCCTGCTGAAGTGCGCGGGCCATTCAAACCAATTTCAACCAACGCCGATGGCATTCAGCTTTCCGAAATCTTGCCTCGTCACGCGCAGATTGCAGACAAGCTGGCATTCGTGCGTTCGTGCTTCCACCGAGGTGCGGCAGTGCATGATTCCGGTTGGCAAATCATGCAAACCGGCCGCTTGTTTACGGGCGGAGTCGATACACCTCACGTAGGTTCAGCTGTTTGGTATCTCAAGGGGCCGCGCGGAGATTTGCCACCCCACGTTGTGTTGCCTGAGACGATGGGCCGCGGCGGTGGAAATTTGCCCAATGGTCAGGCAGGCGGATTTCTGGGCAAGGCATTCGACCCGTTTGCGCTGATGGCCGATCCATCGCAAGAGAGTTTTAAGGTTCCAGATTTGCTGCCGCCTACTTCTATTCCTCCTGCGCGTCTGGACCGACGAAGGCGATTGCGGGAAGCGGTCGAAGCTTCGATGACCCAGTTCGAAGCAAGTGAAAGTGCACGAATTATGAGCGAGCACTTTGATACGGCTTTTCGATTAATGACCAGCCCTAAAGCACGTGATGCCTTTGATCTTTCCAAGGAGCCGAAACGTGTTCGCGAGGCCTACGGGATGAATCGTTTTGGGCAATGTTGCTTGCTTGCACGGCGTCTGATCGAAGCTGGCGTGCGGTTCGTGACAGTGAACACCTTCTTGACGGTCTTCGACGAAATAACCTGGGATATCCACGGTAGCAAACCGTTTACCTCGGTCGAAGGTATGAAGAACATCGTCGCACCCATGTACGACCAGGGCTACGCTGCACTCATCACGGATTTAGCCGATCGCGGTATGCTCGACGATACTCTGGTAGCCAATCTAGCCGAGTTTGGTAGGACGCCGAAAGTGAATCCAGCTGGTGGTAGAGATCATTGGCCCCAGTGCTTTACGGTTTACTTTGCCGGAGGCGGCGTCCGCGGCGGCCGCGTGGTTGGAGCTAGCGATCCCATTGGTGCTGTTCCCGACGATCGACCGGTCGAGCCACCGGAAATCGTGGCAACCATATTCCATAGTCTTGGCTTCAAGTTAACCGAGCATCTGCCTGGGCCAGGCGGGCGTCCTTTTCCGCTGATCGATTCGGGATTTCGCGAAATTCACGAACTGTTCACGTAAAAGGCTCTATACGACAGCCTTAAGAATTTGAGCTCGAGAAGCACTGGCGTTTCCACGCAAAAACTGCTATCGACCGGTATGGCTGCCAATTTTGTCCGAGTTATTTCGCTAGCAATTCTGTTGGGGTGCAACGGCTGTAGCGCCTTTGTGGCTTCGTCGAATTCAAGAGCCAGGCAGTCCGAAGGTCGGTTCGAGCAGCTTGCGGCTAGGCTGCGACTGGTGGAACCTAGACAGCCAACGCATTTCAAGCTTTGGCGTCCAGACTTGGCGGTGTTGCCGTTTGCGAATATTGATAGCGATCGAGTGACGCTTTATAACATTCGCGATTGCGAGTACCGTACCGAAGACGACTACGATGTCAGGCATTTTAATCGCCAGGTTATGCTCGACGACGTGCGGACCGTTGACTTTATCGTAGTACCATTTACCAACGCGCCGATCCTTGCCCACACGATGCTGAGTTTTGGACTCGCCAGTGGAGAACACATCGTGTTCTCGGTTGAAGCGAGATTGGAGCCCAAGGAAGACTACGAGCTGGTGGCAGGAACCAGCGACGAATACGAACTGATGTGGGTTGTCGGCACCGAACGGGATCTTATTCGGCTGCGAACCGAAGTTCGAAAGGTCGATGTCTACCTGTATCCGACCAAGGCAACACCGGAACAGGTCCAGAAGGTCTTCTTGGGAGCGGTAGCGCGAGTGAATGAAATAGCGCGAGCCCCAGAGTTTTATGATTTGATCAGCAATAACTGCACCACCAACATAGTCGACTTGGTCAACCAACTACGTCCGGGTTCCATTCCGGAGGATATACGAGTGCTATTGCCGGGACATTCGGACCGTATGGCTTATGATTTGGGGCTTTTGGCAGCCGATGGCCCCTTTGAGCAGATTAAGGCAGCCAGCAAGATCAATTTGGTGGCACAGCTGCATGCACACGATCCAGACTTTTCGCAAGCCATACGCCAGCAAAGGTAGTTACATCTGCCGAATTACGTTTTGGCCAGGCGTTAGGGCACAAAGTTCTTCAAATAACGGAAGCTCTGTTTCAGCGAATCTCTTCTATCCTGCAACGACCCTTCGTAGGCGCGATCCTCTACTTCGACGCAGACAGCACCACGGTAGCCCACGTCGAGCAAAGTTGAGAAGAACCTTCCCCAGTTGATATCGCCCAAGCCTGGCAGTTTGGGTGAATGGTATTCCAATGGATGTGCGAGAATGCCCACTTCATCGAGACGGTGACGATCGAGTCGCACATCTTTGGCATGCACATGGAACAAGCGCTCTGCGAAATCTCGAATTGGTTTAAGGTAGTCCATCTGCTGCCACACCATATGCGATGGATCATAATTGAGGCCAAGGTAGTTGCTGTCCAAATCTGCAAATAGGCGACGCCATATCGCAGGCGAGGTTGCAATGTTCTTGCCGCCGGGCCATTCGTCAGATGAGAACAGCATGGGGCAGTTTTCGATCCCAATGCGCACGTCGCATTCTTCTGCAAACTTCACGATGGGTTTCCAGGTAGCGAGTAGGCGTGGCCAATTGTCATCAACACTCTTGGTGTAGTCTCGGCCAATGAAAGTGTTGACGCGATAGATACCTAGTTGTGCGGCGGTGGAAATGAGGCTTCGCAAATGTGCGGTGCAGCGTTCTGCTTCGCTGCTGTCGGCTGAGAGGCAGTTGGGGTAGTATCCCAGAGCGCTAATCTGCACTCCAGTCTTATTTACCAAGCTGCTTATTGTATGTTTTTGGCCCTCGGACAAGTTGTTGATATCGATGTGTGTTACGCCCGCATAGCGTCTTTCCGCCAAACTTACTGGCCAACACATGACTTCAACACAATCGTAGCCAATCTCTGCAGCAAGTGTGAGCACCTCCTCTAACGAGAGCTCAGGAACAATGGCACTTGCAAATCCAAGTTGAATCACTTGCAAACCCCTTTTTGCGTTGAATCTAAGAATGGCTGTTGTATTCTTCCAGTTCTACGGCGGGCAGAAGCCGACCAATTTCCTCGACTCCGGTTACTCCCTGTGCTGTTTTGAGTAGTGCGGCGCGGCTGAAATCTAACATTCCCCGTTCGCAAGCGGCGCGATGGATCTCGGTAGTCGAAGCGCTCGACGAGATCATCTCCTTGAGCTTGCGATTCATGGTTAGCACTTCGAACAAGCCGGTTCTGCCCACATAGCCACCCTGCGAATTGGCGTCGTCTTGGTCTGGTCCGTAGATTACATTTCCCTGACCTGCCTCTAAGTATTGCTTGACTTCGCTAAACGTTTCGGGTGAATGGCTGACATCATACATTTTTCGTGAGGTCGGAGAGAGCTTGCGAACTAGGTGTTGAGCGACCACGCCGACGAGCGAGTTGGCCAGAAAAAACGGGTTTACACCGAAAGCCAGCATGCTTTGTATCGCTCCAGCAGCCAATGGGGAGTGCAGGGTCGTTAGTACCAAGTGACCGCTGTTGGCAGCGCGAACTGCCGTTCGAGCAGTCTCTTCATCGCGAATTTCACCGATCATGATGACATCGGGACTCTGACGCAGCACACCTCTTAGGAGGTCCAGAAAGCCAATGTTGATTTTTGGTTGGATTTGACATTGTCGCATGCCCTTCATCACTCGCTCTATGGGATCTTCGAGCGTAATGATCATTTTGCTGCCATCGTTGAGCGCCTCAAGGCAAGCATAGAGCGTGGTCGATTTGCCGGCACCTACAGGACCGGTAACCAACAGCAGGCCACTGCCACTATTGAGCATGGCGCGCAAGTCATTGAATTGGTTGCCTACAAAGCCGAGTTCGTTCAGCGGAAGACATGCACTGCCCGTGGGGAGCAAGCGCAGCACCAAGTCTTCGCCCCACATTGTACCGATCGTATTGACGCGAAAGTCGAAGTTTTCCTCGCCGATGGAATAAGTCCAGCGACCATCTAGCGGATGACGGCGTTCGGTCAAATCCATGTTGGCAGAGGACTTGATCAAATTGATGAACTGGAGACCGAGGTCATTGGAAACAACGACTAGTTGGCGAATCGAGCCCATTTGGCGCAGCGATATCGTGTAATGGTTTCCATTGGGTTGGATAAAAAGATCGCTGGCTGCGTTTTTAGAGGCTTGCGTTAGAATCAGATCCAATGCCGCGCGAGGTTCGAGCGAGTTGATCGCAGCAAGTTCAGCAGGCAGCGACGGTTGTTTTTCAGCCATTTTGAGTTTCTTCCAGCGCTAATGAGTTGGCTTGCTGTTTGTCGCGGGCGATCTTTAAGACCGAATTGAGCTTCATTAGCCCAAACACATGTTGGATATCCAAGGGTACGGAATGCAGAATCAAACGCCCGCCAGCATCGCGGATTTTTTTGTCGGTGGCCAGCAACCAGCCGATTCCGCTCGAATCGATGTACTCGGTTTTTTGCAAGGAGACCAGTATTTTCTGATTTAGGTTGGCCGATCCCAACAATCGATTTAGTTGGTCCGATTGGACGTCCACAGCCGTTTGGCTAATTTTTCCCGACAATGACAAATTGCTGATGCCATCAACTTGGCTTTCCAGTGACAAATTCATAAGCGCGATCCTGACGGATGAATGTGCGGTTTCTGCGGCCACGATACTAACGATTTATCCTGCAAGATTCCAGTCACCTGCAGGGACGATTGTTGTTTTGCAGGGCAAGTAGGAGCTGTGTGGGCAGTTTACTAATTGTGGAACTTTTTGACAAAAACAACGCCACTTTGCTCGGCGCTGAATCCGATCCGCCTAAAAAGACTACTGGACTGAGTATCGGTGGCTAGGGATGTAGCTCGGACTAGGTCCAAATGTTCCGCCTGAAACTGCCGACAGGCTTCCGCGATGAGGAATAACAATTGCCCATCCACCGGCTTCCCATCGTCAGGCAGGTCGCTGGCAGACGCTGGTTCGTTGAGCCAAGCAACGCGCGAGGGCGAGTTTTGAAGTTCCATCCCCACGGTCCAAAACAACGCATCGCAACAACGCTCGCGATTGCTTTTTTGCGTTAATTCGAAATACGTTGGTTCTGCATGACCAAGCAGGCAGGACTGCAGCCACGGCAATGTGGGTTCATCGACTGCGCGCAGGACCTGGCAACTGCGGCGAATCTGGATCATGTGCCGGTCGACTGGCGGCTGGAAGCCGTTCAGGTCGAGCTCCCATTGCGTGGTGGGATAAGCGGGCGAGAAGCCCGCTGACGTTAGCCAATTGCATCCTCTACGCTCGCTGGTCGTCGCGCCAATCATTGAGTCAGCTGGGCCGAAGCCTTGATAGAATGCACCGGCGGGGGAGCGCGGTTTGAAGTAGCATGACTCAACTCGTCGCTCAACCAGGATCCTGTCGAGCTGAGAAAGTAGGGTCCTGGCAATTGTCGCTTCGCCATCGCAGGGAACAATACACAGTGCGCTAATTGCCGCTTCGCTGGCTAGAAAGTCCTTTAGCTCAGCATCCGGCATGAAGCCAAAATGCAAAAAGCCCACGACCTGATCTTCGAAGACCGCCACCAACAGATCGTCGGCCAGGAAATAGGGCTTGGCCAAGCAGTTCAATTCGAGCTGTAAAGCATTAAGTTGGCAGTCAGGACCAAGGTCACCATAGTGCGAATTCCAAACTTTGCAGATTTCTGCGACATCCGTATTCCGAAACGTTCGAATGGTAGGGAGCACTGGACGAAGGTTTTTCACTGGAGTTTACGGTCAAGCAAAGTAGTTCGAGTGCATCTAAATTTAGCTACTGTTTCCCAAATGCCTATACCCACCTCGATGCCTTAATCACCCAGTTCGGGGGCCAATGGAGTTTCCTCTGATCTGCAATGGGTGCCTGGATAGTTCCGTTTAGCAAGTTGGTCAAGGCAACGAAGCGTTATGAGTGCATGACGAATCCGCCGTCGACGTTGATGCACTGGCCGGTGATGTTGGCTGCCCGACGACTTGCTAGAAATACGATGGCGTTGGCAATATCGTCTGCGGACTGCCATCTGCCCAACGGGACTATTTTGCGAATCTTCTGTGTTGCCCAATCTTCATAGGTTTGTTGCTGGTCGCAAGGCAAGCCAGTTTGCGATGCGGCCCACACACTCTGGTTCAGCTGAGTTGGAACCATGCCAGGATTCACGACGTTTACACGCACTCCGTGATTCGCCAGGTCTTTGGCCAAGCACTGTGCAAAGTTAATATTTGCAGCTTTGCTGGCGCTGTAGGGCGGGTCGGTTTGCGATCCAATTTGGCCAGCTACACTGGCAAGAAACGTAAGCGTGTTGTGCTCCTGACGCTGAAGCAGCGGAGCCAGACTATATGCGATGCGAACCATTCCCATAATATTTACGTCGAGAACTCGCAACCAGTCGTCCGGTGAGAGCTTGGAAAATGGAAAGCCAAACTTTCCGGAACCGATTGCAGCCGCGTGCACCAGATGGTGTAGCTGCTCGAAATGCGTCTGCGAAGCCAGTAGGGCTGAGTCCACGCTACCCTGATTGGTAATGTCCACGCAATAAAATCGCCATTGCTCCGCACCGGCTTCATCAAGCAATCGAGTAGCGGCAGGATCTGGTTGATGCAGATCCCAGATGGCAACTCGAGCGTGCTCTTGTAAGAAAAGCTTTGCACAGGCAAGACCGATGCCATTCGCGCCGCCAGTAACTACGACAGTTTGATTATCGAGTCCTAATTCCATGAGCAATTGTTTTCTGCAGTGGGGAGTAAGACCAATCGCCGTGGTTGCCTATTGCACCTGCTAAAGATCTAGCGGGCAGTCCATCCGCCGTCGACAGTGAGCATGCTCCCGGTCATGTAGCTTGAAGCGGAGCTCGCCAGGAAGATTGCGGCTCCTTGGATTTCTTTCAATTCGCCCCAGCGTTCGACTGCCGTTGCGCCTACGATGAACTTCTTCGCCTCCTCGGATTCCGCGATTGGAACATTCATGGGGGTCAAAAACGGACCTGGGCAGATTGCGTTGACTGTGATTTTGTCGAGCGCCAATTCCAACCCCAAGGCACGCGTCATTTGAACCACCGCGCCTTTGCTGGTCGCATAGGGAGTCCGGTTGGCCAAGCCGACTAAGCCCAGGGTGCTTGCCATATTGATGATGCGACCATAGCCTCGTTTCTTCATCAGAGGTACGACCTGCTTGATACACATCCACATGGCATCCACGTTGATGCTCTGTACTTGCCGGAATTCGTCGAATGTCAAATTCTCAATAGCGCCACGAATGTTGATGCCGGCGTTATTAATCAAGATATCGATGCGGCCAAACTTGTCTTGGCCCAGGGCGACCATTCTCGCCACGTCGTCGGCATTGGTGACATCGGCTGCGATTCCCATGGCTTCAATCGGATATTCGGCAGCGATCGAGGCCGCTGCTTGCTTAGCTTCGCTATCATGACGACTGACCAAGAGTAAGTTCGCTCCGGCTGATGCCAGGCCGGCTGCCATGGCTTCGCCCAGCCCCTTGGAACCACCGGTAACGATAGCAACATTGCCGGTCAAATCAAATTGAGAAATACCAGGCCAACGCGTCATGAGGCTACCTTCAGTGCAACTAGAGTCAGAATTGGAGCTGACCCGATTTTACAACAAAGGTCGAGGCGCGTGTAAGTGAGCTATTCAGCCGCCAGCCACTGGACAAGACTGCGATCGGGAACTGGCAGCTTCATGATGGGAGCGAATTCCTCGAAGGTCTTGTCTGATTCCTGTAACAGTTTCTCCACCGTATCACCCGACGTGGTGATCAACAGCCCCAGGCCAGCTAGAAACTCGCCACGTTCCTCCCACAGATTGTCCTGACAAGCAGGCAGCAAAGACGCCAAGGCGACGCACGCAGCATCTAGTTTGGGCGGGTGGCAATTCATGAGTTCATCCAAGTTGGGATGCCGTTCAATCAGTACCGCAAACTCCTCTGGAAGTCTCCAATTGCGGACTAAAGCGGCAGCGGCTTGCGCATGATCCCAACCGAATAGCTCTTGTTCCAATTGGGAAAGACGCAGATGCTCGGCACCGCGCCGCTCGATTAGCCGTTCGTAGTGTTCGGGCAATTCTTTCAGCAGCAGCGGTATGGCCATGTCCTGCAGTAGTGCGGCCGCGAACAGGTCCTCCGCATTGGAGAGTTTAATAGCTTTACCGAGGATTCTTGCAAATACAGCGCGTCGCAGTGAGTCCTGCCACAGTTTCTTTAAATCGAACGGCCCAAATTTAGGATCTGGAACCAAACTGAACACAGCGCTCCAGAGCGCGAAGTTCTTGATCGTGCGAACGCCAACCAGCGCCAGCGCCTGCTTGATGCTCGAGATCTCTCGCGTAAAGCCAAAGTAGCTCGAGTTCACGAATCGCAGCACCTGTCCCATCAGGCCGGCATCCGCCTCAATGGGCCTGGCAAACTCAGCCGGTCCGTTGCTGGCATCCTGAGAAAGCTCCAACAGCTTAATGGCGGTCTGCGGCAGCGCAGGCAGTTGGGCGGATTCGAGTAGTGCGTGTAAGTCGATGTTCGGGTTATCAACAGCCTGTGAGTCAGCCATGCTTCCAGAAACTTTCTCTACGAATTGCCGGGGTAGCTAATTGAGACGGTTCTTGACAGGCGGAATTCTCCGCACTCGGTAGAACCGTAGGCCACAGTTGGGAATCAAGCAAATACAGCAGAGAAAGAGTCGAGTCGATCTACTGAGTTTCAAGGGAACTTAGTAGACTCGTCGTCAGAATCGTTACTAACGGCGTTTATTGCCAGTCGCGGAGCGTCGAATTGCGACCGAGTTGGTTTGGCTGGTCGGCCTGGGCAGAATAGTCACTCGATTTTTTACAAGCACAGAGATTCGAACTGAAATGACAGAGAGCCTGAGTATCGAAGGTAGTAGCGATGCTGACTTGGCGGCTTCGATCGCAACCGCCTGCGACTGGATGGAACAGGTTTATGCCGATGGGAGCTACGCTAAGGTCACGGTCCACCGCCGTTGGTCAAAACACAATCCGGTTATCTCCGGCAAAATGGCCAGACCCTCTGCTTATCGCTGGTATTTGAGACGCGAATTGATGCGATTGGCCAAGCAAGGCGCCAAGATCGAGATCACGCGCGGCCAGCCTCGCGTGAATTTGAATTCGACAGCGCTCTTGCAAACAATCGACGAAACGGAGTTTGACCATACCCTTAAAAAAGCATTTCTATTCGGTCCAGAAAGAGCTGAACTGTCGATACAACGCTTGGAGCACTATACCAGCACGGCGGTCGAGGGCTTTCAGCGCTATGTGCTCCTGACCAACTATCAAATGCACATTGACGCTTTCAGCGACGCGTTTCCCGATTGCATCAAACCCAGTCGATCGGGCGCACAGATGCCCGCCTACCATCACCTCGCCAGCGATAACAGCGGATTCACGATCATCAATATTGGTGTCGGCCCCTCGAATGCCAAGACTCTGACCGATCATATCGCCGTGTTGCGCCCCGATGCAATGCTCATGGTCGGGCACTGCGCGGGTATTCGCAACCACCAGGAAATTGGTGATTTCGTATTGGCCTCGGGCTACATGCGCGATGACCATGTGTTGGATCAGGCGCTGCCCAGATCCGTTCCTATCGCCCCCAGTTTCCTACTCAATCGGTACCTGTCCAAGATACTCGACGTCCGGCAATTGCCCTATCGTTATGGCACGGTTTACACGACGGCAAATCGGAATTGGGAACTGGCCTTGAAAGGCACGCTCAAAGATTTAAAGCTGAGCCGCAGTATCGCCGTGGATATGGAATCGGCGACAGTCGCGGCCAATGGGTTCCGCTACCGTATCCCCTGCGCAACATTGTTGTGCGTTTCCGATAAGCCGTTGCATGGCAGCCCGAAGCTTCCGCAGGCTGCTGCCTCGTTCTACGAAAAGTCGAAAGTGCAGCATTTGGAAATCGCCTGCGCTGCTCTGGATATGGCTCGCCATGAATATCCCGACGGCATCCCGAACAGCGATCTCCGCGCAATGGACGAGCCTCTGCTCGGCGGATCGGAAAACTGATGCGCTTGGTGGCGTCTGAGCTTTTGGGCTAATGCGAGAGGGAGAGGATTCGTCGCGATTGGTCTACGAAATCCAAGCCAATGTCGCTGATCCAGGCCTGCTTCAGCTGATCAAACACGGAGGAGTCGCGGAGCTTGAGTTGACCATCAAAACTGCGGGCACACCATAACATCCCCACTGACCCACACAACAGTATTTGTCGCGCTGCCGTGGCTCGCTCGACCGAAATCGGTTCACGCCGTACTGCAATGCCCAGTTCGTTTGCCAATCTGAGCGTGCGCTGCAAACTAAAGCCCTGGTAGCAACTCTGTGGCGGCGCGGTAACTAACTGGTTGTCTTCAACCAACATGAGGTTTGCGGTTGAAGTGTCCGTCAAATTGCCCTCGAGATCCAACAGTACAGCACCCGCGTGCGCGCTCGCTTTGTTAATCACCGCATCCGCTTGTCGATCGGCCAAGTAATAGTGTAACCGAGCGCGAGTCTTGAACTCAATCGGCCAGCAAGCCGCGGGCACGTTGCGTGCACTGGCGACAATCAAATCTTGTCCATGCTGGTACCAATGGTCCAGCCGCTCCCAGGGTAGCGCTGCGGCATGAATGATAATCGTGGGCTCACGGCCCGCATCGCCAACGCGACCCGGTGTAACCAGCGTTACGATGGAAAAATCCTGACAATCAAATTGTTCTTGATTCTTTTCGGCACACTGACGAACCAATTGCGCGAGCCGCATCGACTCCGGTATGTTAATGCCCAACGTGGCCGCGTTGACAACTAAGCGTTCAATATGGTCGTCGGCATCGAGCGGTAGACTGCGCACCGTGCGCAGTCGGTCAACCAAAACCGCACTTTGCAATAAGCCGAAGTCGTCTAACGCAAAGCGAACATGTGAATAGGGGAGCCAGGCATTCTGGCTCCAAGCGATAGTGTTATTCATGCGAATAAAGGTACGGCCTCGCATACGATTCCGATTGCAGTAGCAGCCCTGTTGCGACTGAATCGAAGTTGATTTAGCGCCCCAAAACGTTTTCGAGCGACCGAACAATCGCGGGGCTGGTGTAATAGTCTAACTCGGCATGCGTGCGGCCAACATGACGACAATCGAATTGCACAATTTTAGAGTCGCTTGGAAGTGGGCTCTGCAATTGATCGAGCTGCATATGACTTGACGTGAGCTTGACAGGCACGCGGATTTCCGGGATGCCTGCGAAGCCTGCGGCAGCCGGAGAGGTTTCTCTGTCAAAAAAACGAAAACGTTTCAGGACGGGATCGGCCGAATTGTAGAGGTTGACCAGCTTTTCAGTTCCGAGCAGGACTCGATGATAGCGGCCGTTGGGCATCAGCGATAAGCGGTCGAAGGCAGGGGCAATAAGACTTATTCGCGCTGGAGGAGGATGCGACACCTTGCTGGTGGAAGCTGCATTGATGTGAGAAGCACTATTGAGTTGTAGGTTTTCCAATCCACCGCCATTTAGCAAATGATGGGCACCACAGAGAACTGCGCTGCCGAAGCTGTAGCCAATGAACCCAGCCGAATGTTGCAATGGGAGCATCTCGATTGCGCGCGCCAAATAGTACGAGTCCGCATCCAAGCGGGGCTTCTTGCCAAGCACATCCCGGGCAAATCCCTCCTGCCGTTCGCTGGGCCATGAAAACGCAATAAAACATATGGGCTTACAGTCGACCGTACCTACTAGCAATCGGTAAAGGTGAATTGCTCTCCGTCGCGCCTCCGCATGTTCCATCCAGTTGCCGTGAACATAGAAGACTACGCGGCGATCCGATTGCTTCACATCCGCAACTAAATCGCTAAAAGACCTGGGGGACCACTGCGTGCCCTGTATAAGATGCACGTCGAACTTAGGCTCCAGCGAGGTATTCGGCAGTGCGCTCAAGCCACGCGAGCTGATCTCACATACCATGTCTCCGGATCTCACAAGCGGCTCGGTACATGTGCCGACGACCGGAACAAACAGAAAAATCAGACTCATTGGCGCAGCCCACCGCGCCATGGCGCGGTGCAATTTGGGGTAACTCAGCTCGCACCGATTCAACAGACAGAAGAGTGTGGATATAGCTATTTGAAATTCAAGTCCGCAAGATTTCGCATTAGTGGGGTGTCTCGTCCTTTGGCATCATCGGACAGCGAACGAGAGCACTTAAGCGCTGATGCGGGACGCCGCAAGGTGAACTCAGGCAGTTTGATTGATTCAAGCCTTAGCAACCTGTGATGGTTTCGGTTACCGAATTGTTAGGCTCGTAGGAATTAACCGACAGCGATTTTGCAATTAGCTCCGCGATGTTGAAAAAAAACATCATGTTTCATTTGCACATCGTTTTGTGTGAGTTAAGTTTCTGCGGGTTAAATTCGAATCTGCCGATTAACGAGACTTTGTGCTAGGGGAAGAATAATGAAAAGAATCGCGTTGCTTGGATTGATCGTCTTGTTTGCTGGATGTGGACGATGTTGGTTGCCGATTTTCCGCGGCGCCCCATGCCACAGCGGTTGCGGACTTACCGCGCCAGCACTACCGGCTTCGCATGAAACTGGCTGCGTAGGCTGCGCCAATGGAGTTTCGGCTGGATATGGGAGCTATGACAACGAAGTCTATAGCGGTGGGGATGCTTATTACGACAGTGCCGTGGTCAACAACGGCATCGTAGGCGGTGTACCAAGCGGAATTGTCAGTGAAGGTGTCATCAGCAGTCCTTCCATGGTGCCCCTGAGCACAAATTAAGCGCGTTGCCCAGGCTTCGATTCACAACTGCCCCGTTACGTACACTTCTAAAATACCCAGCAACAGATTTGAACCTAGCGAGTGGCGGTATCTTCGGGGGGAGATACCGCTATTCGTTTTCTAACCTGGACTCAAATGAGTTTTTTCTGGCTCGTTTTTTGCATCTGGTCAAAGTTCGAACGAGAATAGCTCAGTCAGGTCTCTGTCATGCCACTGGGACGGATGCACTTTTTCAAGGTGGACCGCAGGAAGCGGGCGCCGCCACTGACAGGCTGAGCATTTTTTTGAATTCCAGGTTGGTCGGTCTAGTTGCTCCGCACGCGACTGGTTTCACTTCATTGGGGGAAATTCCGCTATGTCGATTTGGGGCTGGATGAAATTTTCTGCGTTGGTTGTCGCTGCAGCTCTGCAACTGGCTGACTCGGCGGCTGCGCAGGAGGCAGCAGCGCCGGAGACTTCTGCACCAGCCGCCTCGGCAGGCACTGCCGTCACGCCGACTGAAGTCGAGGAAAACCCGCTGCAGTTCATAGCACCCAAAGTTATCGAAATGCAGATCGGCGTGCGAATTACCGCGCCTGATGGCAATATGCTCGGGACATTGGCAACGACAGTTTTCCCGACTGCCTGGCCCGAGCAAACGGTAGAGATCGTTGAGACTAGCATACCCAGCAATGTGCAGTCGAGTTTTCGAGACCTGCCCGGTGGCAATCGCCAATTGCTGTTGCATGCGCAACTGATTCCAGCCAACACAGTCGTCGATGCCACCATCAAGGTGCGGATCTCGAAGAGCCATATCGTGGGCCCAGAGGACACAACAGTATTCCGCGTACCCAAGCGACTGCCTCGCGACGTAGCAGCGTTTATGTCCAATAGTCCCTATATCGAAGCGACAAGTTCCGAAGTCAAGAAAATTGTGCGGGAAATTGAGGCCACAGAACCGCTCACCGACTGGAAGAAAGTGGAACTGCTCTACGATTGGGTACGGGAGAATATCACCTACCAGCGCGGCGACTTAAAGACTGTTCGCGAAGCGTTGCGGGACAAGACGGGTGATTGCGAGGAGATGACCAGCACGTTTGTTGCGTTGTGCCGCGCTGCGCGAGTGCCAGCGCGATGTGTTTGGATACCCAACCACTGCTACCCCGAATTCTATTTAGAAGACGAAAAGGGTGCTGGGCATTGGTTTCCCTGTCAAGTCGCCGGAACTCGGAATTTTGGATCCATGCCGGAGTATCTGCCGATTCTACAAAAGGGAGACCGGTTCAAAGTGCCAGAGAAAACAGAAGTTCAGCGTTACTTGGCGGATTATCTTTCGTCCAAGAAAGTCGCTGGCAAAACGGATCCACAAGTTGAGTTTATTCGGCAATTGCTGGGTGATTCCGCCAGCCTGCGAGCGCCAGACCTTGGCGGCGCAGAAAATTTATCGCCGGCGGCTAGCGACGCCCCCGCCAAGTAACCGCATTCAATCCTAGCCGCTGCCGAATAAACGCGGACCATTGAATCCGTAAAAAAAGGATAACCGCGAGCGGATGCAGGCACGCTCCCAGCCACGAAGTCTCCAGACGGTATGCGATCAGCCCGCGCGGTACGAAACTAAACGCGCTGGCCACAGCCAGGATGCCACCGGCCAATGGACTCCATCCATAAAAGATGGCATGAGCCAGGGAAAAAATCGGCAGGACAGCGGCGCCTAACAATAGGACCGTAAACACCGCGATGAGCTGTGGATTGGCTATGCCTTCCGTTGCATTCTTTTTTAGTCCATTCATCACACTGGCCCAACCCGAATACATACGCACCGAGGCAATATCGCTGGCATCGAACAGATCGGTGCTCTGGCCGTTGCGACGAAAGCTTCGCGGAAGTTGAAGTCCGTCGTGCCGGGAATCGCGAATGCTGGCGTGTCCGCCGGCAGCCATGTAGCTCGCTCGCTGTGCAAGGAACAGTTGACCACACCCCGCACCGAATTCCGCTTTGGTACTTGCTCGCATTTGATCCAAGGGTAAGTAACCGAGCAGCACGTAGTACATCATCGGAATCAGCAACCGCTCGGAGAATGACTGAGTGATCTGCTTGGGAAAGCCACTCAGCAGCGCGCTTTGTGTTCGATGCTGCTCAGCCAGGATGCGGCCCAAGGCCGTCGTTGACAAACGCACATCGGCATCCATGAACAGCAGACAATCGTAGCGAGCCGCATGTGCGAGATGCCAGCAGGCGTGTTGTTTGCCGTTCCATCCCGTGGGCAGCTCAGGTGCTCGCTCCAATCGCACTCTGGCATCGGTTGCAGCTATGCGCTCAACTATGTCGCAGGTCGCATCTGTAGAATGATCGTCCATTACAACAACTTCCAGCTGCACATTTTGGTTGGCAAGCACCGATTCAATTGCCAGGGCAAGTCCTGCTTCTTCATTGCGAGCGGGAATGAGTACGGAAACGGAGCTCGTTGGATCGGGCGATGCCAAGCTGGCGCGCTGGAACTGCGGTAGGTTCCTCAGGACCATCAGCAGTGGTAGGGTCGCTAGCGCGAGCAGCACACTAGAATAGATTAAATATAACAACTGAGGAAACCCGAAAGTTGGACAGCCTGCGCGCGTTAGAATCTACCCAGGAACGGATAGGGGACGCGACCACGTCTATATTCTTTCCTTGCATTGATTTTTTTCCGCCACTCATCAATGACGCCTTGCGCAAGTCGATGCACAAAAGGATAGCGTTTTGTCAATCGCAACATGCGCGCGGCTTTCGAATTCTCTTCGCTGGAGTTGGGGGCTTTGTCGGCTTGTGCAACCGCCCAAGTCGTCTCATACATGGATTGTTGAGCGACAGTTGGAACGGATTCGGGGTGCTTGCGTGCGACGCAGAATGTCAGCCAGATTGAGCCGTCCAGTCGCCCCAGCGGCAGCCAATTGCGATCGCTGGCTTGGCAGTCGTAGACGCTCCAAGAATGCCTCTCAAAGTTTTTCTTAGGAAGTCGACACAGATACAGGGCTTCGACGCTGCATCTCGACGCTGTATAAAAGTCGCTAAAAAAAGTTGGCGACACGCTGTAAAATCCATGGTTAACACAATTCGAGGTTGGCGTCAGGTGAATTACGCGCCCACCAATACGTGTCATGTTCAAACAATGTGTGATGGCTTGAGCCAAATCGAACACATGCTCAATGGTACCGCTATCGAGTACAAGATCAAAAGCATTAACAAGGTGCCAGGGAGTTTCCCTGGCGTTCAGATCGAGTGTTTCTTCGCTAGACTCATAGTCGCTGTGATCAATGCGTAGGCTCCGTTCAAAGCCCAACATTTCGTACAGCGAATCGTCCGAAAGATAGCCGAGACGACGCAAAGCCGGGGCGCGATGCAATGTCGGCACGGTTTCCTTCAGCGCCACGCCTCGGTGCCGCGCTTGTTCAACAAGCTCAGCGGCAGTTAAGTAAACGTGTTGCCTGCCTAGCGTAGCAATAGCACCAGAGAATGCGTGCTGTGCGGCCGTGTGGAGTAGCAAATGGACTGCAGACTTGGGGAGCCCCATTTAGGATTTTTCGCAGAAGTAAGTACTGGCTCGACAGATTCACTTGCAAGGCAACCGCGAAATTCTACTTTAAAGTTATCGAGACCGGTTGCCGCCGCAGCACAAATTCAATGACTGGGAATCAACGCGTCTGCGATGCGGACTTCATTTTGCTGACGGCAGTGAGGAAACGGTCTGGCTCGACATAGCCGTCCAAGCGATCCACGTAACGACGGTCGGCAGAGAAGATCATTGTCGAGGGAAATCCCTTTATTTTAAGCACCTCAATCGCTTCGGGATTCTCCTCGCGGGTCAATTTCAATGGCACAAAGTCACGATTGACCAGCGTGGATGCGGTGGGATCCTGCCAGACATTGGACTGCATCAAATCGCAGTAATGACAACTGGCCGAGCGCACATAGACCAAGATCGGCTTGCCCGTCTGTTTGGCCAATTCCGCAGCCTGTTGGGCGGATCGCAGCCAGCGAATCTCCTCGGCGTGGAGCCCGTTCCCGTGAAGCGCGCTGCCACAGATCGACAGTAAAACCAGCAGCCCATGTCTGCAAACGTCCTGAAATTTCGTCATCGCTGGTCTCCCGTTTGAACAAGCGTCAGCACTCATTGTGTTTTCGAAACACCAGTGGCATAGCAAAAAACGGGCATGCAAAACTAGAGGGATTGCCGCAGGTCGTCAATTTTTGAATTTCGTGCCGATTTCTGTAGCCACCGGTCGCCAAACGGTGGTTTGCTGCCTGTAGGCAGACGTTCCACCGCTTGGCAGCGAATGCCCTATATGCCCCATTTTGCCTATCCCTATTGATTTAACGCTGCCAATCTGCGAAAATCGTACTCCGAAGAATACCATGAGCGGGGTTAAATCCGTTTGTTTTTTTGAGGTTCTAAGGAGCCTGCTGATGAGAATGCTGTTCGCTGTTGGTGCATTGGCAATTGCGTTGAGTGGTAACGCGCAAGCAGTAGTTGTCAATTTCTTATTGACTGGACCCGGCGGCGTAGGCCTGACGTCGGGCAGCCAACCGGTAGTGCCGCTGCGGCCGGGCAGTGGTGGAATAGGAATTGGGGGAATCGAGTTTGATACCGTCAACAACTCGTTTTCGATGGATATTCGCTGGGGCTCGCAGTGGCCGGGCCTCGGATTCTCGGACCTGAGCGCGCCCGCGGTGACATTGACGATCAACGGCGCACCGACCAGCAATTCGACGAACTCAACGGTCGCGCCGGTGTTATTAGACTTGAGTAATCGAGCTAACTTTACCAAGTCCTCTACGCAGGGCTCGTTTATTGGTTCGCTGGACGCCACAGATCTAGCGGCGTCGCTCGCCGGTGTTGGCGTAACGGATTTCGCGAATCTTCTATTGGCTGGCAACACTTACATCAACGTATCTACGGATGTTAATATCGCTGGAGAGATACGCGGGCAGTTAGTGGCTGTGCCTGAGCCCAGCGGGTTTGCGTTGCTCAGCGTGTTGGTCTTCAGCGCGGGCGTAAGACGAAGACGTAGATTCACACCTTCTCGCGAACACAACGCCTAAAGTCAGTATTAGCCGCAAAAGACTCCTAAATCGTCTAAATTGCCATAATTCGCTTGCCAATTAGACGTTTTTTTGGACACTTTGTGTGGCGTGCTGATATTCAGCTTTGTCTACATGTTGAGGTGCTAGAGTATTGACGGAGACACACATGGTTCGAATGTTCTTTTCGGTGGCTTTACTTTTGACTGCATTCAGCAGCGCGAGCTCAGCAGCGATTGTCAATTTTCAGGCTGTCCTGACCGGAGCAGCTGCGGCAGCAGGCGTCGGGACAGGTTCGGCTGGCGTTGGTGTCGTGACCGCTACGCTCGATGATGTCACAGGTGATTTTACGGTTCTATCGGGCACTTTTGCAAATCTGACGGGACTTACGCAAAATGCCGGCAACCCAAGTTCGCCGGTGCACCTCCATGGCTTGGCCGGTCCTAATGCAAATGCCGGCATTCTGGTTGGACTCTCAGCACCGTTAGGAGTTTCCAGCGGCGCTATTTCGGGTTCTGGCAATGTCGGCTTAGCGAATATCGCCGGTGTAGTTGCAGGCAATTCGTATATCAATCTGCATACGAGTGCTTTCCCTGCAGGTGAAATTCGTGGTCAGCTTTTGGCGGTGGCTGCAGTTCCCGAGCCATCGAGTCTATCGTTGTTGGGAGTTGCGCTGAGTGGCTGCATGGTCTACCGACGTCGACGCAGCTAAGAAGAACTTTGCTTGATCAACTTGCTTAGAGGCTGTGGGATACCCCGCAGCCTTTTTGTTTTTCTTGCTGGACCATTTTTTTCATGAATAGGCCGGGGTTTCCTGAATCTGCGGCGAGTCTGAGCTTAGGCTAATCGCGGAACTGAAGCGATTGGGCTAAACTTGAATCTACCACTCGACCTTCATCGACCTGCCGTTCCGGAAGCCGCATATGCTTCAATTTGTAGTTTCTTTGCTTGTTCTCGTTTTTAAAAGCAAGCCCAAGCCTGATGTCTGTGAACAAATGAAATGCAATATTGTAGGTGCATTGGTATCCTGTGCGCTCCTGTGCTTGGAGACTTGGATTTGCAGGCCGGTTGCAGCTCAAGAACAGGACTATCCTCTACCGCTGGAAGCGCAGAGGC
>JBGSTP010000290.1:0-17315 GCA_041736515.1 Pirellulaceae bacterium
TCATTCGCTGCAGCAAGGAGAACGTCGCCGCCGCTCGAGACTCCGATAGCGTCCCCATCCAATCCATCATTTACTATCAAACTACCACTGCGAACAAACACCTTGATCGGACCTGAGCTGGTCTCCAGGTCGTCTAGCGGCAATGGATCGGCCAGGCCATTCACACCGATGGAACTCGTTGTGCTGTTAAAGCGTACTTGTCTTGCAGAAAACGACGTCGACCCGGAAACGTTGCCAACCATTAAGTCTCCACCGCTCGCTAGCTCTTGCAGGTAGATTCCTTCTGCGCTGCGTGCTGCTATCGTGCCAACTTCGAGATCGATGGCATTGTCGTTGGCGTCCAGCGAGTTAGCCAAGTCGGAGCCACCAATTACTCCGCTAGCAGCCATTCTTAGAGATTGGGCTCGAACGTTGACATTGTTTGCGCCATTGCTGTCCAGAATATCCATTCCGGCAGTTAGTGAGACATGCTCCGCAGCCAACAAGCCAATCTGAAGATTTGCGGCTGCCTCCAATTGCAACGTGTCGCCGGCGACTACTGTTCCGCTGAATTGAGTAAAATTGTTTCCTGCCAACGCATAGACACCGACCGCAGCTTCAATATTGGAGGCTTGGAGAATATCCCGCGAAGCAATAAGTCCAATGCTCCCGCCGGTGCTGCTAAGGTTGCTGGTTATTCTGATGTCGTTCGCGGCGTTCAGCACAATATTACCGAGGTCGCTCGTCAGGGTGCCGTTAATATTAATACCATCAATGGCAGGCAATGTTACGTCGCCAACGCTCGCATTCAGAGCAGCAACATAAATGCTGCCCAAACCTCCGGTCTGCACTGCCGCATTGATAGCAACATCATCACCTGCAATTATTGAGACGTGGCCCGTACTGCCAGCGACTATTGCGTTCACCAGAATATCGTTATCAGCGTGCAGGAGCACATCTCCGACCCCTCCTGCTACGACCGCCGAGCCTACGATCAATTCGCCGTTGTCTACGACAACTTTGATGGGCCCGTCCGCAGAGGAGAGTCCCTGTTTTGCTGCAGACGATTGACTTGCACCTACGAGCGTAGCTATGCCGTCAAAAGCAATAGCGTGGGCGGCAACGTTTGCTGCGAATGCAACAACCGCACCGATTGTCAAATCTCCGCTCAGTTGATGCAAATAGGTTCCCAATGCGGAGGAAGTCGCAACAGTTCCAGTTTGGATTTCAATAGCATTCGCATTCGTGTCTGGAGAACCATTGAATTCATCCGAGCGGCCGATCGAGCCGAGCGATGAAATCTTGAGTCCGCCCGCCTGTACATTGAGTAAGCCGCCATTGGCATCTAGTACGTTAGCCCCTGCTTCGATCGCGACGAGATTTCCGACCAAATATCCCAGCTCAATAGAATTCCCCGCGTACAAAATCATATTTGTCGCGGAGCTCTGCGCAGTACCTGCCATCACCAAATCGCTGCCAGCCCGCACAATCAGATTGCCCGCTGTCGTGACTGCCGAAGCTTGCTCAATCATTCCCATGGCTGTTACGCCAATGTCCGCATCTGTGCTGCTGATTGTTGATTGAATATGAATATCCCCCTGTGCCGCGAGCAGAACATCGCCTTGTTCGGTCATGATGGCTGCATCAACATGGATTTCATTGCCTGCGGAGAGGTAGATTGTGCCAACCCCCGTAGTCGTCACGGCGGCTTGAACGCGGATGTCTGCACTGGCAACTAAAGCAACAGGACCATTCACGCTAGACACACCGCTGTTGCTAACATTAAGACTTCCGTTGTCTACAGCAATTAACACACTGCCGCCGTCGGCGGAATTATGAGCCCCCAACAGATTCAAGTCGCCGCCTTGAGCAAGTTGTCGAACTCCAATATTTCCTACCGGTCCAACGTTTTGCACCTCCAGGCTATGGACAACTATTTCCAGCGCGTTGTTAGAGCCAATCCCCATGTTAGCCAGTATTGCAACATGAGCGTCTGAGTTATTGGCGACAACATCTACATCGAAATCTCCGCCGTCCACAACTCCGCCACTACTGCTGGTGATTGATATTGCATTGCCCGTATTGTTTGCCGTTTGCGCCGAACCGAGTGTCACCGGGTCCGTTGCCTTTAGAATAACCTGAGCCTGACCTGCTCCCTTGACAGCTGTGCCCAATTGAATGGTGGATAGCGAAGCTTGTCCATCGATACCCGGCACATATTCGCTGGTAGCCTCTCGGCCCGCAATGATGCGAGCCCCATCGCTCATCCAAATTTCGCCACCGTCTGCATCCGTATCCGCAAGAACTGTGATGTTTCCATTGATCGTTGCAATCACTGCCAGGTTATCCGTACCATCTTCATCATGCGCATCGGCGACTAATGTTCGCTCAATTCGTACCGAACCAGGAGCTTGAATAGTGATATTACCGTGGTCAGTTAATATGGCATCATGCACACGGATGTCACCCACTGTACCAACGACAAATCCGATCCCAATGTTCCCGGTGCTAGCTGTTGATCCATCATTGCCTGCGATGACATCGTCGGATACCGTGACCGTACCATATGACAGGAACTCAATAGAACTATCTGAAACCAACGTTTGCAGCGCTACGTTGTCGCAATTCAGATCGACAAGGCCAACACTTGCAAAAGTCGAGGTTATCGAGAGTGGGCCAGAAGCGGTGGCATCGATGAAATCCGCATGTGCTAAGATTGTTGCTTGTCCCCTCGAGTCGAATAGCAATCGCGAGGCACCCAGCTCAATAACCGGAGAGCCTGGCCCAGTGGAAACTACGTTGGCGCCTTGAATACGAAGATCTCCGGCCACACTCAGACTTGGCCCCAGGGTGAGAGTACCATTGCCATCCAGATCCGAGTCGGCCAGCAAGGCTAAGTTTGCGACAGTAAAACTATCGGCAGATACATCCAGGTTCCCAGGCGAGAACAGTATCAAGGCGTTTGCGTTATAGGTAGCCATTCCAGCGATCGTTGCATCGATGACGATCGTTCCCGTCAACGCAGTTGCAGATAAATTGCCAGGGTCTAGCGGAAAATTTGGATCGGCATGCGTGACAACTTCTAATCCATCGAACGCACCTTTGAATATGGATGGTCCGCTGGCACCAATATTTCCTGTTTGGGCAATCAGCGTGATATCGTTCCCCTCTACGTCGACGTTATCGGTTAGGGTATCGCCGTCGAGAATACTACCGAATGCGCTGATCAGAATGTCGCCATGAAACGCACCTGCATGCACATAGCCAATTACGACATCACCAACAGTAGTCGTGATGGTAATGCCGTTGGCCGCGCTATCGAACGCAGAACTGTTGACATTGATGGCATGCACCGTGCCAGCCGCCTCAACCACGATGGAGCGATCGCCTGTACCAACGCTCGCCAGGGTAATTCCGCCCAATCCACGCAAGAACATCGGACCGCCAGTCGAGGTTGCGCTCACAAAACTGCCGTCAGCAAAATCCAACATCTGGTCGGCGCCAGAGCCCGCGATTTCGTCGCGAGCGATCAGGACGATCTCGCCGGCGGCCGCCAAATCGACCAGACTATCATCCTGTTGGTCGTTGATGGAACCTCGACGCGTGATGGCGATAATATTGGTGCCCGCCGAAACGCTAGTGATAGCCACATCACCGTCCTGGGCGAGAATTCGGACTTCACCACCATGCGAAACAAGATTGCCGGTAAAGATATCTCCAACTGCCGAGCTCACTTGAATATTTCCAGCGGCAAAGACGGCGCCCGAGAAGCCGGGAGAATTGAAATCTCCAATGGAAGAAAGTTGTGCTTGACCGGAGGCAACAACTAAATTTGTTGTAATTGCGCCGGCGTTCACAATCACTGAACCATTAGTGCTCGCTACGAAATCGAGCAGAATCGAGTCCACTTCGCTAATGCGGATATCGCCAGCGAAAGTAGTGTTGGCAGTGAGCACGTCGATCGAAGTCGACAGATCAATCAAACCAGCGGCACTTGCCTCCAGCCGATGAGCTGTAACTTCGATAGCCGCAGATACATCCTGTGTAATACTTCCGCGATCGCCGTCGGCTGAACCTACGCCTGCGTTATCAAGATCTGCGTTGAAGCGGACTATGTGGGCTGCTCCCACCGCCTCCACTCGGCCCCCAGTTCGTAGTACAATATCGTCGCCAGCATTGAATGTCAGCGTTGCAGGGACAATCGCACTGAGCGTGACGACGGCAGAATTTTCGATTGACAGGTTATCCCCTACGGCGTTGCTATTTCCCGCAGTGAAGGTAGAAGAAGCACCGACATTTATGTTCGCGGCGATTGTTAGCGGACTATTGGCTGACAGCGTTGCTCCGGCACCGGCACTCGAATAACCACTGACCCGTACTCCACCAGCCAAATCGCTGATATTTACGATGCCCTGGGAAGCCGAGCCAGCATTGAATATCAAGTCATGGGCGTCCACCTTCAAGTCGGTCAACGAGCTTCCGATTCCGCCTTGGAGCGATTTCAGGCTCAGACTGCCTGCGGGCGTCAAAACATTGGCCGCGTCGCCGGCAGTGTTATCGAGGATACTTCCCCATGCCAGGACTTCGATACCAGCGGATGATCCAGGACCGCTTGTCAAAGAACTTAACTTGATCTCTCCGCCACCAATACCGCTGGCAGTTAATTGAATCAGTCCGCTTGCTGTTGATACTTGGGAACCGTCTTCCATAACAATTCCACTTCCATCTGCAACCAGAGAAATTTCGCCAGCACTGGGGCTGGTGATTTCTGCCGAGGCACCCAAGCCTATTTGGTCCCCGGCATGCAAATCGATCTTGCCACTCTGTGTTGAAATCAGACCATCGATTTGAATCTTCGCTGTTGCACCGGGAGCGTCGATAACGAGATTGTTTTCGACTTCGATTTGGGCCCCACTTGCGAGTGCTATGGATCCATCGCTAGTGATTTCGGCTGACTGGGCTACGCTCGCACCACTCACGACAGTGTTGGGATCTGAGAGCGATCCATCTTCCGCGAAATGCACCATGCCGCTCGAGTTGAAGGTAATCGATCCAACTTCAATGCGATCGCCAGCGAAGGTGCCAACCTCGACCGAGTTGGCAGCGAACGCAGCATTGCCTGTAACTGTCAGTGCGCTACCTGCTTGATTTGCAATCTGTCCTGTGGGAGATGTCACCGTCACGGTTAGGTCGCCATGGATCGACACATCGCCACCCAATTCAATAGATTGGACAGCCGAGAGCGCAACATTTCCGTTCACAACGGCAGTCGCGGCGATCTCCGCACTTGCGACTTCGGTGACACTCACCGCGGCATCACCAATTGAAGCAAGCGCGGCCGCAGAAAAATTATCCCGCCAGAAGAATGTGCCACTACCCGCATCACCGGTAATATTGATGCGAGTCAGCTCGGAAATTAGTCCACGCAATTCTGCTGGATCCGTGGAACCATCGTCGTAGGATTGGTCACCATCGGCATCTACAAAGTAATGAGTACCATCGTCGGATAATAGCGATGCATCGACGTTCCCGCCATCATTCTGAATTCCGATATCCAATACGCCGGCTGCAAATGCGGCGTTTACCGATAGAACCCGTCGAGGTTCCAGCGCGCGAAACGTCAGCGGCATGGTCTCGTTTGCTGGCGATGAAACATTGTCGCTTCGATGTCCTTGGAACAGGCTTCTGGTCAACCTCAGTGGGGGCCACAGTAGCGTGTTAACCAACAATCTAAGAAGCGTGAGAAAAATTCGCTTTGCCTTGCCAATCATGACATTTCTTCGTTGCTATGTTGCGAAACAAGCGCAGCTCCGCCGAAGCTGCTCACTTCACTCTGTGGAATTCGAGCAAGAACTCCACTGTGCAGGGGGGAGTGCAATATCATTGAAGTCTAATTGGACCCAGTAATAATGGAAACACTTTGGCAATTTCAGCGCAAACCATTTACCCCACTTGGGGTGCGAATTTGCCGGTACCTCGGGCAGTTCAATGAAAGAGGCCGTCAAACCAAAAATTCCTCCAATGGCAACAATTAGACGGAATGTATGGAAAAGTCAGAACAGATTGCCTAGACTCTGACGATAATATCTGGAAGAGTCTCGACGGCGCCCGTAATTTGAGATCGATGGGTTTCGAAAACTAGTCATGCTGTCATAACGCTGAAATCCTATGATTTGTGTACTCGATGTAACCGCTGGGCCAGCTCGCGGTAGAAGATTCTGGCTCAGAACAAGTCAAACAATTGAGATTGGCCGTATTTCCTCGGCCGATTTCTCCGTTCCTTCCGACCCGCACATGTCGCGTCGACATTTAATTTTGGAAGGAACGATTTCTTCGTTTCGCGTTCGCGACGTGGGCAGTGCCAACGGGACATTCGTTAACAACGCCAAAATATCTGCCGTGGAACTTTGCTCAGGTGATCGCATTCGCGCAGGAGAATCCACTTTCGAGGTTTCCGTGTTGGACGACGACGAGAATCCGCATGCGAAAGACGGCTTTACCTTCAGCTCACCCAACGCAAGTTCTTTGTCCACTCCTGAATCGCCTGTACGTCTAGTCCCTTTATTCCCAAGCGACAGTCCAAGCGATGAGTCGGATGAACAGGTAACGCGGAGATGTCAGCTGGCGAAGGAACAGTCGAAGCAGTCTTTGCCGCAACCATCATTGAACTATGAGAAACGCACGTCTCACGTTTGCACTGTGCTTAGTAACAATTCGTGGTGGTCGGATTACAACTTTCGCATGTCGGACATACCTTGTTTGCTCGAGGAGACTAGTGAGCGAACAGACAACACATCGCTCTTGCCCGAGATGCTTAAGCGTTTGGAGCCGGAATTCACGCTCACAGCAATTATCAACGTCGAGAGGTTGGGACGCTTTGGGCGACAATTGCTGGGTACGATGGTTGAGCGTGGAAATGTAACCTGGCACAACCCAAGCGTATGTACGATCCTCGATGACTGCAGTCGCGAGTTTATGAGGATGATCGAAAGTGCTTTGGCCCAAGATGCGCTCGTGTTGATTGGCGCGAAAACACCACCCAATGCAGTCTGGTTAGAAGACCTGGTAGCCGAGGTATCGCGTCCCTCGACTCTGGGTCGGCTGTTGCGCCAACCCAACGCAGATGTTATGCACAAACTACTTAGCACAGTAGACTTCGTCGTGTTCGAGCATGACCGAAATGGGCACCTAAGTCTGCTACTCCGCGATCTTGTCGAACTATCCGACTAAGCAACTCTGCGTCGACTGCGAATGGAAGATTGACAATCACTGTCAGATGATCGCAGCTACCCGCTGCCAAGCGGTGAACCAGATTTACATCCCAGGCAAACAACTCGCGACTTCTAAACTGCCAAGATTAGCGTCGATGTACATCTCAAGCAAAAACTCGACTCCTCCACCGTCTGGCGATAGTGGCTAGGCCGGAGATCGTAGCCACCTGCTGCCAAGCATTGGATCAGATTTACCTCGATTTACATCCCCGGCTACGTGCCGTCGAAACTCAATCGAGAACTTCTGAATCCGGCAGCCGTGGCATGCTTAGCGACGTCCACGCAAGCGTCCAATGGGATTGGGCGGAAATGCAGGCAAGCGTAGACCTGGCCCCATTAGGCCAATTCCGTTCGGCACCAAATTAGGCGTTGGCAATCCGATGCGTCCGCCTGGGAAAACCAGGACTGCTCTGCCGCCCCCGATTGAATACAGAGCCGGCCCTCCGAGTGGTTGTGGGCTTAGCCCGGGCAGATTTGACGCCCCCATGGGAGCGGCAAAGGAGGCGGTTCTCTCAGGAGTATTCGTACGTCCCGCGGCACTCGAGCTTCCTGCTGGATCCGATTGTGAAAGCGCGGGTTGCACTGGGCTTTGCGGTTGGTTCCGCAACGGTGTCTGCTGCGTAACATTTCCCAAAAAGCGCGCCGTTTGCCCACCTACATTACCGCGCACAATCTCATCAAAATTTGCCGCATTGACTTGACCTGCGAGGCCATCCTGCAGCATCAGATCGCGATTGACGGCAAGTTGCTGTGCAGGACGAATGGCAGGAGCACCGCGAAAATGCGTGGCATAGCGCGACATACTACTGACGAAATCAAATCCGTAGCGGGAGTATTTCCAAGCGTAATAAGACAACAGCGGACTTTCATCGTTGGCAGACGCATCTTCTGCGCTCAAATACCAGGGCAGGTATCCCCTTTTCACGAATTCGTCGTCATAAAAATCCCCGTAATAGAGTTGCCGCGAGTCTTTCTTTACAAATAGATGCAGCAAACAAGCCGCCGGTCGAGATAGTGGGTACCGCGGCCTGAGGACGTATGCGGAATCCTCTACTTTAGTTTCGCGAAAGACTACCGGTGCAAAGGCCTGGCCACGGAATTGAGGTTCATAGTCCCAATATCCACTTACAAAAATGGATCCCTGGGGTGAATTGACGTAATATGCCGGTTGCCAGATCCAATTGTCAGTGCGAGCGGTCCAATAGCCATTCGTCCATACGTACTCGCCGTTCTTGTGCTCCCAATGGCCAGGCATCCAAAAGGAATCCGGATTGGTTGCGGGGGTGCTCGGCGCCGAGTCTTTCGGTGGCGGAGGAGGTGGCAGGTAGGATATGCTGTCCACTGCTCTATCTCCAGTCTCTGCCCAGTAGCCGCTGGTCCACCGATAGCCACCCGTCGTTTCGCTCCAATAGCCAGGTTTCCAGGAGCGTCCCGGTGGAAAATCCCGATACAGCCCACTAACCCAAACAAACCGACTTGCATCGTCGAACCAAGCCCAATAGCCGTCGATCCACCTCACGTCATGTCCGTTAAACTCGGGCACGCCGTCTATCGATCCGTCCGGCGAAGGCTGTTCTTTAACCGGTGCAGGTGGTTGTTCGGAAACGACATCGACAACTCGCTGAGCACGCTCGGCGGACAGCGTGATTAGTGCTTCATGGACAGGTCCTGCCAGGACAACATCGTATTCCATCTCAGTGGACAGTGTTTTTAGCAGCTCACTTGTTCCTTGCAGTCGCTTCTCTTCAGCCAAGCCAAGCCTCGGCACCGCTTTACTGGCGGAGGGAGCGTCACTCTCCAACGGCAGCTCCACCCTTGAGGCACTGCCATCGGTACTATGCCGTCGCAACTTCGTCGCTTCGGACGACGGGCTTGGCAGGGTCTCCGCGAAATCCTCAGGCACTCTACCCTGTGGGAATTTATCCTCTGGGACTTTATTCTCTGGGACTTTATCCTGTGGCAACTCCGTCTCGCGCTGGCTCGGTCCGTTCAGGTCAACTGTGGCACCGGGCGCGGCGGGATTATTTGGGACAAGTGGCACATTGGGGCTCACCGGCAAATTTGGCTTCGACTCGACTGCCGGCTCACTAGTGGCCGGCACGTTGGGCTCCAAAATGGAACGAGTTCCTTCAATTGATTGCGCGGTCAGCAGGTTCGCGGCCGCGAAGATCCAAGTCGTTGATACCAGGCCAGCTAAGACGCCAATTGGAATTTTTCGCATCATTTTTGATTTTCGTTACTAGCAAGAAATCGAAGGCAACTGCACTCGCAGACAATTGTTGGACAGCGCCACTTTAATGAGGCGCTAGCCGCCGCCGGTATTTCCAGGAAAAAACTGTGCAAAAACCGGCGGCTAGCGCCTTGCCGCTCACTTATCAGAAAAGCCGGTAATTTCCAGTGTTTTCGAATCAACGTGGCGCTGTCACAATAGATTCTAAACATTTATCCCGGAAAGTCACCCTTCGATTTGTATTCCTTTAATTAGCCTGTTGGCGATTAGCCATTGGCGATAAGCTCCAGGTTTTGGCGGTTTTTCGAAGAAGAAGCCATTCCGATCTCGCCTAGCTGGTTCTTGACAGCTTTGGGGCCGATTTGCAAACAGAAACTATCACTGATTTTGAGCGCAAGTTCCACACAGGTCTAATCGAGCGTCAGCATAGGCTCCTTGGCTCGGATTTCTAAGAAATTAATTGTGCGCAGGAGCGATTGGGCGGCGAATAAGCGCATAAAGGGAACCGGCACCGGTCCCCTTTTCGTGTGCATGGTCACCACCGAACAATTTGGCACGTGGCAGCAAGTTCCCCAACTCTTCAAGCTGACTTGGAGAAAATGACTGCCAGTTGATTTACCAACTTCAGCGAAGAACCTCGAATTCTTTGAACTCTCGCTTAATTCCAGCGGAGATGCCATAATTTTCAAGCGTGTCAACGCCTGCGCCGCCTTCGAATACAGCATCCTCAGCAGCCTGTACTCTAGTCGCAACCAAACGATCATTACCTTCATCTAAGCCAACAATGATCGACTTGCCGCTGGTTACGTCAGTCAAACGAACAAGGTCATTTCCAGCTCCCGTGAAAATTCCAAGGTCCTCCACTGTGGTGACTTGATCCAAGGTAACTTGATCTAGCCCCACAGGGCCATTTGCGTCGGTATTGATCGCGATCTGAAACGCGTCGGAATCTGTCAACGTGACTCGATCTGATCCGCCCTTAGTTTCGAGCGATACATTCAAGCCTATGCGCGATCCTGTTACCAAGACCGTATCGTTGGCCTCATCTCCGATAATGGACATCACTTTATCGATGCTCGATGCGTTGATCCTTGCATTCAAGCTGCCCAAGCCACCATCAATGGTCAAATCTTCCATTACAGATAGAGTTGCAAGTTGAATCACATCGTTTCCCTCCTCTCCTAGAACGGTCATATTGCCGTTGACTGTACTTGCGGCGGACGCTGGGGCGGTGAGTCGGTCGTCCCCTGCGCCAAGATTGACGCTCAAGTCATTCGCAACCTGCAGACCACGAAGAGCAACCGTATCATTTCCAGCCTCCATGCGCACATCAACAGCATTGAGTTGGGCCTGAGGAAAGCGGACGGAGGGAAGACCATTGATAAGCGTGCCATTTTGTCCCGCGACTACGATATCTCCAATCGCAGTTCGCGTAATCGCAATTTGGTTATCAAGGTTATCACCTTCAACAGTCAGAAGACTTCCCTCTAGTGCTACGACTACATCTCCTGCCATCAATTGGCGGCGTTCCAGGGCTTCGAGCCGAATCTTCCGAAACGAACCTGATCGATTTTTCATGTTAGGCACTCGCTTGTAAACTGACCTGTGAATCAGCATCGCTGCAGGTCCCGCTGGATGCATGGTCGATGCTAGACAGATAAGGTCCGAACGAGCGACTTGTCCGCCAATGGTTATTTGGATCGCTGGGGATCTAGTTCTGAACCCTGTCTGGCTGATGGAACCGGCGCGCCATACGCACACTTTAGCGCTAACCTGCCTGACTTTCGGCCCTAATATGTTGCTTTCCTTTTCCCGCTAGATTTTTTGGCGGACGATCGCTGGTCTTGGGCCTTTTCTTGTCGTAGCAACTGCAATGGGCAAGTTGCCGGACTCCAATCCACCTATACGGTGAGTAGCATCTATTTCTGAGGTTTAACGATGTCCCGTAAACAATTCTTCTTTGGACGTTTTTTCGCATTGGTGCTGGCTGGCTGCTTAGCACCTGCGGTCCAGGCTAACAATGTACAAGCGGTACTGGAAGGTTCGCTGTTGTTAGTGACTGGTGATAACGCCAACAACAGTGTCCTGCTCAGCCGTACTGCTACCGGCGATGTCATAGTATCTGGCCGAAATGGCACGACAGTGAATGGTTTGGCTAGGGCGCGGTTCCCTCGCCTGCAATTGAACGCTGCAGATATTCGCATGGAAGGAGGCAACGATGTGGTTACACTCAGTGGCATCCAAACCGGAAATGATCTTTACGTAAATCTGGGCGCAGGGGCAGATCGGCTAAACACATCCTCGCCAGTCACAGTCGGTGCCAATCTAACGATCGAAGCCGCAGAGGGAGCCGACAATATTCAGCTTGGCAGCGTTACCGTGGTGGAAGATACTTATGTGGACGGTGGTTTGGATTCCCTCAATGCAAACATCAGCGGTCTTGTATCCGGTAAATCGCTAACCGTTGTCTCCGATGCTGCTCGGGACGTCATCGCCGTATCGGATTCGACACTTGCCGAAGTACTCTCGATCGAATCAAAAGCAGGAAACAACTCGATCAGTGTTAGTCGAGTGGTGTCGTTTGCGGCGGTTATTAGCTCAGATTTGGGGTCCGATTCGGTCGCTGTTCAGGATTTAATAACGTCAGAGGATTTTGGTATCTTCACCGGTGCAGGGAACGACACTGTCACCTTAGACAATATTGAGTCTGGAAAATCGATTACAGTCAGCGTGGACTCGGGAGTGGACAGCGTAGTTGGAGCCAATGTGAGTGCGGCCGAGGACGCTGTGTTTGAAGGTGGGGCAGGCATCGACACTCTTACCGACTTGGGAATCTTCGGTGGTACAAAAAAAGACATCAAGGAGTTTGAAGTCCTGCTCCCTTAGTCAAATCTACCTAGTCTGATGAGGACTGAATATTGCCACGGGGGGAAAGGCTCGCGTGGCAACTGAAAACAGTGGACTTGACTCGTCGCTTAAATAAGATGAGTGGGTGTTTTTTCCTCTTGTGCGTATCTCCAATGACCAAACCGCTCAGTTCCGATCAATCATTGATTGCGCGTCTTCGCACGGGTGACGAGCAGGCGGCCAATGAATTCTACGATCGGTACGTAAGACGCGTGTATGGGCTGGTGCAACAGCAGATGGCGGATCATCTTCGAGCAATGGTACAGCCTGAAGATATCGTTCAAAGTGTTTTTAAGAGCATCTTCCGTGGGCTATCGAGCGGCGACTACAATGCGCCCCAAAGTGGATCGCTCTGGCATCTTGTCGCGATTGTGGCGGTACACAAGGTTCGCAGCAATGCTCGCCGTCGGTTGGCGAGCAAACGCGATGAGCGTCGAAGCCAGTCTATCGACGAACTGCAAAATTTTGAGGCCGCCAGTCGCCTCACTGCAGGTGAGTTCGAACTGGCAATTCGCGAAGCGATTGAGGGTCTCAGGCCGATAGAACGGGAGGTCGTCATGTTGCGAGTGCAAGCTTACTCCGTTGAGGAAATTTCTAACAAACTTCAGCGTTCGAGACGAGGCGTCGAGCGCAACCTGCAGTCCGCTAGAGAGAAGCTAATCCAAATCCTTGATGATGGCGAATTCTCCCATGGCTGAACATCGCGAGTCCATTCGCACCCACGAGCAGCTGGATGACGCGCTCGAACTCTTCGAGCAGCAATGGTCTGCAGCCACACACTTTTTGCGAGATTTCATCGCCAACTATCATGAGTTTGATGATCCCCAATCGCTGGTTGAATTCATACGCGTTGATATCGACCGGCGATATGCGTCCGACTGTGAAGTTGATTTGTTTAGCTATTTCGCAACTTTTCCGAAACTGAGCGCGGATTCTAGAGTAGTTTCGGCGATTGCATTCGAAGACTTTCGCGCTCGCAGATCCGGTAATTTGTCGGTGACACCACATCGGTACAGCTGGCTGCCAGGAATAGGCCGTTCGAGTTGGTTCTCTTCATTGAAGACATCATCGCCTAGATCAAGCATGGTAGCTGCTCATGTTCCATTGGCACATGCAAGCATCGCACAAAACTTCGATCAACCTTGCGAAAGCCAACTAGCACGGTCATCCGCAGTCGGAAACGAAGAACCGAGAGTAGGTGTTCGCTTCGGTGACTTTCAACTTTTGGCTGTACTAGGCCAGGGAGCATTCAGCACAGTCTTCTTGGCAACTCAAATTGGCTTGGCCAGTCGATACGTTGCGCTCAAGGTTGTGCGTCGTGCGCTTGACGAGCCGACACACTTAGCCAGATTGCAGCACACCGGTATTGTTCCTCTTTTTTCACTGCATCGCATCGGGGCCTACTCTGCTCTATGTATGCCATACTTTGGCTCTGCAACCTTAGCGGACTGGATTGGCAGCAACTCTCAGTCCTCTCGCGATGGCCAGAGTTTGGTGGGAACGGTGCAATCAGCACAAACTCGCTTGGCTACGGTAGGAGTGACTGCGGAGTGCAATCCACTGAATGCAGAGGAGGTCGAAAACGTTCGTGTCTGGAATGCAACGGGGGCCCAACCATTAGAAAAACTGCGCACGCTCGATGCCCGGCAATCTACTCTTTAGTTGGCCGGCCGATTGTCGGCAGCCTTGGCTCATGCTCATGAGCGCGGAGTGATCCATGGGGATCTGAAGCCAGCCAACATTCTCATCCGCAATGATGGCGAACCGGCACTCATTGATTTCAATCTCTCAACAAACTTCGAACGAGAATCCGCCGCCTGGGCTGGTGGAACGTTGCCCTACATGTCGCCCGAACAACTACAATTGCTGCTCGGGCAAACGACTCGCATCGGTGCCAGCACAGATGTTTACTCTTGGGGCGTCATTCTATTCGAGTTCCTAGAGAATAGACTCCCATACCCGCCTCCGCTGTCACAGGCGGAAAGCGATGTCAAGATTGCAATCGACAATCGTCAACAGTCTGTCGCTTTTAGCAATCCTACAACTACGGCTGGATTCAAGGCCATTCTGCGAAAGTGTCTGTCGTTCGCCCCCGAGGATCGCTATGCAGATGCGTTGACTCTGCTAGAAGACGTTGAGCGCGAATTTGCTAATCGCCCATTGCTTCATGCACGCGAGAACTTATTCAATGGGCGCGTGCCTAAAATGCTGCGGCGCTACCCGCGATTCTTTTCGGCTGGCCCAATTGCATTGCTCAGCCTCGTGATCATCGGACTCCTTGCAAGTGCGATAACTGTTGCATGGAAGAAGAATAACGTGCTCAATTCCCAAGCACGCGCTACTAGTTTTAACATCGAGTCCAGGCGGTTACTGGCTGAGATGGTTGACCCCGATCCGAGCCAATGGCCGCCGCTACTCGCAGAATCAGTGCAATTGACAGCCCCGCTGCTAGGCCGCAAGACCGATCCTAGCAAATCGAGGCCCCGCGCTGATTGGTTAGAATGGCTAAGTCTCCAAGATCGCACTGCAGCACAATTTGCGATCCTCGAGTTCTGTATCGCGACGGCCGCCCTGCGAGTCAGTTCCGCAGCGGAACTGACTCGTGCCGAACGCGAACAACTGCATCAACTTTTGTCGCAGTTTACAGCTTTGTCGGACTCGTTGAGTCTCAATGCACTGTTGAACTCGTTGCGTGAATTACTGCAGCACGACACAGGTCAAGTCTCTTCTCGCTACGAATCAACAATGCGTGCACTGGAGAAACGACTGGATGCAGCTGATTCGCACTACTTGATAGCACTACTGCAAGCTCGTACCGATGTCAGGCAGGGACAGGCTCGACAGGCTATGGAACGATTGCAATGCCTTGATGTTAACCACTTGCCTGCCCACTTGTATTGGATGATTTTAGGTGACGCCGAATCGCAATTGGGACAGCTCGAGTCGGCGCTTCAGTCCTACGGGCTGGCAATTGGAGTCGCACCCAAGAGCGTAGGGGCCTTTATTCAGAGAGCCGAAATACTACAACGCCTACGCAAGTTTGGTCCGGCGGAGGAAGATTATTCGCGAGCTATTGCGCTAGCTCCATCACTGGCTGCTGTTTACATGCGTCGAGCACTAGTTCGCGAGAAACTGAGGGACATCGATGGAGCAATTCAGGATCTGGACGCCGCGTTGGAGTTTCAGCCAGCCTCGAACCGTCTGTGGCTTACGAGGGCACGCATGCATCGTCTCGCCAATGACCGAGAAAAATATCTCGCCGATTTTAATCGCGGATTGACCAGCCCCCCACAGGACATTGACGACTGGGTGTCCAGAGCCCTCGCTCATCTACCCCGCGAGCCTGAAAGGGCGAAAGCGGATTTGAATTCCGCCCTGAGCTTACAAGCCAATTCAATTTTAGCCTTGCAAAATCTGGCTCATGTGGAATCGGAATACTTGCACAACCTGGAAGGCGCTCGTGCAGCCTTGGATCAAATTTTAGAGTTGAGTCCCGAGAACGAGGCAGCTCGGGCTGGCCGTTGCGTACTGCTCGCGCGCCAGGGGCACACTGGCGATTGCCTGCGAGACCTTGAATGGCTTTCGCATCGAGAACAGAAACTCGCGCCGTCGACCTTTTATCAAATGGCGTGCGCTTACGCTTTGATTTCGCCACATCAAATGGAACACGCTCAGCGTGCCATTCGTCTGCTTGCGCTAGCGATTCGCCATGGATATGGAGCTGATTTGCTGTCGACCGATGTGGATCTCGACAACCTGCGCACGCAGGATTCCTTCGTTGGTCTACTAACCGTTGCAGAATTCTACAAGTCAAATTGAACCCTATATTTGGTCTAGAAAATCCGTCTCTTCAAGTCGAAACTTATCATGAAAAAATCAAAACCTTCGGAACGCCGGTCTCCTGTGCTGGAGTCGCTAGAGGACCGCCGGCTATTGGCCAATTTTGGAACCATATGGCCTGATCCCCGGAACCTGTCCGTTAGTTTCCCCACCGATCAAGCTGCAATCGGCGCCTACCGCAATGCGGCTCGAGAAGTTTTGGACCAGGTGACCGATCGCTTGCGTTGGCAGGAAACGGCCCTACGCGCATTTCAAACATGGGCAGTGCACGCAAACATCAATATAGGTTTGGTTGCCGATCGCGGTGATGACTTTGGTGCCGTGGGGCTGTCTTCCAACGACCCGCGCTTCGGGGAATTTCGAATTGGAGCGTTTCCTCAGATGGGTGTATTGGCTAACGCTCTTCCCTACCAACAAATTGCAGGTACTTGGTCGGGTGATGTGCTCCTGAATACGCACACGAATTACTTCCTAGGGGATTGGCATTCATCCAATGCAATTCAGGTTCCCGAAGCCAATGATAAGGGGCCGGCCGCGGAATTGTTTTCCGTGCTACTGCATGAGGCTGGCAATGCGCTGGGGTTAGCCGACAATAATAACATTGGCGCCGTGATGAACGGGACTTATTCGGGCCCCAATGGAAAACTCAAATCGACCGATATCGCTGCCATCCGACAGCTCTACGGTCCCAGGCGCGATGTTTACGAAACGGTTTCCAATAACACGCGTGCTCGAGCAACTTTGGTGTCGCCTCCCTCCGGCGATGGGTCGCAACCGCTTTCTATCAACGGCTCGCTGAACAGTCTACGCGACGTTGACTACTACCGAATAACCACTTCACCAGACCAAGAGAAAATCTCTATTCGCTTATGGGCCTCTGGAATCAGCCTAGTAAAAGCAAAACTGGAGGTTCTTGACCAATTCGGAAACAAGCTTGCAGATGTCAAAGCGGATAGCATCTTCGACAACAACCTTCAAGTAGATATTGGCTCGCTTGAGGATCATCCATCACTAATCGTTCGAGTTTCACGGAATACTGAAGATGTTTTCGCGATTGGAGATTATCGCCTGGAAATTGACTATCGCGA
>JBGSTP010000324.1:0-19567 GCA_041736515.1 Pirellulaceae bacterium
TGCTGTTAGTGTTGTTGATGCTAGCGGGTGCCGGAATCGTTTCGGCAATCCTTGGTCGCCGCCTGTCGCCTAGTCCGGTGGTTTCGCTTGGCTCATACACAGAGCCTGATATAGCCGATCAGCCAGACAAAGATTCAGCCAGAAATGGGAACTCTCGTTATCGTGCGAAGGACAAGAATGGACCTGAGTCGGAAGAGTGGCTTACTCGCTTCGAATTAATAGAACGTTCCGGAGAATTGGTCAGCAGTGACGATCTCAGGGGACAGCCCTATGTAGTGGGATTCTTCTTTACGCTTTGTCCCTCAATCTGTGTCAATCAAAACGCAAAAGTAGAGGAATTGCAGCAGAAGTTTTTCGGCAAGCCTATCCGTTTGTTGAGTATTTCTTGCGATCCAGAAGTCGACCGACCGGAGGTCTTAGCCGAATACGCCAAACGGTTCCACGCCGATCCTAAACAGTGGTTGTTCCTAACTGGAGACATGAGCTACATCACTCGCGTCGCAGGCGAGATGTACTTTCTTGCGGCAGAGCGCCGCTTCCATGCAGAAAAGTTTGTCTTGGTAGATGCCGACGGCAAAAACGTGGGCTTTTATACTTGGTCCGATCCGTTGCAGTTCAGCAAGCTGGAGCGAGATATCGAAAAACTGTTAAGCTCTGGCGGAGTTATGCCGGATCAAGACAGGCCAGCTGAGAGTGCCGAGTCCCAATGATTTTCTATGAGCAGCATCGAGATTTGCGCTGCTATGATTCGAGAAGAATGTGATTGAGCTATTACCCCATATCAACGTATCTCTGAACGCGGCGGCAACGGTGTTGCTCATTCTTGGTTTGGTATTGATCAAGAGTAAGCGCGCAGCCGCGCATAAAAATGTGATGTTGGCAACGTTTGGAGTTAATGTTGTTTTCCTAGTTTGTTATTTGACCTACCATGCCTACGCGGGTAGTAAGGCGTTTCCCAAAGATCCGGCTGTGGCCCCGACTTTCGTACGGTACATCTACTATGGTGTACTGCTCACACATATTCTCTTAGCCGCGCTGGTGCCTTTTCTTGCCCTGGGTAGCATTTACTTGGGTTTGAAAGGAAATTTGGAGCAACATCGCAGATTGTCTGTGATAACCTGGCCGGTATGGTTCTATGTGTCAATTACTGGCATCGTCGTCTACTTGATGCTGTATCAGTTTTACGTTCCAGTCGCAGTTGTTAGCCAACCTTGAATGAGCCCAGATGGTACTGAGCCAGTCGAAAATCGTACCGCTCTGTTTGCAGGCGTGTGGTGTGGCTGTGTTATTGGCCAGTGTGTTGGATGGAACAGGACTCGCACAGCCTACTATTTCCCAACCACCGCCGCTGCTCGCTTCGCCCGCGCAGCGTTTGATGATGGAGCAAGCCGACGAATTGGCTCAAGCCGCTGAAGTTGACGAGGCTTTCGATTTGTTGGAGAAGCTGCTCGACGAAGCGGAAACGCATCTTGTGGCGGTACCGTACCAGCAGACTTCCGCCACGCTAACCACGCAGCGGTACATTCCCCTGACACTTTGGATCGGCGAACGAACAGCCCAATTGCTGAAATCCCACCCCGAGGCGGCACAGCGGTATCAGGATCGCAATCGCGAGCAGGCTGTCACGGCGTTGAGCGAACTGCAGCTGTCCAAGGACACGGTTAGCGCGGCACGCATAGCTCGTCGATACGCGGCCACAGAGTTGGGCCCCCAGTTCCAGTTGCTTGTTTGCGATTTGGAGCTCGAGCAGGGATGGGGAATTGCTGCAAGCCAAATTGCACATCGCATATCCAGTTTGACTAGGATTCCACTGCCCGCGAAAACTGACAGATCGACTGCATCACCGAGTTTTGCAGCCAGCTTGTACGCTCCCTACGCCTGGCAGCAAGCCAGTGCAGAGAAGCGGTCTGCCGAGCAAGCTGAGTTGTGGATCGCAACCATCGGTCAGCCAGCGTGGCAGTCCGATCCGCACATTGCACAGGTGGTTCGTCGGTTAGTGCTGGCTGCTGCGATGAACCCTGGGCAGCTTGACCTCGTCGCCACTCGAGCTTGGGCTCGGCGGATCGCCGCCGATTTATCCGCGGAGCAGAGGCAAGGGTTGCTGCAGTTTGTTGCGGAGACTGAGGCATGGCATTCGCTGAAAGAGGAGAAGATTGCCAGTGCCTTCGCGACTTCTCGAGACGTCGATCTAGAAGAGTTTCGCTCTTACGCGGTGTGGCCAGCCTGGTCCCAGCAGCTGGAGCGATACTCTGCCAGCGCCGATCGTCGCGCGGCTAGCAAGCCGCGAGTAGCCGAATCCGAACGCGCCATACTTCCCTATTTCCCAGTAGTGCATGATGGCAAGGTTTTTCTCAACGAGTTGACGCGGGTCGTTGCCTATGATTTGCAAACCGGTAAGTCTTGGCCGGGCGGCCCAGTCGCGCTGCCACTATTCGATAGTCAGATTTCAGCTTCTGCATTTATACCGCTTGGATATCCCTTAATCGGCACGCCAAGAGCCTGCGTTGAGGTTTCGGACAATTGCCTCTACGCAAGGCTTGGAAGTCCAATTACCGGGCGAGTCAATGCGGTGGCGTCCAGGAAGGATAGTTCCAGCAGTTACTTGATAGGGCTTGATCTACGCAAGCAAGGGAGCATGTTGCCTGGCTTCCCTTTGCACTTGACTACACCGGATTTTTCGAACGCGGAATTCGAAGGGCCACCTGTCGCTTGGGGCGAAATGCTGTTGGTTGCGATTGCCGAGCGCGATAACGTGGGGCTACGCCGCAGCGTGGCTGCTTTTCACCGATTCACGGGTGAGCTAGTCTGGAAATCGGGCGCATTAGCCGATGGTGCCATAGCAGGCGCCGAGCGCGCGAATCTGATTTCCAGCCAACTGTTGACTCTGGCCGGAGGTCGACTGTTCTACAATACGAACTTAGGTTCCATTGTTTGTCTCGATCCGATGACCGGCGCGATCGAATGGCTTGTAAAGTATGCCTCCCGAAGTGAGAGCAGTGAATTCCCTAAACCCGATCGTTTTCGGTATCGCGATTTAACGCCCTGCCTATTGTCCGCTGGACTGGTTTTTTGTGCACCGCAGGATACACCCGAGATTTTTGCATTGGATATTCTTTCTGGCGATCTGGTTTGGTCTACGGACGATGCGGAGGCAGCGGATGCGATTCACTTATTGGGAACACATGGCGAGACACTAATAGCGAGTGGCGATCGATTGTTGTGGTTGAACCAGAAGACCGGCAGGCTTACGGGGAGCTTCCCCGGAGCCACAACGCCGCTACCTGTCGGTGCATTGCCAAGTCCGCGCGGATTGGGTCGCGGGTGTATTCGCGGCGATAGTGTTTACTTCCCAACCTCCGGAGAAATGTTTGTTTTTCCGGCGAGCTGGGCCAATAGTGACGCTCGGGAGCATGTGCCTCCGATCAAGGGACGGTTCCATGTTGAGCCTAGTGCCATGGACGGCGTGAATGTCCTATTTGCTGGGGACACGTTGCTCGTCACCAGCCCCAGCCGATTGATGGCGTTTCCCGCGAATAAAGGCCGCCCGTGAGCGATTCCAAGCTGTGGTAATCGCCTTCCTCAAATATACTGCATGGGTTGAACCCGCCTGCGAAACTTTTCCCCAACCTCAAGGAGCAATTAACTATGGCAACTCAAATCACTCGCAGAAAGCTACTTGGCACCGCGCTCGCTGCGGGGGCCGTGTGGACTTTTCCGAATCGTGCTGCGCGAGCCATGGCCAATGAAGAAATTCGTATTGGTTTTATCAGCTGTGGTGGACGAGCCGGTGAACACATGCGGGTCTACAGCGAGACGGCTGGCGTTGCCGTAACGGGGCTGTGCGATCCAGATGGTAGCCGTGTTTATGAAAAAAGCCGAATTTTTCCGAAGGCGAAAACTTTTTCCGACCCAAGAAAGATGTTGGACGATAAAGACATCGACGCCGTCATCGTCGCGACATGCAATCACTGGCATTGCCTGGCATCGATTTGGGCCATGGAAGCCGGCAAGGACGTCTATGTCGAAAAACCGCTGTCCCATTCACAGTGGGAAGGGGATCAGACCGTCAAAGCAGCCCGCAAGTACAACAGAATATGTCAGGTTGGAACTCAACAACGCTCCGATCCAATGCAAGCCGAGATCAAGAAGTTTCTCCACGAAGAAAAAGGCCTCGGTAAGATCTTGAGCTGTCGCGTGAACCGGATCGGCGTCCGCGAACCAATCGGCAAACGCGCAACACCGCTCGAGATTGAGAAGAATGTCGACTACGATGTTTGGCTCGGTCCAGCGCAAGACAAGCCGATCTTCCGCGACAATTTGCAATACGATTGGCACTGGGACTTCAATACGGGTTCCGGCGAAATGGGCAATTGGGGTGTGCACGTACTCGACGACGCACGCAATAATATTTTCCAAGATAAAGTTTCTCTTCCCAGTCGCATTATGGCTGCGGGAGGTCGTGTGGCCTGGGACGATGCCGGCGAGACTCCCAACGTTCACTTTGTCTATTTCGATACGGGCGAGATTCCGACGGTCATAGGCTTGACCAATCTAACCGCCAAAGCGGGCGAGAAAAAGAAATCGCCCGACCATCCCGGACCTGGCAGCGGTTACATCGCCTACTGCGAAGGCGGCCGTTTTGAGGGCCAACGCGGTAAAGCGGTGGCGTACGATAAGGCGGGTAAGGTAATTCGCGAGTTCAAAGGAAATAGCGGAAACAAACTGCACCAACAGAATTTCATCGATTGCGTCCGCTCCCGCGATGTAAGCGCACTGAATACCGATGTCGAAATGGGCAATTACTCCACAGGCTGGTGTAACTTGGCAAATATCGCTTTCCAAGCTGGCGAGAAGTACACTGCGGGTGCGGCTGCGGAACTGGCCAAGGAATTACCACTGTGGGGCGAGTTGCATGATGAGATGCAGGTTCACATTAAGGCTCACGCAGTAGAAATGAATGAACTAAAGTTAAGTCCAATTCTTGAGTACGATGTGGCCAAGGCTGCGTTCACAGGGGCAGGGGCGGACAAAGCGAATTCATTCCTCAAGAGAGAGTATCGCGCGCCCTACGTTGTTCCAGAAATCAGCTAGAGTTCCAGAGTTCAGGTTTGCAGCTCATGAGAATCACTCTGCAGAACGAAATCGGTCTGCAGAGCGATTCAATTTAATGCACCTGAAAACTTGTGCTGCGCGAGCTAGGATCAATTGGCTGTGCCACGGCAGGCCAGCTGGTTTTTAGGTCAGCTGGCGTTGCTATAAGCTACTACTGCTTGATTTCATGGATGCGAATATCGCGCCAACGCACTTCGAACGGACCTTTGTCTCCGACCCCGTGTACCTGCAACCCAATGAATCCGGATTGGTAGCTGTCCGGATCGGTTATGTCCTCGATCATTTGGCCGTTTATCCAAGTTTGGATTCGAGGGCCGACGGCGCGGACGATGAAGCGATTCCAGTCATTGTTCTTCATCGTTTCGTGCTTGGGTTGATAGGGGCTGAGCCAGCCGCGTCCAGTCGCTTCGCCATAGACGTATCCGGCTTCAGCGGGGCCTGTTTCAATTTCAACTTGAGGACCATGAACACGTCCCTTGTCTTTATCCGCCAGACTCTTGGAGCGAATTTGAACTCCGGAGTTCAAGCCCACGTCGACCTTGACTTCGAACGTTAGTTCAAAATCGCTGTAGTCCTTTTCAGAGCACATGAAAGAATTCGGACTGTTCTTGGCTGTTCGTCCTACCACAGCTCCCTCCTCCACTGCGTACGTAGCTAAGCCATTCTTCTGCGACCATCCGGTAAGGTCCTGTCCATTGAAAATGGAAACCCAGCCGTCCCCGTTAATGTTAGGTGGACTTGCAAAATCGACTTTGGCAGGCGCCGGCTTGGTTAGTGAGGATGGATCGCGCTTGATGGCTTCCTTATTGCTCAGTAGCGCAGCCGTGACTGCAGGCTGGGTGACTTTGCCACTTGCTGCCCACTCTGCTCCACGCTGGAGCGTTACTTGGAATCCCGCTCCACTCTCTGAGACGGCATCGTGTCCTAGCGTTGTGTGGAATACGCGTCCCTTGCCGGATTCAATGACCATCAAGATTGGCTCATGTTCGCCTGTACCGCCAGTTCCCTTGTCGCTGAACGCAGTTGCCAGGACATGCATGTTGGCTGCCGGACCACGTAGCTCTGCGTAGAGCTCGTCTTCAGCTTGTAGCCACGATGCGGGAATGCCACGTGTAATTGGATGCTCGGTGTCGCGAACAACGACTTCGAAAGGGTGCCGTTTGCCGTGACTACCGCCACGACCGGGCTGAGTATCCTGAACAATTTTTCCATCGCGCCAGCGAACGTAGGGACCACTTTTTTCATTGCGACCGCCCCAGCCGCCAACACCAATCATCTGGTTGTACTCAGGCCAATCTGGGAACGAGTTGTCGGCTGCGTGGACACTCACAAAACCGCCACCGCCATGGACATAGTCGACGAAAGATTTTTGAGTTGCTGGCGACCACGCTTCGCCATTGTAGTTACTGACGATCACGTCATAGTCGGAGAATTTGGGATTGAACTTTGTCATATCCCCACCTTTTTCTGGCGTGGTGGCGACATCGACATCGAATCGACCGGTACTTTCCAACGTGGCCTTGATAATGGGAGTTGTCTCTTGCCATTTATGGTTGTTCTGGCCATCGATTAGCAAGGTCTTGAAAACGGTCTCTTCGCTACGAGCGGCTGCATGGACGCTCATCGCAATCAGGCAGCTGAGAACAGTCGAAATTTTTTTCTTCATGGTGAGCTTATGGGGTTTGAGAAATGGGCTGGAGCAAGCATTTTGGATCAAGCGACACTAGGATGCAACAGCGCGTCCAATAGACTGGAAATCACTGCGCGGGCGATCAGGGAGTAGCGGGGCACGCTATGGGGCAGTGAGTCCAGCTGTTTGAGCTGGGGGCCCCACATGGGCCGACGGGTGAATTATCTACCTGTTACTCGGCTAGCTCCGTGAAACCATGCAAAGACTGCGGGCGATCGGCGGGATTCTTTTCCAAGCAGCCCATGATTAGATCCTCCAACTGCGCCGCCATGTGGGAGCTATTTCGTTGGGAAAGTGGAATGGGCTGTTCGTGGATTTGTTTCCAGCAGATTTCTATCGTAGTGGCACCGACCAGTGGAGGTTGCGCAGTCAGTAAAAAATAGGCCAGGCAACCAAACGAATAAATATCCCGAGTGGGATGGAAGTTCACTTCCCCCGAGCACGCTTCGGGACTCATAAAAGCGGGTGTGCCGCTGGCCAGTTCTCGATCGTTGGTGCCGTCCTGCATCGAGGCAACCGGCCGTGTAAGGCCAAGGTCGATGAGCTTTACTTTTTCTCCTAGCAACACTGCATTCTTGGGCGCAAGGTCGCCATGAATGTATCCCAGGCCATGCAGCTCAACTAAGCCATGGGCTAGTTGCTTCAGAATGGACAGCACGCATCGATCCGCAAGCGGTTTAGATTGTTTCATTACATCCCATAGCGTCTGCCCTTCCACTTTTTCCATGGCCAAAAATAGGGAGCCGTCTTCGGCGAAGCCCGAATCGATGAACTTTGCAAAATAGTTGGACCGGACTAATTGAGACATCACCAGCGATTCACGCTCGAATCGTCGGCGATTGAGTTCATTGGTTTTAGAGCTTGGTAGAGTTTTTAAGATCAGCTCTGCTAAATCGCTGGTACGACGAGCGAGATACACATCATGGGTTGTGCCGCCACCGATTCTTTGCAAGAGCTGGTAGGGGCCGTAGGATATTGGACTGGGTACCGTGTTTCGGTCCCCCGCGCGCGCCTGGCGCTGCGCACTCGCGAAAGGGCGTTGCCACCAAGCTGCCGGCTTACTCATTGGTGCGGGTCCGATATTGAGTTGCGGTCATTCGATGCCGTAGGGTCGTCAGTTTTCATAGACTCGAACAAGGTCCATGCGGCATAGACAAGGGCTCCGAGCGCGAAGGTGATCAGCATCGCGCGGAATTCGTCTGAGTGCGTTGTTCGCGATGCGGCCAGGATGCATGCCGTAATTGCTAGATAAACGACCATCGATGCTGTTTCCCACCAGCGCAACGGTTGCGCGTCGGGGAGTTTTTTGCGAACCCACCACAGCGACAGGACGGCCAGCGCGCCGCAGGCAGAGAGCGTTAAGCCGAGGTACTTCATCAACTGTAACAGGTCGGCCATGAATACGGCCACAATACTTAACGCCGCTTGGCTGAGAGTTGCCAGACGCGGTACCGTGCTGCTTCCACCAAAGATTTTCGGCATCACTCCGTCTTCGGCCATCTTCTGGTAAACGCGCGGACCAGCCAGCAACATTGCAAAGACACTGCTGGTCATCGAAAGAACGATCGTGATGCGTACCAGCCAGGCAAGCTTTTCACCACCAATTACGGTCGCCGCGATAGACGCTACTTTCTCCTGATTGGCAATCGCATCCGGGGTCGGTGCATAGACGAAGATAGTGTTCAGAAGCAAGTACAAAATCATGACAACGACTGTCGCGACAATCATCGCCCGCGGTACTGTATTTCGCGCGTCTCGCGATTGACCGGCCACGTAAATGGCTGCATTGAAGCCGGTATAGCTCAATGCTATCCAAGACATTGAACCAACGAGCACTGTCCAGGCTGACAGATCCTCCGGCCACCAGCTGGCTGGTCCGGCGGCAAGGGCGCCGCCTTGCCAAACATCCGCTGACGTGAAGAAAAAAGCCCAAACGATGACCACAGCAAGCAGGACAAGCTTGGCTGCGACAATTCCGTTTTGCAGACCCACTCCGAGCGAGATGCCAATCGTATGTGCCAGTGTTGCCGCGACGATCAGCGCCACCGCGATCGGTTGCAGTCGGGCGTCATCCTCTGCGCTACTGTTCAGGCCATAGATTGCGGCACCTTTGGCTGCCACCGCAATGGGCGCGGTGAAGCCCGCGACGAGCGAGATCCAACCTGCTAGAAATCCAACGGATGGGTGAACCAGTCGGCTGAGAAACAAATACTCGCCGCCCGATAGCGGCAATCGTCGTGCCAAGGCACCGTAGGCAATTGCCCCACAGATAGCCCACAAGCCGCACAGCCACCACGCCAACATGACGCGTCCGGGATGCCCTAGTGTGCCGAGCGAAAAACCACTTGAAGTAAAAACACCCGCCCCAACCATGTTGGCAACTACCAGCGCCGACAAAGTGGCGAGGCCCAGGGTGGAGTGGCCGGATTTATCGTTCATGCTAGGTTCTTGAGTCGATTTCATTGGAAGTGTGAGAAACCAACAGTGTATCGGAAGTTTCCGACAGGCATCGCGAGTACGCTCTACTTCGGCCCTGGCTCATATCGATTATGTTAAATTGTCCGCGGTCAGCGCACGGTAATTCAGACGACAGAATCTATTGCCGAAAAATTCCATGCAGTACCACAAATTTAAGACGATTGTTAGTGGTTTATTCGTGTTTGCAATTTACTGTGTGAGTTGCGACCCAACCTATGCGCAAAATTTGCAGAAGGTGAAGATTGGCTCCAAGAGCTTTACGGAATCGGTAATTCTCGGTGAGATGCTGTGCGCCCTGGCGGAACAAGCGGGCAGCCAGTTCGAACACAAGAGCGAGCTTGGCGGAACTCAGTTTTTATGGCAGGCGCTGCTCAAAGGCGATATCGATGCCTACGTCGAGTATAGCGGCACGCTTACCGAGGAAATCCTGAAAGGAGAACAGATTCGCCAATTGGATGCGATCGGTGAGCGAGTGGCAAAAAATGGAATCAAGCTCACTGAGCCGCTCGGTTTCAATAATACTTACGCACTCGGAATGAAGCAGCAACGCGCCCAAGAGTTAGGGCTGAGCAAGATTTCTCAGTTGCGCGAGCATGCAGAATTCAAGCTGGGATTCTCGGATGAGTTTGTCGAGCGTGGCGACGGTTGGAATGGGTTGAAGGCGCGCTACAAATTGCCGCAAGAAAACGTGCGAGCACTCGATCACAGCTTGGCTTATCGCGGAGTTTGGACGGGTTCCATCGATGTCGTGGACCTGTATTCCACCGACCCTGAAATTGTCTCGTTCGAGTTGCAAGTGCTGGAGGATGATTTGGCTTATTTTCCATTGTATGAAGCGGTGATTGTCTACCGCGATGAATTGGAGCGAACTCATCCCCAGGTTGTGGCCGGGTTCCGCAAACTCGAAGGCAAAATCGATAGCAAAACGATGTCGGAACTCAACAAAGCCTCGCGTATCGATCGACGTCCCGAGTCGCAAATTGCGGCGGAGTTTCTTCATCATCGCGTCGATGCGTCGATTCCCATTCCAGATCCCAAAGCAAAACTGCTGCAACGAAGGCTCTCGCGTTTTTTGAGCAACAGCCTAGAGCATCTCACACTGGTCGGAGTTTCATTGACGCTGGCCATTGTTTGCGCGATACCGTTGGGGATCGTGGCAGCCAAGTATCCTGAGCTCGGCGGCTGGATTCTGGGAATCGTGGGTATCATTCAGACGATTCCCTCGATGGCCCTACTCGTATTCATGATTCCGCTACTCGGACTCGGAGCTCAGCCGGCGATTTTGGCACTGTTTTTGTATAGCTTGCTGCCGATCGTCCGCGGTACTCATACGGGTTTGGTCGGATTACCGCAAAGCATTCACGAATCGGCACTCGCCTTGGGGTTACCAGCCTTCGCTCGATTGAAACTTATTGAATTGCCCTTGGCTGCACAGTCAATCCTCTCGGGGATCAAGACATCGGCTGTCATCAATGTAGGCACAGCTACCATTGGAGCGCTCATTGGTGCGGGGGGATATGGCCAACCAATCATTACCGGCATTCGCCTGGCTGATTTTTGGCTAATCCTGCAGGGAGCTGTACCGGCCGCCGCTTTGGCGCTGCTGGTCCAAGCCGGTTTTGGCTGGGCAGAAAAGGCGTTGGTGCCCGCCAGCCTACGCTCCAGCGATTAAGTTTTCTGCTTCAGCCAGAACTCGATCGCAACTCGATTGGAATGAAAGGCCATGTTGTCAAGATGCTGCGGAGTTGGTCGAGCCCATTCGAAGTGCTCCAGTTCTTCGCGAGCCAATTCGATAGTGCTGATCGCGTTGACGCGGCAAATATAAAACAAATCGATCACTGGCGCAGCCACACCATGGTACACATAGGTGTTGGGATGGCTCAATAGATAACGAGTTTCTAGAACGGTCAGGCCTGTTTCCTCTTGGATCTCGCGAATCAAAGCAGCTTCGATGGTCTCATCGCGGTCGACAAATCCTCCGGGTAGTCCCCACTTGCCCTTGCCTGGATCGCGGGCGCGCCGCACCAAAAGCAATTCCTGCGCTTCGTTTACAACCAGCCCTCCGACTGCTGCAACTGGTCCAAAGAAGTTCGCAAAGCCGCAACTCTGGCATTTGAATGGGACCGAACCCAGTTCTGAGTTGGACGATGCACATTGCGGGCAGTACTTATATTGATATTCAAGGGATTCAGAAGCCATGTTGGACTTGAACAAACGAAAAGGGTTTGGGCTGCACAGGAATTGTAGGTTGATTGAATGCTCTCAGGTGTTCATCGTCCGATTTTAGCCCGGTCCTTGCCCATTAGTTGCCGCTGCTAGCTTTTTCCTTTTGCTGTTGGACAAAAGCAGAAACGATTGCTTGGATCATCGCTCCAAAGCGTTCTTCAAGCTCCGGGCAGCGCGAGCGATTGTGCAGTTCCACGCCACGGCGTTCGCTATAGACCAAGCCCGCTTCCCGTAGAACTTTGAAGTGCTGCGAAAGGGTCGACTTGGGAAGCGGCGAGGAAGTGACATTCAAGTAGCTGGAACAGTTCTTGGAGGTTTCGGCACAGGCTAAATCTAGAAAAATCTGCAAGCGTACGGGATCCGCAAATGCATGCAAAATGCCTTCGACGGTGATATCTTCGATTTGGGGATGGTGCAGGGTTCTCATAACTGGGTTCTCATGAAGGGCATTGTAACAGCGGACGCTCGCAACCGTTGTTCCCAGCTTGACCCTAAGTCCAGTTAGTGCTAAAGTTCCGAATTAATGAACTGTTGGATTTCCTACTAACGTTTTAACGAGCAAAGCCATGGATAACGACATTCTCTTTCAGGCATTCGACTGCCGCGGTCTGAATTTACGCGATAGGATAGCCTTGGCTCCCATGACTCGGGCCAGAGCCGGCAAGCAACGGCTGCCGAACGATTTAATGGCAAGCTACTATGCACAGCGCGCCGACGCGGCGTTGATCATAACGGAAGCCACCACGGTATCGGAACGAGCCAACGGCTGGAATGAATCTCCGGGCATTTACACCGACGAGATGGCGGTGGCATGGAGGCCGGTTGTGGATGCTATCCATGAGAAGGGCGGCGTTGTATTTCTCCAGCTATGGCACTGCGGCCGCGCTTCGCATAGCAGCTTTCATAACGGCCAGCCGCCGGTGGCACCTTCGCCCATTAAAATCAATGGCGATGCCATTCATACTCCCAATGGCAAAGAGGCCTATGAAGTGCCGCAGGCCTTGAGTGTTTCGGAAATTACCCAGACGATCGAGGATTATCGAGCGGCCTCCGCGCGGGCAAAGCAAGCGGGGTTTGATGGTGTTGAACTGCATTGCGCCAATGGTTACTTGCTCGACACGTTTCTCCAATCAAAAACCAATCAGCGCGACGATCATTACGGAGGCAGCATCGAGAACCGCTATCGCATCGTCGACGAAGTGCTCCACGCAATTTCGACGGTTTGGCCCCGTGATCGCATCGCTGTGCGACTCTCACCCAACGGAGTCTTCAATGACATGGGATCGAGCGATTTTAGGGAGCAATTTACCTATGTGGCCCAGCGGTTGGATGGCTGGGGACTTGCCTATCTGCATGTCATGGACGGACTAGCATTTGGTTTTCATCAGCTGGGCAGCCCCATGACACTGGTTGAGTTTCGACAGGTCTTTCATGGACCTTTGATGGGTAATTGCGGCTACACGCGGGAAACGGCACAGCAGGCGATCGAAAGCGGCTCTGCAGATCTGATTGCCTTCGGACGGCCCTTTATTAGCAACCCGGATCTTGTCGAGCGATTCCGTCGGGGTTGGCCGTTAGCTGCGGAGGCAGAGATGTCAACTTGGTACTCGCCGATTGGCGCTCAAGGCTACACCGACTTCCCAACGCATACCGGTTAATTCGGTCAAGTTGTCATGACGCGCCGATCTCGTATCTCTGCCGCAGGCAGAACTCGAGATGTTGTTTTACGCTGGGCCATTCCGATTGGATGATTGAGTAACAGCAGGTATCGCGAAGGGAACCATCGCGATGCCGTTGGTGGTTGCGGAGGATGCCATCCAATTTAGCCCCCAATCGCTCAATAGCACGGCGACTTGCTTGATTGAAAAACGACGTTCGGAATTCGACGGCGATGCAGTTCCTTGTTTCAAAGGCATACTGCAGCATCAGTTGTTTGCATTCCGTATTGATGCCGGTTCGCTGAACGCGTTTGGCATACCAAGTCGAGCCAATTTCAACTCGATTGTAGGAGGTATCGATGTGCATAAAGCTGGTCATACCTACGGGGGTTTGGGATGTGTCGAGCACAACAAAGGGCAGCATTGATCCCGCAGCCTGCAGATTGAGACGCCGATCGATTTCCGCCGCCATGCCCTCTGAATCGGGCACGTTCGTGTACCACAGCTTCCAAAGCTCGCCGTCGCTGGCTGCACGCCGTAGGCCGTCGAGGTAAGCCTGCGAGAGAGGTTCTAGTCTTGCCTTTTGGCCATGCAGGGTGACTGGTTGAGTCCAGGTCATTTTATGGGCAGTCGATAGGTGCAATTGCAGTTGCTGGAGCGGTTGGACTTGTTTTCAGCCAACCTGCTCCGCAACGGCTAGGTAACCAGAACTGGGTTAAAACGGATGGTCGGCGGCCAGTAGTTGCAGCAGCAGTTCATCGACCACTGCGGAGATCCGTTGACGTTGTTCCGCGCCAGCGTGAAAATTCCATTCTGCCAAGTTAGGCGTCGCAAAGCTGACGTCATCAGGGTTAGGTTGCGATTCACCTTCGCCATTTGCATTGGCGTTCAAGTAATTGATGACTTGCAGCACATCGTTGGGAGTTATTAGGTCGTCGCCGTTAATGTCGATGTAGCCAAAGGTTGGAGCTTGTCCAGTCGGTACCCCAGTTGGTAGGTTTGCGTTTAAGTAGTTGATTACTTGCAGCGCATCGACGGCGGTGATGATGCTATCGTTGTTGGCGTCAAATGGACTGGCCGGGTTCTGCCACGAAAAATCGATTTGCTCAACGGTGACAGTGAACGGTGAAGAAGCTCCAGCGCCCCTGGGGTCTATAGCGACCGCCAGCAAGTCGAGAACACCCACCTGAGCCACCGTTGGAGTGCCCGACAGTTCTCGTGTGGTAGCATCGAAGCTCAACCATCCTGGCAACGCGAATCCAGAGCTGGTAACAACTCGATAGTTCAGGGTATCCCCATCTTCGTCTGTGAATGTGTTAGCTGAAATTGTCATGCTCAACGGCTCACCGACTTTGACGCTAACAGGTGCGATCGCGTTGGCAACCTGGGGAGCATCGTTCGCATTGGTGGCGGTGATACTCATGGTTGCCTCAGAGGCGAGTCCTTGTTTGTCTGTGGCGCGCACCACCAGAGTAATGCTGTTTAATTGCTCGAAATTAATGTTCGCTCCAGCCGCAACGAACAAGGCTCCGGATTGCGGGTTGATCGTGACCCAGGGCTGAGTTTGGCTACCGATCGAGAATTCAATGGCATCGCCAGCATCCTGATCTGTGGCGACAACATCGGCAATTTTGGTGCCGGCGGGCGAGTTCTCTACAACTGTGAAACTTCCAGCGGAAAGAATTGGCGGTTCATTCACATCGAGCACCTGGACTCTCACCAATCTTGCGGTCGCGGCAGGAGGGGCAAAGGAATCTCGGACCGTCACTTCAACGAATAGCTCTGGGGCGGATTCAAAATCCAATTCGGCATTTTGATTGAGGCTGAGCTCACCGCTTGCCGGGTCGATCGAAAACAGCGACGCATCCGGGCCGCCACTGATTTCAAAGCTGTGTGTTTGCCCCACATCTTGATCGGTTGCCACGACTATACCGACCGAGCCTACTGCATCTTCGGAGACTTGGAATTCAACATCGCCGATCACGGGTGGATCATTGGCGTTGACAACACGAATCGCGATTGTTGCGATAGCTGTGGCGGGCGGAACCGAGGAGTCGGTGGCCTCTACTTCGAGGCTATAATTCGCGAGAGCTTCAAAGTCGAGCAGGTTAGCCGCAACGCTTATCAGTCCGGTAGCGCTAATCGCGAAAACGGACTGACCGCTTCCGCCCGTGATGGCCCAGGAAACGGTTTGACCTTGGTCGGGTTCGATCGCTAGGGCTTGCGCGACTTGCGTTCCTATGAGTGAATTCTCAACAATGTCATAGGTCTGCGGCGGTATCGTGGGGACGTCGTTCCTATCGGACAATTGAACTGTGAGTACGCCCTCACCAAATCGACTGGGCGAGCCCTTATCGGTGGCTCGCAAGACCAACTGCCAGGTAGGTCTAGTTTCAAAGTCGATCGCCGTCTGCCGGCTGACAGTTACGACGCCCGTGGTGGCATCGATGCTAAATGCATTTTCTGGGTTACCGCCGCTGATGGACCAGGTAAATTCGCCAGCCAAGCCTGGATCTTGATCCGTGGCTGCGGCGGTCGCCGCGGGCGTACCGTTAGGGCTGTGTTCGGGCAAGCTTACCGAGCGAGGCTGCACGATGGGCGCATCGTTCGCATCGGTTATCGTCAAAGTAATCGTCGCTGTGTCGGTGAGGCTTGGGTTGGCTGTATCTTTCAACAGCACTTGTAAAGTGTGCGTGGGTTGCGTTTCGAAATCGAGTTCCGCACGGTTGAGCATCAATTCAAACGTGCTGGAATTAACGGCAAACAGTCCGTCGGGATCGCCTGCAGCGATGGAGATTTCCAGTTGCTGAGTCGGATAACCGAGCGTCACGGGCAGGACAGAAAACACGCCGGCGGATGTTGATTCGCTGACCGTCAGCGCCACGTTATTCAATGTTGGAGGTGCTGTTCCTCGGATACCAAAGTTGCGATCTTGCAACGCAGGAAAATTTTCCGCGATCACCACTTGGTGGCTGCCGCCCGCACTCGGGAAGACTTGTTCTGCGCCTACAGGTAGATTCAATCCGAGCGAGTAGCTGCCCAGCGGTAGACGCGGAAGCGTGTACTTGCCATCCGGGCCGCTTGTTGTCGAAGAGAATGTATCGCTTATTTCGATTTGTAGCTCATCAAACATGCCAAAGGGAGAGGAACTCAAGTATCCGTTATCGGAATAAGCAACAGCCCAGGCGATATCGTTTGCTGCCGAAGTCAATGTCAGTCGCTGCTTGACTCCTTCACCCAGCGAAGCGGTTCGCACGAAGCCCAAGGATTGGTCGCTGCTATTAAAGATTTCCAATCTACCATAGGTCGGACTCAGATTCGAATTCCCGATGGCAGTGATGCTGACAGAGTGTGCCGGTTGATAGAAGTCCATTCTCAAACGTCCAGTATTGCTAAACCAGCCAATACCTTCGCTGGAGAAAATATGCTCGCCTGCGGGCGCTCCACTCCTCTGCAATCCCTTTACCTTGAAAGACTGGTGCGCATTGTCGCTGCCAGCCACGGTCAGCGTCACGTTGGACGACACATTGGTAAGTGTCGAGCCGGTTGCGAAGCTATTGGGTTCGATCGACTCAGAAATGAAGTTGCCGTTTTGTGCCTGTCCCCAATCGATACCCACGTTGATACCCGCCAGACCGACTTCCCCAGGCTGTTGCACGCCATCTTGATTGGTGTCCTGAATGACTGTCCCAGAAACACTGCCATACCAGTTTGGCGAGCCGATGTGGTTTAGGATGCGGCCGCTATATGCATATGGAAGAACCGTTCCAAAGACACCATGTTGCAGCTGGAATTGCCAGGATGGTGGTCCAGCAGTTCCATTGCTTGTCTCTACCGTATTACCGGCTAACCAGTCGCCAGGCAGGTATCCGGTCGAATTGCCAATGCGTCCTACATAGGCGAGCTGGTCGGTAGCGACAAAAGTTGCGCCAGCCATTGTGGCCCCCACGCCATCTTCAGAAAAAACGATCGGCGCGTAGGTGTGTTGATTAAAGACGCTTTCAACCCAGGGCAACATGGCGACGCCATCCAGGATTTGCCAACTCGGATAGACGTTGTCGGGGATACCATCGTCGTTCAAATCAATATCAGTAGCCAAAGAAATGGGCGTCGATGACTGGATCAGTAGATAGGTGCTTGAGCCAGCGTGAATGCTAGTGGCGTTTCCATCGGCAGAAAAAATTCCCCCTTGCAATCCCTGGAAGCCATTGGTGCCTTGCAGAACAGTTGCCGCCGGATTGACATTAAAGCCGCTAGCGGATTGGATGATGGCAAGCAGGCCGTTGGCCCCCATTTGTTGGTTGCTTAAGTCGATGACGGTATGAATGTCACCCAGCTCGTTCACACCGTCGGCGCTCTCGATTCCAATAAAATAAGTGCCCGCTGGCAGTCTCTCGTTCGGTTCGCCGCGCAGCTCGATATATTGATCCTCGGAGTTGTTACCAAACAGAGGAGATATGTGCAGTTCGTTAATATAGGCAGCCAGCACCTGTCGTTTTTCTAGTAGCTCCAAACCCAGCCGGGGTGTGTGCTGGGTTCCATGGGATCGATGAGAACTTCCAGCGGCTTGCAGTATATAGCGGCGAAACCAAGATCGGGCGGAGTGAAATCTCATGGGGCGGCCTCAGCAGGATTTAGACTGATAAAAGCTAGTAGCGCAGTCGAAAACATTGCCCTCAGATTAGCTACTTGCCACCCGTTCAGCAACATTGCTGGCTCAAAGCCCGGCGCTTTGGCGTTGTGTTGGCTGGCTTTCACGCTACAATCCCGAGTTCGCCGCGGCGGAACATCGCTGCTCTGGTGGCCATTTGTGCAGTTTTTTGCAAGTTGTGCATTTTGGAACCTATGGGCCGATTTTCAAATAAGTTTTGTTAAAACTGCAGTCAAGATTCAGAATAAAACATGTGGGGAGCCAATTATGGCCCGAGAATGTGCCGTTTGTGGCAAGCAAGCATCGGTTGGAAATAGTGTAGAAATTCGCGGTAAAGCGAAGTACTTAGGCGGTGTGGGTACCAAGGTGACTGGCATCACACGTCGCAAATTCAAGCCCAATTTGCAGAATATCAAAGTGGAACTGCCGAGCGGAGAGCACAAGCGCTTAAAGGTTTGCACGCAATGCATTCGCAGCGGTGTTATTCGCAAGGTCGTCAAACAGAAGCCGTTTGCGCTTCCCACCGTCAAGCATTAAACCAGCGGAAATGCGCGGGCACGCCGGATACGCGAGTTTGCGGTTATCGCTGGCGTGAACTGAATCGCAAGTGTCCGTGTGCGATAACTTGTGCACGCTCCAACCTCGAGCCGACCAACGATGCTCAATCGCGATGATATTAAAAAGGTGGCCGGTTTAGCTCGTCTCGAATTCTCGGAGATTGAGCTGGAGCAATTCACAGAGCAACTAAGCAAGATTGTTAGCTTTGTGGAGCAGTTGAACGAAGTGCAAACCGACGGCGTTGAACCGCTAGCGCATCCGTCAGAGATCCACTCCGTTCTGCGTGCAGATGAGCAGCGCGACGGTTTGACACGCGAGTCGGCGCTTGCCAACTCTCCTAATCAAAATGGCGAGTTCTTTCTTGTACCGCCAGTCATGGCTCGCAAGTAGCGCTGTTGAGCGTTTTGCATGGTTCAACGTTTTTTGGGGAATGGAGCTGCTGTCTTGTCGATTTTCCTTAGCTGGCTTAAGCTCTGAGGGAACCCCGGTAGCGAACAGTCGGCGTGCGATCGAGATCGCTCTGCTTAGAAAAATGCCAGTTTTATGAAACTTGAAGAACTATCTGCATTGGAAATTGGTCGACAGATTGCCGCCCGCGAATTGTCGAGTCGGCAGGTGACAGCCTATTTTCTAGAAAGGATTGCAGCCAACAATCCGCGCCTGACGGCTTTTGTGCATGTCGACCCACAGGCTGCACTAGCCCTGGCCGAGCAGACCGACCATCGCATTGCGGCTGGAGAGTTGACGTCGCCGTTGGCGGGCGTGCCGATAGCCATCAAAGATGTATTGTGTGAGCGGGGTGTTCCCACGACTTGTGGGTCGCGCATGCTAGAGGGGTTTCGCCCTCCCTACACAGCCACCGCAGTTCAGAATCTGTTGGATGCCGGACTGGTGCCAATTGGTAAAACCAACATGGACGAGTTCGCGATGGGCGGAAGCACGGAGACCGGCGTGCATGGTGTGGCGCGGAATCCCTGGAATCTTGAGCGGACCACGGGTGGCTCCAGCGGTGGGGCCGCGGCAGCCTTGGCGGCTGGGTTGGTGCCTCTCTCGATTGGGTCGGACACCGGAGGGTCTGTGCGACAGCCCGCAGCATTTTGCGGCGTCTGCGGCCTGAAGCCAACCTATGGTCGCGTCAGTCGCTTTGGCTTGGTAGCGTTCGCGAGCAGCTTGGATCAGGTTGGTCCGCTCGCG
>JBGSTP010000111.1:0-12750 GCA_041736515.1 Pirellulaceae bacterium
CAATACGGCCACCGTCTGGCGACAAGTGGCTACATCGTAGCCACCGCTGCCAAGCGGTTGGACGGTCAACAGCAATACGGCCACCGTCTGGCGACACGTGGCTACATCGTAGCCACCGCTGCCACGCGGTCGGACGGTCAACAGCAATACGTCCACCGTCTGGCGACAAGTGGCTACATCGTAGCCACCGCTAGCGACCGAGGGCTACCTCTGACTACCTCCCTCCCAATGCTGCTATTTCTTCAGGTCGATGAGTTTTTGACAAAGCTACGGAATGTTTGGTTTTTATGGTTTATACGATCGATACTCTATCACACGCCCAAAAAAGTCATTTCAATGAAAGTTGGTTGCTTATGCGCCGTTCGAGTATCAGCGTATTTGTGATTGCAGTTCTCATTCTGTTTCCTCTAGCACAATCGCCAATTTTCGGGTTTGATACTGGACACCATTGGGAAATAACTAGTCAGACACTGCGAGAACTCGGCTTTAGCGACGATGCCCGCCATACCACGTGTGTGTCGAATTGGTTGTTGGACTATTATTCATCGAGTCCAACCGCATCCAAGAAAACCCGAGAACTTCTGTCGAAATTGCATTGCGACAATCTCCGCGATGGCGCGGCCATTGAAGAGTACATGGCACAGTTTACCCGCAATGCGCGCAAGGCGATGCAGGCACAGGACGACCCGCGCGAAGCACTTCTGCTAATGGGTGCCATTCTGCATGTCGTGCAGGATTTATATTCCCATAGTACTTGGGCAGAGACACATGTCTCACCTGGGGTGGTCACGAACTACACCCTAAACATGGCCGGAGGAGCGGTGCCCTACGAGGTTGTCTCCGGTGCCTACGAGGAACCGGATTATGTGGCCGGCAAACTCTCCGACCATCACCCAGAACATGGCTCCTACGAATCGGGCATCAACAAAGATAGTCACCAAAGGCCGAACTGGGACCAAGCCAACTATTTGGCGTATTGCGCTTCCTATGAATTCGTATGCGTCATTGGTAGTTGGGTCAGCCCCACGATGTGGCGTGACATGAAATGCTTACAGCTGGGAACAATCGCTCGGAAGCAACTGGACCGAGAAGTTTCTGCCGCTTATGGTATTTCAATATGGGTAGCACTCAAGGGCCAGCACGGTCACTGGAAAGGCGGCGAGAGCGGCGACAACCTGCTGTTCTTCAAAAGCGTTCTGCAATTCATGCTCAGCAGCTCGTCTAACAGCCGTTGGTACCGCGCCAAAACTGGATTCGCTCCACTGGCCGAGGGGCTGTATGAACCTGAATCTACATGCCATTGTCCGCGCATCTGTGTGCCCGGCTTGAACATTGACCGTAATGTCGTCAGTCTGAAGTTCACCTGTATTCAAACCTGCAGCGACGGACTCGATGCACTTCCACTGCAAAAAGCTCCGGACCTGTATGCAGTCGGAGCCGTGTACTACGGGCGCGTGTGCCGTTGCAACGCGCCGCAAGCCAAGAGTGAGATTATCCCCGATGCAGAGCCCAAGCCAGCGATCAACGGAGAAATTAATGTACTCTTCAGAGATCGCGTACTCCAGAACAAAGATCATGCATGCAATCCCTGGGCCGTGCTAGCGATGGTCGATCCGGAAAAACTGTGGGCAAACGACGGCTACCTGTCCTTCTATATTGAGGTAGGAGACGAAGATTGCGGCGCAGACGATTCGGCCGACGTAAACAAGGCACACTATCCAGACGGCACGAACCTCGAGGGAATTCTAATTAGTTACCATGTGCCCTCCGGTATGGTGACCAATCTAGACACGGGAGAAGTTCTCAGCCATGGAGAGGGTTTCTCAGTTGCCGGCGATGATCCCGACAAAGCAATCCGAGTTTCCATGCAAATCTGCAATGTGCCAGTGCAGGGCGCCACACCCATCATGAGTATCAGCGACCAGTAGCCTATCCGTCAGTTCAAATAGTTTCAATTGTCGCGTTGGAGCGGGGAGCAGGGCTAGTAGCCTCCCAGCTCACATGTGCAACTGTGGAATACCGCCGCTAGCGACTCGGGCCGATCCGAACAAAGCCGGCTTCACTTTTAACTTTCAATTCTCCGGGCAAATTCCAGTAGTTGACCTCGCCGTCAAAAACGCCTCGCAACATTTCCCAGTGAACCCGCGACATCTGACCTAGCGGCCAGCCGCGATTTTCCCAAAGTTGAACCAGTGCTTCTCGCACAACAATCCAGGGTGCCGGCAATTGGTTGCGGTCTGGTAGCAAAATTTGCTCTCCTGCAGCTTGAACGCCGGAACCGTTGATGGCTGCATTTGCGTTACACAAATAATCATTAGCCAAATCTCGCACTAGTTCCACAGATTCTTCTGCCAGCTCAGAAAATGATAACAGCCTCGAATCCAGATGTTCACCATATTGCTCGCGTAAGAATGGCAGAACGGCATGCCGAATAAAGTTGCGACGATAGGTCAGGTCATGGTTGCTCGCGTCGGTACGGTAGGCTTGGCCTAATGACGCCAAGTAGTCGACGACCAGTTCGCGGGAGCAACCAATGAGCGGTCGAGCTAGCACGAGATCTTTATCTAAGTTCCGAGTCAGCAATGGAGACGCCGCGCCGGCCAACCCAGTCCCTCGAAACAGGTTATGCAGCAACGTTTCCACGCGATCGTTCGCCGTGTGGGCCGTTACGACATAGCGTGCACCGCATTCGTAGGCGGTTCGAGTTAAGAACTCATAGCGCGCCAGTCGGGCGTTTTCCTCGGTTTTGGCGGTCCGAACTTTCGCCGCACGTCCGCATAGTGCGCGCACGCCAAGCGTGCGACATAGCTCGCGCACAAAGACCTCGTCCTCATCGCTCTGTTCTCCCCGCCAACCGTGGTTGAAGTGCGCAACATCGATCAGTGGAATCCCGCTCCCACGCTGTTCCCAGATCCCAACCATGGCTCGCAGCATCGCCACGCTATCAGCGCCTCCGCTCACCGCCAGCAAGACTCGCGTTTTCCCCCAAACAGCAAACGGCCAAGTCAGATTGAGTTTCTCAGCTAACACAAATTCATCCAGGATCGCAAATCAGCCATCTACTACTGCAGCCATCTACTACTGCAGCCATCGCGAGAAAACTAAACGCGTTTATTTATTGTGAAACTGCCAATGCTCGTCAAAAAAGCCTGCCGCTGAGATCTTGCCAGGCAGTTGAGAGGTCGCTCCGCCGCGAACATCGATTACCGCCCAATCCGGCAACATGGGTACTTGCCGAGCGTTATTTAGATATGCGTACTCGCGATAGGTGAAACCACTGTTAATCACGACATAGCGCTGGGGATTGAGCGGATTTGGATAGATCAACGCGGGCACATGTGTTTTGGCATCATAGTGTTCGCCGTCGACAACCAATTCATCATCGGTCCATTGGATCGGCAGCTGCTTAACGATCGTGGCTAACATTCGATTTGTAGCTGGACGACCAAACAGCACCAAGTTTTGGTCTAAATTCACGGCTTGCCTACTCTGATAATCGTGTAAAGGCACTTCGCCGCGCATCTGTCTGCGCCATTCACTCTGAGCGTGCCCGCATTCACGCCAGACCCAATCGTCAATGGCGAGCGCGGTTTGATTCGTCTCTGGCGGCATGATCACAAAGCGATCCATGAACGCATCATCGATCGGACCTTGCATTCCAGGCGTTTTGGCCAAGTCGCTCGTTGGTATCGATGGTTTTTCCTCGTTCACCGACCAACTGCCAGCACCACTCTTTTGCAAGGTCAAGCGATTCTGTGGCGACTTCCAGATTTCAGCGACCTGCAGAGCTTGACCATCGACCAGAATTTGACTGACCGCAGACTTTACATCGGCAGGAAACTGTAGCGCGAGCTTGGTTATACCGGTAGTCGTCAGTTCGATTTCCGCCTGTTCCTCCCGCCACTTTGCCTGCACGCGGGATTCATGCCAATGTTCTTCAAGGCCTTCGATCGATAGCCAGCCGAGTTGATGATAGCGCAGCATAAAGGTTGTTAGGTCAATGCTTCGCGGCAAGACATTTTTACCTGCATCAAGCGCGACATCGAGCAAAGCCTGAACTTCGATTTTGGAATCCGCGTGTATCTTGTGCTCGGTGTCCGGGCCAATAATGTGCGGCAGCGTCATTCCGCGAGCTTCATACGCGGCTACCATCACATCCGCCGCCTGCTTTTGGCGATCTTTTTCGCCGCTGTAGGCCACCGTGGGAACATGCCGCAGATTGTTCGTCCAGTCTGGGCAATCGTACCAATGCAAAAGCCGCTGCTGGGTGTCCGTGGGCTGAATCACTTCCTGCTGAAAGACGCGTAGAAATTCTGTTGTCTCACTGAATCCCGCGCCCGGGTTCGCTGCTGCCCAAAGATTCGGATAGTGTACGGCCAACTGCCAGCACCCGGCCCCCCCCATCGAAAAGCCACGAATGGCGATACGCGTGTTGTCGATCGGTAGCAGCTTCTTTACATGTTCGATGGCTTCCAAAACATCGATTTCGCCAGCGAACTTAAACGCATTGCTGTAGCGTCCATAGGGATGCAATACTACCGTGTCGCTGGGCGTATACTCGCCTAATTGCTTCCTCCGTTGCTGCAGGAAAACGACTTCGCTAGTCTTCTCTCCGCGTCCATGGAGCCAAACATCCAGACGCAGTGACTTCGATTTTTTCAAGTCCATTCCCGCAGGCAATATCAACCCATAGGGCTGCACGGAATCATCGATCCGCGACCGGAAACCTCCCGCGACAGGCAACGGTTGCGCTAGCGGTTGATCGGATTTGGGAACCCCCAAAATCTCCAGCGCTGTGGCTCCGCGTTCGAGTGCGCTCAATCGCGATTCACCCAGCTCAAGCAACTCCCGAGCTTGCTCTATCTCTTTGTCAGAATAAAACATTCCTGTATCGAGCGTTATTTGTACAGCTCGTGGTATCACCTCGCAAAGCTCTTGTTTTAGTTGGTCGGCAGCCAAATGCTCCAACTGGCCGAGTTGCTTCAGCTGCACTCGCAATTTCTGAACACTGCTCTGCAGCTCCTTTTCAACCTCCTCGCTCAACTCGATTCCAGGCGGCGGTATGGGCCGCACCGTGGCTGCATTATTGTCCGCTGGACCATCGGCGAAAATCGGCAACATTGCGAAGTAGAAAACGAACGTAGCCCACGGCAGGAAGAGTTTCATGAGCAGACCTTTTACTAAAGATTGGCCGAGCTTAACCGTGCACAAGACCAGGTTCCAACGAATTACCAGGCCACAATTTGCAATGCAAAAATTGACAAACCTATTAGAGCTGCAAACAAACTGGCGACCAAAACGGCGCCACTGGCAATATCGAGTGCTCGTCCGACGTGCTCATTATGCTCTTGGCACAGCCCTTTCGCCAGAGATTCAATGGAACTATTCAGCAACTCCAGCGACACCACCAGTGCGATGCACATCATCAGTACACACCATTGCCATGCGGCGCAGCGCAATACAAACGCAAGCAACATGACTCCCATGGCGATCGGAACATGCACGCAAAAGCTGCTCTGACCGTTCATCCCCAGGTAGATGCCGCGGAAAGCATTCGCGAATTTTCGTTTCCAATGATTGCTCATGCTGTACTCAGCCGGCCGCAGCCGCAGTCTGTTGTCTAGACGGCAAAAATCACTTTGAACATGAGCCAAGCCATGAATAGAGTCAGCGCTAAATTAAGCGTTTGACCACAGACATATAGCACTAGCGGCTTGCCACCCCGCATAAACGGTAGCAGCTCTCGGAAATTTGTTTCCAGGCCAATACTCACAAATGCCAAGCAGAACAGCCATCCCCGCAGTGTTTTGGTGGAACCATCGATGGTCGCCTTGACTAGGTTAGGCCCCGCTTCCATTTGGGTATCGAGTAGAGAAAACGCAATTGAGGCCGCCATGAATCCCAACACAAACTTCGGAAAACGATACCAAATCTCCATCGCACTCGGCTGAGCTCCACTCGCGTCCTTCTCCACACGCGTTACCCAAAAAATCGATACCCCAAACGCGATTACGCCGATCAAGATGTTCTGGATCATTTTGACTGTGGCGGCCACTTCTAAAGCCTTGTCTCCAAGCGCTGCTCCCGCTACCGCCACCGCTCCAGTCGAATCAATGGTGCCCCCAATCCAAGCTCCGCCAAGCTGCTCGTCCATTCCGATTGCTTTAATCGCAACCGGCATCAGTACCATCATGAGCACAGTAAAAGAGAGGGACATACCAATCGCTAAGGACAATTCTTCCTTTTTGGCTTTGCAAGCCGCAGCAGTCGCAATCGCTGCCGATACTCCACACACTGACATGTCAGCCGAGATGACCATATTGAGCGACGGCGATTCCATCTTTAGAACTTTTTGACCGAAAACAAACGTACTGATCAACACAATTGGTGTTACAACCCAGGCCACAAAAATCCCCGGGACTCCCAACGCCATCAACTGCCCCATCAACACTTCAGCCCCCAACAAAACCAGTCCTGTCTTGATGTAAAACTCTGTCGACATGGCTGGCCTGAGGAACTGGGGGGTTCCTAGGGTATTGCTGATCACTAACCCCAAGAGCAGTGCCCAAAGTGCGTACTCCAAGTTGTACGCGTTGACCACTTCTTGCGTGGACATGGCGTAGGCGATGGTCGCCAAAATAAACATCGGCGGAAACCCTTCCAGGAACTTCCAACCCGATTTGCCGCGCATTTGGTTTGCAAATGCAAATAGCACCCCGATCAAAAGGAACGACCCTAGGATGCCCGGTATGTTGTTTACCGCCTCGATACCGTCTTGGGCTGGCTGATAGAACGCTTGCTGCGGATTGGATACCCAGGACGACGGCTTTCCCACGTATGGCTTGAGGGGATTGGTTAGCTTTACCTTTTCGCCCGCTGCCAGCTTTTCACTTAGATCAGTTGGACTGGTTACCCACACGGCGGCCAACGACCCAATCAGCAGAATGCTGGCGCACCATATTGCCCACCAGTCCTCCAGCACGCGCATCTCAGCAAATAAGCCTAGCCTAGGTTTGCTCTGCAGAGATTCCGATGGAGATTCCGTCGAACTCATGGTGGTTGGTTCCTAATTGGATAGCATTTAGCGGAATGGGAACCCGCGACTGGCGGACAAGCCGGGTGGGACCGTTGCAATGTGCTAACTTCCAGTTTAGCTTTGCTTGGCGGTTTCTTGGGCAGGTATCGCTGCGGAGGAGCTTAGGCCTTAAAACTTAAACAGTTACTGATGGTTTGTACATTCAGGGATGGAGAACTTTCGGCATGTTAGGTCAAATCCAGATCGAGGTTTGCCTGGATCGAGCAGAGGATGCAATGTCAGTGCAGGCTGCAGGCGCAACTCGAATTGAAATCAACAGCGCCCTACGGCTTGACGGACTCACGCCTTCGCTGGCCACCTGCCGCTGGCTGAAAGAAAACTGCGGCATCCCGATAATCGCCATGCTTCGTAGTCACAACGACGGGTTTCGAGTCGATTCGACCACCCAGCAAATTCTAGAGCGGGATGCCGAACTTTTGATCGGAGCCGGGGTCGACGGAATAGTCTATGGCGCTCTCGACGCAGCTGGCAAACTTAACGCTAACTATTTTAAACAGATCGCTGCCATCTGCGGGTCGCGAACATTGGTTTGCCACAGAGCGTTCGACACGCTGCGCGACCCGCAAGAGGGTTTGGAAATCTTGGTCGAATGCGGAGTCCAACGCGTGTTGACGTCCGGTGGTGCGGCGAATGCGGAACTAGGAATCCCCCAATTACGCAAACTGCAGGAATGGTCGCGGGGACGCATTGAAATTTTGCCTGGGGGCGGCATCAACTATACCAATGCCGCCAGGATCTTACGTGAAACTGGTTGCACACAGCTGCATGGGACCTTTCGCGGTCCCATCGATGCCCTTCGCCCCGATTCTGCTCGCACCGACTGCGAGCTGGTCCGCGAGCTGTGTCGCATTGCCCAACATGCTATGGCTTCACGAGCGCGGGGTGGGCGGCTTTGATAAGGCGATTACCGGTGTGTCGATCAAAACCATCGGGCGTTAGCTTATCTTCGCCAGGAAAACGGTCATTCGTCTCCGCTTGCCAACTCTCAAGCGCCAGACGCAAGGTGTTCAGCGAGTCTGCATGCTTGGCATCTTCTACGAGATTGTGAAGACAATCGGGATCCATTTCGACGTCAAATAGAAATTCGCTTGGCCGCGGTGCAACCAAGCACTCGCGTTGTGCGTTCGTTAGCTGGCCCAATTTGTCGAGTTTCAGTAGTGCAGCGAATGTTGGGCTTTTGACCGCGTCAGCGGGCGGAGTGCCGGGCGTGTTGGGCAGCCAATTCTTCACATAACATATTTTCGAAGTATGCACGCCACGCTCAAATGCGCGATAATCATGCCAGTTATGTTCAGCGAAAGCAAATTCTCGAACCGTTGCCTTGGGATCGCTCAGAATTGGAGCAAAGCTAACTCCCTGCAAGGATGCGAGTTTAGGTACACCGGCCAGCTCCAGCACCGTGGGCGCTATATCGAGAGAGCTAACCACACTCTGGCTGACCGAGCCGGCTGAAACGCGTTTGGGCCAGCGAACGACAAACGGTGTTCGGACTCCAGGCACATGGACTCGAGTCTTACATTGGGGGAACGGGCGACCATTGTCGCTGATTACTATCACCAGGGTATTATCTAGGACTTGTTGTAAACGCAGTTCGTCGAGCGCCATGCCGATATGCGCATCAAAGCGACTGATTTCGTCGTAGTAAAGAGCTAAGTCCTCGCGAACTTCGGGCGTGTCGGGCAGGAACTTCGGAACGCGGACACTCGCAGCCGCATGGGGCACGTCGACCGCGCCAGGCGCGTAGGGGCGATGCGGATCGCTATGTGCGGCCCACATCATGAACGGGCGGTCGCGGGGTCGCTCCTGTAGTGTCTGTCTCCACGCTTGCCCCATTTTCTCCGGTGGAGAATCCAAGCGTTTGTCAACTTGACCTGCGACTTGCTCACCCAGATGCCATTTACCCACAGCCGCTGTCCAATAGCCAGCGTTTCGAAGTGGTTGCGTGAATAGCGTTTGCGTTGCCGGTAGCGGCAGATGCAATTCACCAGCTTCTGTCGCATGCGGATAACGTCCAGTCAAGATCGAGCAGCGACTAGGACTGCACGAGGAGCAGGTCAGATAGGCTCGATCAAATCGCAGGCCCTCAGCCGCCAAACCATCGATATTTGGCGTGCGAATGCTGGTATTTCCGTAGGCACCACAATCATCCCAAGCCATATCGTCGGCGATGAAAATCAGAAAGTTGGGTCTTTCCTGGCTGGCCCCAGAAGCCGCCTGCGAACAGAACATCAGGATGCACCAAATGACTATACGCCAGTCCATAAAATACGCCTCGATCGTTGGGACACACGAAACTAAGTTACCGAATTAGCTAATTGTGGCGAGCCGTCGCGTGCCGCAATGCCTGACCACTGCCACAACACTCAAGAAATCGGCTACTCAATTCCCCGCGACTGATTAGTAGTGTGGTGGCTTTTCGGCGGCGGGATCGATAGGCGGCTCCTTGCGCAACTCGCGCAATTCCTTTAGTCGACGTTGCAAGTCGGCAACGGTGCGCGTCATCGTCAGCATTTGCTTTGAATGTTCGCATACTATGTCGTTCAATTGCTCGCACAGACGCTGTTGGTAGGCGAGCGCCATCTCCAACTCGGTAACTCGAGCAACTATTTTTGCTCGGTCGTCGAACTCGCTTTCTGCCATTACCACTTCAATCCGAACTGCTCACCACCGTTATTCTTACCAGTTCCACCCTTCAGCGGCCCACGATGCTTGGGAAGCACGGGCTGCGGTCTTGGCTCTTCAACGGCATCCTCGCTGGCTGCTGCTGCTTCCACAGGTTCGGGCGCTGCTTGGGCTGCCTTGAGCGATAGGCTAATGCGCTGTTGGTCCGGATCGACCGACAGCACTTTGACATCGATCTCTTGCCCTTCCTGGACCACGTTCCCAACATTTTGCACACGATGATGTGCAAGTTCGCTGACGTGTACGAGCCCCTCAACACCAGTGGCGATACGCACGAATGCACCAAACTCAGCGATCCGTGTCACAGAGCCACGCACCACGGCTCCCGGCGGAAAGCGTGCGTCGATGTTCTCCCAGGGATGTTCCTGCAGCGAGCGATAAGACAAGCCGATCTTGCCGGTCTGTTCATCGATCTTGTCCACTCGGACTTGGATTTTCTGCCCCTCCTCCAAAATCTCGCTGGGATGTTTCACACGCTCCCAAGAAAGTTGGCTGATATGTAGCAAACCATCGATTCCGCCGATATCCACGAACGCGCCGAAGTCCAGTATCTTGCGCACCACTCCTTCGACGGCAGAGCCGATCTCGAGGTTGGCAAGCCGCTCTTCGCGTTTCTCCTTTTTCTCGCGTTCCAACACAGCTCGGTGGGAAAGTACCAGATTTCCGCGACGTGGATTGGCTTCGGTTACGACGCAGAGCAGTTTTTGTCCCACAAAATCGCCCAACGTTTCGATACGATACTCGGCTGCTTGACTTGCTGGAATAAAGCCCTGAATGTTGCCGACCTTACACTCCAATCCACCTGCGTTAGCGGCTGTAACAACGACTTCGATGACTTCGCCTTCGTTGAGATCGTCCCAATCAGAAACGCTGACCGTGTTGCCAGGCACGGTAACTTCGTACAGCCCTTCCTGGGCCAAATATCCACGCACTACGATATCAAGCTGTGCGCCAACCTCCGGCAGCGTCTCAAAGCTGATGGACGGGATCACACCTTCGTTCGGCCCACCCAGCGAAACGAATACAAACTCACCATGCGCCTTCATCACCGTGGCTTGGATGCGTTGCCCTTCGGTCAATTCATGTCCGACTTGCAGCATCGAGTCGCCAACCAATAGTTTTTCCAGGTCCGACAGCCCCAACGCGGCATTCAGTTCCTGTTCCAGGTCGGCGGATAGTGGCTGACGGATAGAAGGAATGGCAATTTTCGACTGAGTGCTGAGCGGTTCCGGAGTCTGGATAACCGTATCGCCGCGACCGCGACGCGAATCCTTTGCGAACTTTGAGCCGCGATCAGGTTTTGTCGCGGTCTCGACAGCATCTCCGCTGGAGGCTTGGGAGTCGCCGCGGGGCGCGGGCGAGCCAACCGGTCGCGATTGCTTGGGCGGCCGTTGCGGGGCGGTAGCCTGCTGGCTCATGCGAAGTTGCCGTATTTTTTCTAAACTCAGTGGTCCGCCTGCCGCCTCGCGATCTCCACCAGCAACTAGCCCAACAGCTGCTTCCACAGGGACCTCTTCCATTGGTACTTTTTCGCCGGGTTGCGATTCTGCAGAACCAGCTTCTGCTGCAATATCCGCCGAAGTGGTTGCGAGTGCAGCATTGGGATGATCGGTAGAGGGGATTAGAGATTCTTCCGTCGAATCGGACATCTTGGCGAACCTGTTTGAGACAATAACTATGAACGGTGCATCCATGCCTAGGCCGGAGTAACGATGGCCTTCCAAGATCGACTTGGGTGACACGAGCAGGCCACATTCTAGACCGCCGAGGAAAGGTTTCCAACGGCCGGAAGGTTGCCAAGTGTGATTTTGCTGGGGCTATGCATGGTCCCATGATGTTGGGTGACGATTATGGTGGTTACACGTGCCGCTGTGGGTATGAACCTTTGCCACTGATTCCCCAGCATTCCCAACTAGGTTTGCGAGTTGGCTAACAGGTTTTGGAGTCGCGTGATTGCCGTTCATCTCTCACGATTCGCAATTCTTTTCACAACGCGACGCATGAGCGAGGCGTCGATTGCAGTGGTGTCCACCGTTAGATCGACTTTGGCGATGCCGGGAAGTCAATACCATCGTGAGCCCCGCTTGACAGTCCAGAGACACTATCGATAATGAGACCCAGTATCACCAGCAGCAGATTTTTAAACAGCTGCAGATGTAATTAATCGATTTAGCAAGCCACGCGAATCAACTTTCGCCAGCCAGCCAATAAGCAACGACTTAGCTTTGCATACCTGCGAAGCGTTACTTAGAAAGGCTGCTCATGTCGCGCCAAGAAACATCGCTTTATCTGTCTAGTTTCAATTCGACAAATCCACCCCCAACCCCCAATTCAGCGATTCGGCTCGCTTTTACGCTAGTCGAATTGCTGGTCGTAATTGCCATTATTGGGATTCTAGTGGGGCTGCTATTGCCCGCGGTTCAGGCTGCTCGCGAAGCTGCGCGACGCATGAGCTGCTCGAACAACCTCAAACAAATTGGCTTGGCAATCCACAACTACGAAAGCAGCTACAAAGTGGTTCCCCCCTCGACCATCTCGCTCGGCGGCTCGGCTGGCCAACCATGGAGCGCGCATGCTTTTCTAATTCCATATCTCGAAGGCGCCAACATCGCCGCCCGAATCAACTATGGGACCGGCTACCACGATGGTTCCAACAAGTCGCTATTTCCACCGAGCGGCGTCGCTTCAATTCGCGTACCTGTCTACCTTTGCCCCAGCGAGCCGAACGACAGAGTGCGACAGGAAGGGGGCGTGGACATTCATTATCCGCAAAACTATGGGCTGTCGGTGGGGAGATACCTGATCTACAACCCGCAAACGCGACAGGACGGTGGGTGAGTAGAGCGGGCTCTCTCTTTCAAGTTTAGCATAAAGCTTAGACTCGATCGATTGAGCGTCGCCCCCTCCCAGAACCGGACGTGCGCAGTTAACGCATCCGGCTCCCCACGGTGACCATCCCATGGCATTAGCTG
>JBGSTP010000295.1:0-32442 GCA_041736515.1 Pirellulaceae bacterium
GTTCTTCTATTCGGCCGCCCTGGCAGTTGGTACTCCCTGAATAATTCTCCCCAAGGGACATTCGCACCTCGGCACCGCAATTCGCCTTTCACTGACCACGCACCCGCAGCGAAACGTAGCTACTATCGTGGCGTCTGCGTACCCCCGCTATCAAACTGCTGTGTCCCAATAGTGTATCCCAATAGTGTTCGGCGGACACTGTCCAGCCAATTGCCCACGCATTCGCAACCCATAGATCTGCATGGTCCTGGATTCAAATCGTGGCCACCTTCACACAGTTGATGGGTGGGAGAGATTGAAATAGGCAATCCCACTGTTCGCCACCGTCGCGACCGATCCAGAGCTGGCCAGTTGTCGTGCCAAAGTAGAGCGCAGGTGAGGAGAGTTCGTCGATGGTCATAGCGTCGCGGAGAATCGTGAAATAACTCTCTTTCTTTGGTAAGCCTTTACCCAGCCGTCGCCAGGATGCACCAGCGTTCTCGCTGCGCCACACGGCGGGCGACGCTTGTGGACAAGACCTAGTCGCAGGGTCGAGCGGAACGACATAAATGGTATCTGGTTTCTGCGGGTGAACCACGATTGGAAATCCGAAATCGGAAGGTAGCCCAGCTGCGATGGATGTCCAACTCTTACCAGCGTCATCGCTGCGAAGTACGCCGATACCAGGTCGATCTTCCCAGCCACCATGGTTTTGCATAAACAACCGGTCGGGGCGGTCAGGGTGTCGGGCGATTTTGTGAACGCATTGTCCAAATTCCGGAAAGGGATCCGGCACAAAACCAGCTCCAATGCCGCTGTTCGATGCTGCGAAGGACGCTCCACCATCCTCGCTAACATAATGGCCACCGGTCGAAATTCCCAGATGAATGCGTTGGCCACAACGGACAATGGTGTGCATGCAGAGACCGCCATTGCCAGGATGCCACTGCCGGGCGTGTTCATGATTACTAATGCCGCCTACCATCTCCCAGGTATTACCGAGATCCTCGCTACGAAATAGTGCCGCTGGTTCGACTCCGCACCATAATTCTTTCTTGCCTTCCCCCGTTTCGAGCGACCAGATGTTAGCCAGCGCCCGCCCGTCCTTTGCTGGAAAGGCTGGTGCCGACTTGGTTTCGCGAAATTTCCTCCCCAGATCCGTAGAGACCAGAATCTTCATTCCAAAGAATGCATTGCAGCTTGAGGCTAATACCCGCGGGGTGGAGCGGATGTCGAGAAGGGCCGTATAGACACTCACGCCCGTACCGAACGGGCCGCGTAATTCAAATCGCCGGCGATTTCTCGACGCTTCCGCGATGAAGAGTCCCTTCTTCGTGCCGATTGCTAACAATATTCGTTCTGCCATTCTTTAGGCCTCCAAATCATCCGCCGGATACAGCGGTCCAAATTGAAAATTCGTCCCCTGGTAGCAGAGGTGTATCAAGGCCATCGCGAGTGTGAATGAAGTCCGAATTTACGAACAAATGGATATGACGCCGTACCGATCCGGTTTCATCGCAGATTCCGACATAGAGCGAGGGATAGCAGCGGGCAAGTTCCGCAAGTGCAGCCCGCACAGTTCGAGCCGAAATCACGACATCCTCAGTCAGACTCGCATAGTCTTGCAAACTTCTAGGGATGCGCACTTCGATTCTTGTTTGCACTACAACGCCTCAAATTACACTAAGCAGGTTGCCGCACCGAGAGTAGTCTATCGCGATTGTCGTCCGGAAGAAAGCATAACATTCGTCACAAATTTCGGTGTGCCGAGCGGCTTCCGCTGCATCTCTGTTCCGACGCTCCACCAGGCTCCAAAGCGCGACCGCACGCGCTAGTCGCGGTCGGCATGCCAATCTATCGGGAGATCTTGTTCGGCCAGCGCGAGGTAGCGATGGCATTCATCGATGGTAGCGCCTAGGCAAAGGAATTGCCCTTTATGCACCAGACCGTCGGCGCCAAAATTCAAGTTTAGGGGAATGATTCCGCTGCTTCGATCCGGCCGGTACAAATGTCGCGGAGCGTCGAACATATCGAGCAAGTGCGAGGTTGTTTGTGGAGTTCGTAGTCGCAGATTCCTCAGCAGCCAAGCTCCCTGCGGCATGAAATGTCGCGCTAACAAGGCAGGGTAAGTGGCGCCGGTAACACGGGCATTGATTTCGCAAACGTAGACGTCAGGCATTGGCTTGCCATGCCGCTCGGCTATAAGCCAATCAATACTGGCGGTTCCGCGGTAACCAGTACTATGCAACCACGCACCTGCGGACTCTGCCAATCGCGCACATCGATCGCCTAGGCCGGGAAAGTCCTTGAAGTACCCTGGCGGAGACTCGTTGCCCTGATGGACGCTATCGTGGCTGAGGATCTGCTCGGTCAAATCAAAAGCAAAGACAGTTTCGTCATTCACAAACAGCTGTGTACTAGGACTGTGGATGCGAGTTACTTGACAGACACCCGGCGCGAGCCAGCCTTGCACCATGCAGGGACCTTCAAAAAATAGGTGGCTCGGAATCTCGGGGAAAGCTCCCGGATCTTTGATATTGGAAAGAATCAACATGCCAATGCCGGAGGCCCCGATCTGGGCTCTCAGTACCGCTTTTTGATAACCAAGCTTTGCCAGCTGCTGGGCACATCCAGGTACCTCAGCCGCCGTGTGAGCCAGCAGGGTATCGAACACCGGCATTTCGTTCGCTGCCATAAACTGGTGAAGCAATAGTTTGTTATTGCCATGCCGGCTGGCCTCAGGGGTACTGAGCGTGTGTCGCCCCAGATGCTTAGCAATGCCAGCTAGCGTGGCATCCGTGACATATCCGTCCAGCCATTCTGCTGGGTGCTGCCGGATTTCGGCAAGTAACTGATCGATTTCTGCGGCCTGCCCCTTTGTTAGCAAGCGTCCGAGTTTGAGATAATCACTGTGTCGCTGCACCTGCATACTTGGCAGCGAGAGTCCTAGTTCGTCGTGCAAATAGTTGCATAGATCTTCATCTGGATCCCGTTCCAGCACCAACAAGTTATCCTGGCTGTTGAACAATAAGTTGAGTACCGGAATGAGTCGGGCGCCATAGGAATCAATCTCGCCCACCTCTGCGGCTAGCGTTTGTGTTTGAGATTCGTTTCCAAAGAACAACGCCAGCAGATTGGCAAAGAACATGACGCGCCGCGACCAAAACTTTGGCAGTTGACTTTCCAACTGCACAAAGTTCGGAGAGGTATCGGATAGATCGGTCATGGAGCCACCAACATGCCTGTCTGTGTTAGTTAAACCTAGCGGGCCACAGCATTGCACCGAGAGGCTCTCCCAAGGCTAGTTAATTTATCATCGTCGCATTGGCTGTGGCCCAATTACTTTCGTCAAAAAAGCCAAAAATTGTGTAACAAGTCGATAGTTCGGAGAAAACAAAGGTGTCAGGAGTCATATTTAAGAAATGACTTACGGCAACGTGTTGGGATGCGTTCAGTAAACACGCAAGCCATCTACTTGATGGTCCCTGGCAGAAATATTCGATGAAGTTCGAGCTGGCACGTAGCCTGGGCAGGATGCAAAAAAAGCAGGATGCCTGGGGCCCCCAATAACAACACCTTAGCCCCCCGTGTCCCTCGCAACATGTCCCTCGCAACATTTCAACACCCCCGCTCATTCAGCACACCAACTCATCGCAGCTCAGTGAGTGGCTCAGTTGTGGCGAGATTGGGACCAAGAGATAGGCAAGCAGGCCCCAGGCAGGATGCCTAGGCGAGGTTGTAAGGGAACAGGATCGGCAGTGTTCACGCTGCGACTGCTTTTTCACCATTCGAACTCGGTACTTCCAACGACCGGGGCTCAATCGAACTCGAAAGTGGTGCAAAACGGGACTGAGATGCTGCCTCAACCGCGCTGCGCTGGTTGCGGCCTACAGGGAAAATGCCACAGTTTCTGCTATAGTAGAGAGATCTTTCCCCAAAACACATTCAGCTCGTCCGAAACACTTCCCCATTACCACGATCCCTTCATGAGTACCTTTCCCGCTTCGGCTCTTATCGCGTTTAGTTGCTGTTGGCCGCTCCTGACCCACGCACAGGACGTCGACTGGCCTACATATCTTGGTGGCAAGGAACGGAACCTGTATTCATCGCTCGATCAGATCAACCGAGCGAATGTCACGCAACTGAAAGTCGCTTGGACTTTTGATACAGGCCAACAAGCCGAGTATCAAGCGAATAACCTGATCGTTTGCGGCGTGCTATACACGCCGACAGCCACCCGCAAAGTAATCGCAATCGACGCTGCCTCGGGAAAAGAAATCTGGCAATGGGATCCCGCGCAGGAGCGATCCGGCGCTGGCAGCCCACGCCAACGTGGGTTAGTCTTTTGGGCCAACGAAAGCGGAGGTGAACAGCGACTGTTTACTGGTGTAAACGGGTTTCTCTTCGCGATTGATTCGAAGACCGGCCAAACTATCCGGGAATTCGGTGAGCAGGGCTCGATCAATCTGGGCTCTGGGCTGAACACGCCCGGCGTCATTTATAAAGACCTGTTGATCGTTGGCGGACTTGGCGGCAAGGGAGTCCTTCGGGCATTTGATGTACGAACCGGCGCGCAGCGTTGGCTGTTTAATTTGATTCCTCGACCTGGTGAAGTGGGGTACGACACCTGGCCCGAGCACGCCTATGAAACGGCCACGGGATTGATGCCTTGGTGTGGGCAGTCGCTGGATGAAAAACGTGGCATCGTTTACGCTGCGACGAAGACAGCGGAACCGGACTTTTATGGCGGTGGACGACACGGCAGCAACCTGTTTGCCAACACCCTACTGGCTCTCAATGCGGCCACTGGAGAACGAATCTGGCATTTTCAAATCGTACATCACGATCTACTGGACAAGGACCTCCCCTGCGCGCCTGTGCTACTGACCGTCAATCATCAGGGGCGGCAGATCGATGCCGTCGCGCAGGGAACCAAACATGGTTTGCTGTTTGTATTTGATCGCGTTACCGGTCAGCCACTTTGGCCGATCGAGGAGCGTCCTGTTCCGGCCTCGGATTTAATTGGCGAGCAGGCGTGGCCCACGCAGCCGTTTCCGACCAAGCCACCACCATTGATGCGGCAGGCCTACACCGAAGCCGACGCATCGGACATTTCCCCTGAAACGCATCAAATGACCCTGGACCGGATTCGAGCCGCGCCAAATTTCGGGCCGTTTCCAGCACCAAGTCTCAAGGAAACAATCATGTTTCCTGGTTTCGACGGAGGCATGGAATGGGGTGGGGGAGCCGCTGACCCACAGGGCATCTACTACGTCAACGTAAACGAAATGCCCTGGCTGTTGCAAATGATCGAGACGCGACATGCGGATGGATCCGCGCTAACAACAGGCGAACGCGATTACATGCTCTATTGCGGCGTTTGCCATGGCTTGGATCTCAAAGGTAATCTTGATTTGCAGTTTCCACCGTTGCTCGGCATCGATAAACGCAAGACTCGCGCTGAGATCGAGCAGATGACGCGCCAGGGTCGGGGTCGCATGCCCGCTTACGACACGATGCCCGAAGCCCAACGCGTCGCCATTCTCGATTACGTGTTAGGTAAGAGTGCACCGCCAAGCACGTCCAGCGACGAAACAATAAAGCTAAAGACTACTGCCGATAAACCTGCAGCTAACCCAGGTACATCCTACGCTTTTGGAGGTTTCCGCCGCTGGTTAGATAAGGACGGCTATCCAGCGATCAAGCCACCCTGGGGCACACTAAACGCGGTCGATCTCAACTCTGGGGAAATAAAATGGAAAGTGGTATTGGGCGAGTATCCGCAACTGTCCGCTCGAGGAATACCGCCGACAGGCACCGAAAACTATGGCGGACCATTGGTAACGGCCGGAGGTCTGATCTTCATCGGAGCGACAGCAGATGAAACATTTCGCGCGTTCGATAAAGAGACGGGCGACCTTCTCTGGCAAGCCAAATTGCCGTTCGGAGGCAATGCGAGCCCTAGCACCTACCGAGTAGGCGGTCGTCAATTCGTTGTTATTTCAGCTGGAGGCGGTAAGAGCGGTCGTCCGCGCGGCGGAGTTCTCGTTGCATTTGCCTTGCCTGAGTAAAGTCCTGGTTAAAGTATGAGCTACTTCCAATTCAAACGCGACCTTCGCATACGGCGTATCGGCTCGTTCGAGTCGCTCGAAGACCGCCGCTTGCTGACGACCTACATAGTTTCAAACTCTGACGATGACGGCAACGGCTCTTTGCGTCAGGCAATTCTTTTGGCCAACGCCAACCCAGGAAAAGACGCAATCCACTTTGACATAGTTGCACCAGCAAAAACTATCGAACTGCTGTCCGAACTTCCATGGATCACGGACCCCGTGGAACTGGATGCAACAACTCAGCCGGGCTATGCGGGAAAACCGCTCATCGGCTTGTCCGGTGCAACGGCCGCATCAAATGGAAACGGGCTGTCGCTGGATTCAATTAATTCCTCCATCAGAGGACTGGCAATTAGTGGCTTTTCGGTTTCCGCTATCGACGTCAGAGGAGACGGTTACCACGTGATTGAAGCCAATTGGTTGGGACTAGGACTTGATGGAAATGCGGCGGTTGCAAACAGTAGATTCGGAATCCATATTGTGTCTGCGAATAACCGAATCGGCGGCGCAGTGGGCCTAGGAAATGTCATTTCCGGAAACACCGAAGATGGAGTGCGACTCTGGGGCGACAACGCCCGGCACAACAAAGTCTTCGGTAATTTCATCGGTACTGCAATCGCTGGTGATGCAGCGAGTGCTAACGGCATGAATGGTGTTCTGATAGCCAATGCCGCTTCCAACAACACCATCGGCACCGACAGCGATGGCATCAATGACGCTTTGGAGAGCAATGTCATTTCTGGAAATGAGCACTCGGGGGTCAGGATTTTTGGCGGCAATTCAAACCACGTTGCTGGCAATCTAATCGGCGTTACACGCGATGGAGCCTCCAAACTCACAAACGGACACAATGGTGTTTTGATCGATGGCACTTCGACCAGCAACGTCGTCGGCGTCGCTGGCAATGCCACGGCTAGCACCCTGCAGCGTAATGTTATTTCCGGCAATGCGCGGAACGGAGTGTTCCTCTTTGACGGCCATCGCAACGTCGTCGCTGGAAATCTAATAGGACTAGCCGCGGATGGTTCCACACCTATCGGAAATCAAGAACGAGGCGTTCTGATAAGCGGCAGCTCTACAGAGAATCTAGTCGGAACAAACGACGATGCCATGGCCGATGCCCTCGAACGCAACATTGTCGCAGGTAATGTCCTTCAAGGTGTTTACCTGAGTGGCTCCGGTACAGCACGCAATCGATTGGCTGGTAATTTTATAGGCACGGACTCAACTGGGGCCAATGCGGTCCCTAACCTGGCAGCCGGAGTTCTTGTCGCCAATGAAGCACAGGAGAATCTGATTGGTGTTTCCATCTCGGGAACCGCCACCTCGAGTGCTGGAAACTTGATTTCAGGCAATACAGGTTTTGGAATTAGGTTTCGCGGCGTAGGGACGAGCAACAACGCAGTGGCTGGAAATCTCATTGGGGTCAATTCTGCTGGCAACGCAGCAATACCCAACCTGCTGGGTGGAATCAGTTCGTCTGATGGGGCAATTGCCAATCAGATCGGCGGCACTCGGCCGCAAGATGCCAATCTTATTAGCGGCAATGGATGCCATGGGATTATCATCCAAGCCGCTTCAGGGAGTAACACGATTGTCGGAAATCGTATCGGTCTTGCGGCCGACGGGATCACTCCGCTTGGAAACGAATTGGATGGGATCAAAATCGACAATGCTTCCAACAACTCGATTGGGAACGGTTCGATCGCAGGTCAAAATTGGATCGCGCACAACGGACGGTCTGGCATCGCAGTTGATGGTATCGCCGATGGAAATGTTTTTTCCGTTAACTCGATCTACGCGAACCTGGCACTGGGAATTGACCTCGGTACCGATGGAGCGACGCCCAACGACATTGGCGACATGGATTCTGGGCCAAACCAACTGCTGAATTCGCCTACGATCTTGCAAGCCGCTTCGAATAGCGTCCAAGTTCAGCTAGCTGGTAGTTTCACGAGCACACCGAGTACTGACTTTCGGTTCGAGTTTTTTGCATCATCGAGCCAATTGCAGAGCACAGGGCAAGGCAAGGTTTTCATTGGCTCCCTGGAAACTTCAACCGACCCCGATGGCCAAGTGAGTTGGTGGGTGGAATTCCCGGCATCTGTGACCCTGAGCGACACGATAACCGCTACGGCTACCAGTTCTGGCCCTGGGACATCCGAGTTCTCCGCCGCGCACAGCGTTACCTCCATGCTGATATTCGGACCGACCAGCTCGCTAATCAGCGAGGGGCAGAGTTTAGTATTGAGCTTCGACAAAGGTGAAAGTTTTTCTGGCGAGGAAGTGTTCATCGCTTTAGCCAGCAACCATGCTGCCCAACTTGGGCTACCCCCGAGTATCACCATCCCAGCCGACTCATCAACAGCACAAATCACTTTGACAGCTGTGGATGATGCCATCGCCGAACGCGAACAACGCATCGTTTTGTTCGCGACGGTTCCAGGCTTCAACATGCTGCCAGCTGCCACAGGCGCTGTGACGGTAACGATTGCCGCCAGCGATCTTGGTTGGCATAACTTCGACAACCCTCTGGACGTAAACGCCAATGGCAGTGTTTCGCCGACAGATGTTCTGTTGATCATTAACGCGATCAATGCGGGCGTTGCGTCTGTGATCGGTCGATCGCCCGCGGATCCGGTGGAGTATCTGGATGTCAACAATGATTCACAGGTGACGGCACTCGATGTGCTGCTGACCATCAACTTTATCAATGCGAGTGCAGCGGGCGAAGGCGAAATCGCTTTGCCGTTTGGGCAAGATACGATCCATTGGGACGAGGGCCTAATCGATTGGCTAGCGCACGAATCCGTCATCCGTCGCAGAAGTTTCTGGCGATGATCTCTGACCGTTGAGCAAGCGAATTTGGACTGGAATCAAGCCTGGTTAGCTGTGCCAACAGACAGACCGACTCCGTTTTTCGGCTTGTTTTTCGGCTCGTCATTTAAGGCTGAACGCTGGAGCACACTATATCCAGCTATACTATCGCGCAGCCTACTTCACTCCATGAATTTTCTACCACAGCCACATCCCATGCACGTTTCGCAATTCGTATTGGTGACCTTCGCTTTGGCTGGATTTGTCGAGACAGCACGTGCCGAGACGACTCGGCCGAATGTTGTCATCCTGCTTACCGACGACCAAGGGACATTGGATGCAAACTGTTATGGATCAACCGATCTTGCAACACCTAACATCGACCGGCTCGCCGCTACCGGTATCCGCTTTACTCAGGCGTACGCTCATAGCGTCTGCTGCCCCGCTCGTGCGGCGCTACTGTCCGGACGACATCCGCAGCGCAGTGGTATCACCAATTGGACGCAAGGCGACCGTCAGGGGAGTGACGTCCCCAAGATTAACATGCCCAGTGAGGAGGTTACGCTTGCCGAAGCTCTGAAGTCGTCTGGCTACCGCACGGCGTTGTTCGGCAAGTGGCATTTAGGTGCAAAGCTCGAGCACGGGCCGCTCGACCAGGGATTCGATTTCTTTTTTGGACATCTCAGTGGGTTCATCGACAATTACCGACACTACTTTCTTCACTCGCAAGGCTTCCATGATTTGTGGGAGGGCAATGAGGAAATCTTTTGCCGGGAAGAATACTATCCGGATCTAATGATCGAGAAAGCGGTCAGCTTTATCGAGGAAAACAAGTCAGCTCCCTTCTTCATGATGGTTGCATTCAATTTGCCTCACTATCCAGAACAGCCGAGCCCCAAATTCAATGCCGCTTATCCCGACATGCCAATGCCGCGTCAATCCTACGCGCGAGTAATCTCATCGCTTGACGACCATATCGGTCGGGTCCTCGATAAACTCGAAGCTGCAGACTTGCGCGATCACACCATTGTCATCCTGATGAGCGACAACGGACATTCCGTTGAAGACTCTAAGGGCATTACCGTAGACAACCATAGCAGCGGCTATCCGCGCGGCTATTATTACCTTGCCCACGGTGGTGGTGGAAACACGGGAAATTGGATCGGGCATAAGGGAACATTTCTTGAAGGTGGTATCCGCGTGCCAGCCATCATCAGCTGTCCTGGGAGAATACCTCAAGGCGAAACACGCAACCAGATCGTAACAATCATGGATTGGTTCCCCACAATTCTGGATTACTGTGGAATCGAACAGGAATCTGGTGCGCCGCGACTTGACGGACATAGCGTCACCCCAATCCTGGCCGACGCCACGGCTCCGAGCGGTCATAAGCTCCTGCACTTTGCCTGGTCCAATAGCTGGGCGGTGCGCAGAGACGACTGGAAGTTGATCGGAAAACTCAATGGCAAAACCAACGAACTGGCACTCTCGCTCCACAATTTGGCCGAACCGATGCCGGAATCAAACGACTATTCCCAAACAAAGCCTGAGCTGGTGGAGGAACTACTCGCCCTGCACAAGCGCTGGGAGAATGAAGTGAAAACCAAGTGAAAACAGCGGCATTCATTCTATTTTCCTCAGCGTCGATACTTTCCGTCGCAGCCGGTGCGACCGAAACGCCCAATATTGTTTACATCCTGGCTGACGATTTAGGCTATGGAGATTTAGGCTGCTACAACGCCGCATCGAAGATCCCCACGCCGTACCTGGATCAGTTCGCTCAATCAGGAACACGGTTCACCGATGCACATGCGCCATCCTCAGTGTGCACACCCACGCGTTACGCGATACTTACAGGTCGCTATGCGTGGCGAACTCGGTTGCAACGAAATGTATTGGGGCCTTGGGACCGGCCACTGATTGCAGCAGAACGCCTTACCGTAGGCAAATTTCTACAACAACACGGCTATGTGACTGCGTGCATCGGCAAGTGGCATCTTGGGCAAAACTACGCGACTAACGATGGTCAACCGCCAACTGGTGGAGTGAGCAACGCGTTAGCTAACGTCGATTTTACGCAGCCGATTGCCGATGGACCAGTCGCACGTGGCTTTGATCATTATTTTGGGACCATCGTACCCAACTATCCTCCCTATTGCTTCATCGAGAATGATCGCACTCTTGGTATCCCTACGGAGCGAGCCGCTGGTGGCCAGTTTAAAATCGCGGGCCACATGGTACCGGGATGGAAACTGGAAGACATTCTGCCCGAACTCACGCAACACGCTGTGCAATGGATTGAGGACACCGCCAAGACGAAGAAGCCGTTCTTTCTTTATTTACCACTAACATCGCCACATTATCCAGTCGTGCCCGCAGCGGAGTTCATCGGCACATCGAAAGCTGGAGAATACGGCGATTTTGTCCATCAAACCGACTGGACCGTCGGGCAAGTACTGGATGCCTTGAATCGGTGCGGAATCTCTGAAAACACCTTAGTCATTTTCACCAGTGACAACGGACCAGAAATCACGGGCGAAGTGAATCCTGGAAACTACGATCGCGCACAGCAATATAGCCACCGCAGTTCGGGCGAACTTCGTGGTGCCAAGCGCGATGTCTGGGAAGGCGGACATCGCGTACCCTACATCGTCCGCTGGCCGGGCAAGGTCAAAGCGAGCACGGTGAATCATGAAACCATGTGCCACGTGGACCTGCTCGCTACCGTAGCCGCCATTCTCGGCGAAGAACTGCCCGACAACGCGGCTGAGGACAGTATCAATATGCTGCCGGTACTACTGGGCGAAGAACTTTCCGCGCCTGCCCGCGAAGCCACGGTACATCATAGCGCCCAAGGCAAATTCGCGATACGCAAAGGCGATTGGGTTTTCATCGATGCCCCCTCAGGTGATGACAACGGTCCCCGCGGCGAACCAAAGTGGCTCAAGGACGAACGAAGTTATTTGGCACACACTCACGCTGGCGAGCTTTTTTATCTCGCAGAAGATCTCGTCGAGCGCCACAATCATTTCGCCGCCCGACCCGATGTTGTCCAGGAATTGAAAACGCTGCTGAATAAATACCAACTGCAAGGCCGCAGCACACCTGGGGCTCCCCAGCAAAACGACGTCGAGATAAAACCCTTTTCCTCCGCGCGCACGCCCAGCAAAGCTCGCCCCTCCCGATAATCGGTATGACTCCGAAGCAAGCAACACTATGAAGCCACCACGGTTATGGATCTCTGCGCTATGGCTCGCTCTACCCACGACCCTATTCGCCGCGGACGTTTTCCGCCCGGAAGAAATCCGATTCCGACGGCAGGCGGTCGTGCGGATGATTTTCGATTCCGACCAGGACATCCCCCTCGCCTCGTTGCGACCAGCCAAAATTCTAGACTTCGATTTGATGCATCCGGAGAAACTGCTGAGTTCGTCCGTTGCTTGGAGTTGCAACCACGGCAGACTCAGAGGAACTTCGCCTGGAACAGACGGATCTTCACTGCGGTGGGTGGGCGGCTTCAATCCTTTTGCCACCTATGACCTGATGGTAGACGATGCCCAAGGCAGCGGCTCTGTCGGATTAACGTTTTCACATGCAACTAACCGCGACTCGCTCACCGCCGCATTGCAGTTCCAGGATGAACAGCCTGTATCGGTAACCTGGCGGGTTGTAAAAGCTGGCAGCCGAGTGATCGACGAGCAGTGGCCCGTACCACCGAACCTGGAATTGCGAGGCTTGACCCTGCGAGCCCAACTGTCAGCCGTGGGAGTGAATGTTTTTCTCGAGTCCGCTGGCCGATCGGAGCTGGTCGGCTTCTCCGATTTTTCGCAACACTTTGATCTCCGAGAGCGCAAGCGAATTCAAGAAATGGATTTCGCGATCGAAACCGAGCTCAAGGCGGACGCGCAAGTCACCTTGTCTGGTGCGTCCTCTTGCTTTTCGCCAGGTACAGGTCAAGCCGACATCCGCGCGATCACCGACGAGGAAGGCGCACCCTTGCTGGATGATGGACGTCTATGGTTTACGATGACACTACGCGGGCGCGGCTTACCGCATCCGCTCCAAGGAGTCTTCTCGCTTAATCCATCGGTGTTCGACCTTCGCTTTGAAGGTGTAATCGTTTTTGATATGAATGACGGTCTGCTCCGCAACGACCTGGCTTCTCACTTGTTTCGCGACTCCAAGAGCGGCGAGTGGCGGGGCTGGACGACGGGCTTCAGCGCACTCGACGGCGCGGGAAGAGCCGAGGTGAAAACAATCCTGGCGATTAATTCTGTCAGAGACCCACGTCGAGGGTTTTCAATCATGCGGGCTCGTCCCATCGGACTCTCAGGAGCCCACGAGGATCCGCACTGCATATATGACTCTGAATCCGGCAAATGGCGCATGCTTCTGTGCGAGCACGACAAGAAGTATCGCGCCGCGATCTGGGAGAGCGATCATTGGGATCGAGACTACACACGCTTGTCCGGACCCGTAGAAATGGACAGCACCGGCACTTTGATTCAGAAACTTGGCAGCCAGCGCTATGCGTTATTTGGCAGCGCCGATCGGAAGATCTACATTCGCAGCTATCCAGATCTCGCGCCAGCTGGCGAATTGAACGTCGATCAGCCACCATGGAACGACCAGAACGGTACGCGGATATGGCCCAATGTCATTCCTCTGCCGTCGGGTTATCCAGCGCCCTATATTGCGTTGATGATGGATCGTGTCAATTTCCCGGGCATGCCTAAACCCAACTGGACTTACGGAGCACTCTATCTTTATCACGGCCATTTGCCCGAAAAGCCCTGACCCAAACTGTGGTCAGTTGAACAAGCGGCCGCCAGGACTAGCTGGCCCCTGCAACACCGATATATGGAATCGAGAATGGGCGATTCAAGGACTGCGACTGGCCTTCATCCCTCCTCTGTAAACTTTGTGGCTTTTGAGGCTGTAATTTTCTTTCATGATGTCCAAAGCCTGTGGTGGATGGCACGATGAACAGGCAGGCGAAATTAGCTGCGCGTAGCCTGAGTTTCCTAGCTTGGTTACAATGACTCGCTTAGTATTGCGAATCGATTGACTCCTTCATCTTTCTACATCAGATATGCCGCCAACAGCCTCAACGCCCGAGTATCCCGAGTTCGCAGGAGCAATTGAGGTCGTGCGACGACGGCGATTGCGCCGAGACTGGCAAGTGGCTCCGGAGACGCGAATGGAACGCCACTTCCGCTTGCAAGCTGTAGTGCTGGATACTCTAAAATCCAATTCGCTCGCCTGGGAGAGATTTCAGCGTCGAAATCACCATCGGCGTCGCCAATCGCACGTCCAGCAACTGGAAATTCAAATGCGGCAGTCTGCTCTGATGAAGTCAAGTGACCAAGGCCAGCATGGATAATCAGCTTTTTTCGGTAGTGGATCGATTGCAAGCAGCGGGTGTTCGGTTGGTCATCATTGGCGGACATGCCGTCAATTTTCACGGCTACATTCGAGCTACCGAGGATATCGATATTGTTTTTCGCCGAGACGATCTCACCGAGCAGGCATTGTATGAAACGTTGCTTGAGTTCGGTGCATATTGGATTGGCGATGAAATTGATCCGCATACGGGCATCGAGGAAACGTTTCCAGTAACCTTGGACTATATTCGCGATCATCATCTGTTGCTGTTAGGCACCGAGGCTGGGTATATAGATCTTTTTGATTTCTTGCCCGGATTACCTGACGCCTCGATGGAAGAGTTTTTTCAAGCCGCACAGCTTAGTTGTGGCCGCGCCTTTGCAAGTCTAGATTGGCTCAAGCGACTTAAACTGGCAGCCAATCGTCCCCAAGATCGAATTGACCTGGAACACCTTCCTTGAGGCAGGATCGTGCCCGCCAACTACCGTGAATTCCTAAGGGCGAGCGGACGTATCGCCCAGTGGTTTTGTTGAATTGTCGAAATAGAATTCGTACCAACTTTTTTCTCGCAGTTTGCCGCCCATCGGTAAACCGGCGGGCTTCATTTCTTTGCACCAGTTTTCCAAATCCTCGTGCAGTTTATTTGCCAGTTCCGAGTATTTGGTCACTAAGTTTTGGTGTTCGTGTTGTTCGCTTTCAAGGTCGAAAAGCAATCGCCGGCCATCTCCAACGATAATGTATTTCCACTTTCCGCGCCGAATCGCAGCCTGATCCCAAAATCGAAAATATAGCGTGCGAGTGGACGGCATCTGGATATCGCTTACTTGGGGGATCAAGTCGATTCCGTCGAACTGCTGTGCCCCTTCGCCATCGGTAAGGTCTCCACCGGCAAGTCGCAATACAGTAGGGGCAATGTCGAGTGTGCTGACAGGCCATTGATAGTTCTGACCACTGGGCAGATGCCCTGGCAGACTCCAGATCATCGGCACGCGAATTCCACCTTCGCTCAGCATGCCTTTTTCACCCACCCACGGGTCATTCAGCGAGCCGTCCCAACCTCCCATATCCACATCGATGGGTGCATCCGGCTTTGTCATCTTGAGCGGAGCACCGTTATCGCTGGTGAGAATAATCAGCGTGTTGTTCAGAATGTCGTGCTCGGTCAGCCGATCCATAACGCGTCCCACGCCTTCGTCGATGGCTGAAATCATCGCCAAGGCATATCGCCTGCGCGTCGGCATATCGCTCGGAAAGCGGTCCAGGTACTTCGAGGTCGCTTCCAGCGGAGTGTGTGGACCATAGTAGTTCAACTGCAAGTAAAAAGGCGATGCGTGATTGCGATCGATGAACGCCTCAGCGGCCGCAGTCTGCACATCGATGCGGAAACCGTCATGGTGAAGCTGCTTCATTCGCGGCAAGACAATGGAGACATTCGCAGTGTTTCCAACAGCAGTATTCTCTGCAGCAACTGGCAGACTGCCTTCGCTAACGCTCAGCTCATAGTTGGCACGGTAGTTTCGCAATTCACCCCAAAAGTACTCGTCGAATCCCTGCGCCGCCGGAGAATACGGGCGAATTTTACTCCACGGGATGCTGACTTTTGAGCGGGGCTTACTCGCCATTTCGGGAAGTTCGCGGCGCATCCACTCTACGCACGTCGCATTGGGTTCCAAGTGCCACTTTCCAACAAAACCTGTGCGATACCCGAGCGGCTTTAATCGTTCGGCGATCGTAACCGCTTCCGCTGGCAAGGGCATGTCCGGTATGGTATCGATACCATAGCGTTGTTGGTGCAGCCCAGTCATCAGTGCGGCTCGGGAGGGACTACACTGCGGCGCGGTTACGTACGCGGCCGTAAAACGGACGCCTCGACCTGCTAGCGCGTCGATGTGAGGCGTCTTGACGTCTGTCGCTTCCCCCTGGCAACCAAGGTCGCTCCAGCCCAGATCGTCCGCCAGGATCACGACGACATTTGGCTGGCTAGCCGGTATCACCGCTTGCGCAGTGCGATCGCCCACGACGAAGTGTCCAAGCATCTGCTCCGCTGCGACACTGCCCAGCGCCCACACTGCGCCAGGCCGCGTTTGCTGAGTTTTTGTTTGACCTGGCGCGATCGAACCATACGATTTTGGTTGCCCGTCTCGGTCCATCCAATATAACTCGACTGCTTGGCGTTGCTGATTGATGAAGTGCACTGGGAATGGATTGCCGTCTGGCTTGGATGCTGGCACCGCCTCGGCCGTTTTGGGATGCCACGTTAGCTTGGCCAGCGACTCGACCGAAGGCTCGACGTGCTCGGCAAAATCCGTAGGCGCGCTGCTTCTCAGCGTGGCCAACCAGTCTTGCGAGTTGGCTTGGCCAGCAATGTTCGTCCATTCGTGAGGATCTTGACTGATGTCATACAGCTCTTCACTGCCATCTTCATAGTGAATGTAGCGATGCGAACGTCCACTGATGGCATAGCTACCAGGTTTGGCAAGAAACGTAATCGAATTGTGTTTCCAAGCTTGCGTTTGAGGATCCTGGAGAAGCGGCAACAAGCTTGGTCCATCATTGCCCGGCTTGGCAGGTAGCTGGCATAGGTCCAAAAGAGTTGGGAACAGGCTCAGCAGATTTACGGGAGCATCGCAGACTGTGCCTGGCAGAGTGCCTTGAGGTAGCGTTTCACTGACCCCCATGGGCACGCGCACCATCAATGGAACTCGCGTGACAGCCCGCCAAGGCGTGAACTTCTGCCAATGCTCCTTTTCTCCGAGTTGCCAACCGTGATCAGACCAGAGCACCACAATGGTATTGTTTGCATTGGGACCAGCCTGCAGCGCATCGAGCACTCGACCCAACATCGCATCAGCAAAATGGATTGACGCCAGGTAGCCCTGCACGCCTTGCTTCCACTGTCCCTGCTCCTGAATATGAGCAAAGTAGCGATTGCGGGCAACTTTCTTGCCCGCCTCCGGCACATCGTCCAAATCGTTTTCTCGATAACCCGGTGGGAGCTGGATCGACTCGATCGGAAAGGGCTCGTAGTACTTCTTCGGAACAAACCAAGGTTCGTGCGGACGATAAATACCACAAGCTAGAAAAAACGGCTTCTCATGTTCGCGGCCAAGCTGCGCGCCTATCCATTGGCTGACCGCCCAATCACCGCCAAATTCTTCGTCGGTTACATCCAGCGCTGCCCAGTCCGTTTCAACGTATTGCCAAGGCCCACCACTTTTCAGGCTTACAGGACGATGGGATGGATAAAAGGTTTCTGGAAATGGATTCTCGGATTCAGCTTTTGGAAAATACTGATCCCACGATTTGGCATCGATGAAGTAATGCAGCAGTTTTCCAGACCCGGCGGCAAAGTATCCTTGTTCTCGAAAGTACTGAGGAATAATCGTTTCAGTCGGCATTACTTCGCGCATCTGTTGGCGATTGTCGTAGAGTCCCGACTTATTGGGCGCGCGCCCTGTAAAGATCGCCGAGCGACATGGATTGCAAGCTGGAGCGGGACAATGGGCATTGGTAAAGAGAACTCCACTGGCCGCAAGGCGATCGAGGTTCGGAGTGATGGTCTGTGGATGTCCACCCAAACAGCCGACCCAGTCATTGAGATCATCCATAGCGATAAACAAAACATTCGGCTGCGCGTTGTCGCCCTGACTCGCTTGAGCCATGCCAGCCGCATTCACCAACACGTTCATGAGCAGTAAACAGCTAATTCTCATTACTAAATCTCTTCGCCATAAAATCAGAGGACTGCGTTGCGCTAACGCCACTATCCTTGATGGGTTGATTATTCCAAATTGCAATCTGCAGACAGCAAAACCACCCATGGCTGCGGCGATGGGCCAGCTGCTAATGCCGAATTCGTAGACCACCCCTACTGAAAACCCTAAGTCGTCTCGCCGTAACTGGCTCGCATTGGGGACCATCACTCTTTAGCCAACAGACACGGCACTCGCCTAAGGAACTCTGTGGCGATGCCATTGCGCCAGGAGCCATGACAATGGACGTTTGGCTCGCTTCGGGTTTACTTAAATCCTCGTTTGCAACCCGCGAACTATCATCGATTTGAAGGGCCAACATATCTGCCATGGTTTCTCGGTTGGTATTGACGCGCACGAGAGCGGTACCACCTGAAGGCCAAACCGCTGTGCATTCGAAGATGCCATTGCTGTGCAAAACGGTCTCCAGTTCAGCGCCGCTCAATCGCTGGCTCAATCCACGCAGTTCAGCCATCAGTTCGCGAAAACCAGCAGTGAATCCAGCTGTTTTTTGCCACAATGCGGGATTGTATTCAAAAAAGGAGATAGCCTCCGCACCGCCCAACATGGCCTGATAGGCCATAACTCGCAATTCGGCGATCGTTGGCAGCTTGTCCTCCGGAGGGAGCACCCAGGTCTGGAGGATCACGATCTGAGGTATGTCGACGTCTGCCAACTGCATGGCGCGTTTGCTCCGCTGCATCATCAAATAGACTTCGCTGAGAGGCGCCTCGTGCAAGTCCGGATAAGGCATAATGCGCATGGCATCTGCGGATTCGTATAAATACGAAAAGTATTCGTAGTAGCGCTGATCCCAGGAGCTCAACGGTCCCCAGTAGGAGATCTCCAGCCGGGTTTGAGCGAGTTTGTCCACCATGCGCGGTTTTAGTTTTTTATACAATTCCACATAGTAGGAAAAAGGTGTATCAGGTGAATTGCGTTCTGGTTCGTCCTGAATACTAATGGCCTTGAGCTTCCCTGGCGCCACTTCCGTGGCTAATTGGTACGTTTCATCGATAGCGGATTGCGGCGTCTCCTGATGCCACCAATTGGCGAGCACCACATCCAATCCGAGTTCGGTCGCATGCGAGTGTAGATTGGGATGATCCAGAATGACTTGATCAAAGCCCATGTCGCGGACAGCCTGCAAGTCTTCTACCGAATGCGGATCGTAGATCTCAAATCGACGCGTTACTTTGGAACGCTGCGTTACACCGTAGAACTCGGTATTTTCTATCGGCTTCCACGCTTCCACTTTGCCTTCGGTAACATCTTGGCTGCTGACTGGCTTGGCAACCAATGCGACAACGGCAATGAAGACATTCAAAAGCCGACCCATGATCGTTTCCTTGGTTGTCAATTCTGTGCTGGGGACGCAACGTCTGTGGGGATCGCCATCTCTTCGGTCGCGTTCAGGGCTTCCTCTTGTTGCAATTCACTTTGCAACGCGTACCTGGAACACAGATGTGGAATATCGCCTTCGTGTGCCAGTATGACTACGCAATCGCCTTTCGACAAAGCTTCGCTGGACGCAGGGTTTAACCGCACCTGACCTCGAGTATCGCGCACAGCCACAATTAGAAAAGGCGTTTTGCCACGAATTTTCAAGTCGGCAATGGTTCCACCGATTAGCGGCGAACCGGTTTGGATTTCAAGTTCATCTAGTCGCAAGCCCAGCGCGGCCAAGTCTTCATTTAGTCCTTCAGGTAACTCGGCCTGTTGAAGCAAAGTCTCGGCACTGGGGCGGAGGATCATTTGCGCGAGTCGATCGGCGCCGATAGTGGCTGGCAAGATGACTTTGCTGGCCCCGACCTGACGTAGCTTCTTGATGGTGCTCGTTTCTTCGGCGCGTGCAAGAATTTCAAGTTTCGGATTTAACTCGTGAGCAGTGATGGTGATGAAGAGATTGGCTACATCATCGCTGAGCACCGTTGTCAGGATACTCGCTCGCTCCACCCCCGCAGCTCTCAAGACTTGCTCCTCTGTGGCGTTACCCTGTATCGCCAGGCAACCGCAGCTGCGAGCCGATTCGACGCGGGCTAAGTCCTGGTCGATAACTAACAGTGGTTTTCCGCGAGTCGCCAGAGCTTCGGCCAGCTTACTTCCCATGCGACCAAAACCACAAATAACCACATGTTGTTCCAATCGTTCAATTTCGCGTTGCATTCTGCGCGCTCCCCAGACTCTTCGGAATTCTCCATCCACGACCAACTGGGCAAATCCACCCACCGTGTAAATAGCAGCCAAATACCCCAACACGATCAAGCCAATTGTCATCCAACGCAATGGTGCTGTACTGATCGGATGGACCTCACCGTACCCAACACCAGAGATTGTGATAACCACCATGTACAGACTGTCGAGCCAGCTCCAGCCATTGAGCATGTAACCAATCACGGCGGCAAGCACCACTGCTGCAGTCACCGCCAAACCGACGATAATTCTCAGGATTGGATTTGGAATCCGGGACTTGCCGGTGCTCTGTTTCCAATTGCTACGCAAGCTTGCACGATGGGCATCTGTGGCAAATCGTCTGGTTCCAGTCACCTTAGCTACTCCAGCTCCTTTAACCAGATGGCAGCTTCAGCATCGCTGGGCATGCGCCAATCTCCGCGTGGTGAGAGACTAACGCTTCCCACCTTGGGACCATCGGGCACACACGAGCGTTTGAATTGATTCTGGAAAAAGCGACTCAAGAAAGTCCTTAGCGTTTCTCGTATTTCGTCTCCAGTATACTCGCGCGAAAATTCTACCAGCTTGGCTAATGCCAATATCTTTCGCGGCGAGGTACCGTAGCGCACGAGGTGATACAAAAAGAAATCATGCAGTTCGTAAGTACCCAGCACACCTTCCGTCAACTGGGCGATCATGCCAGATTCGTTGGGCGGTAATAATTCTGGAGAAATCGGTGTGTCGACTACTCCCAACAAACAATTCCGCACTGGACCATCGAACTCGTTTTCGGCCAGGTACTTCACCAGAAACTTCACCAACGTTTTTGGGATAGAGGTGTTCACGTTATACATCGACATGTGATCGCCGTTGTAGGTGCTCCATCCAAGCGCTTGTTCCGAAAGATCTCCAGTGCCCAGCACAAACCCCCGGCTCATGAGCAACATCGTGCGCACTCGGGCCTGCACGTTTTCGAAAACTAAATCATGCCGCTTGCTGGGAGCAACTTTTTGCAACGCGTCTGCAAATTCATCGAGAGACAGTCCATCCAGCTCGATTCCAAATGGTTTGTGCTGAAGCCCAATAAAAGAATCCAGGCACAGTTGTCGAATATCAATTTCGTCCGCGGTGATCCCAAGTTGTCGCATTAATTCGCGGGCGGCTGACAGAGTCCGCGAGGTGGTACCAAATCCAGGCATGGTTATGCCCGCGATGCGATCCGCAGGAAAGCCCTGTTGAGCACACATCTTCACCGCAACCAATAACGCCAACGTGCTATCGAGTCCTCCCGACACACCGATATTGAGTTTCGCCGAGGCGGGCAAACAACTAACACGTTTGGCCAGCGCGGCACACTGTATTCCGAAAATCTCCGCGCAGCGCTCGTGCAGCTCAGCGCCCTCGCTAGGAACAAAGGGCGTGGCGGACAAACGACGTTTGGCACCGTCGCTTTGCAAAATACTTCGCAGTTCGATACGCCGAAAATCGACGGCGCAGCGTTTCGCCGCCAATTGCCAACTGCCCGTGACTTGGCGATCATGGGCCAATCGCTGGACGTCGACATCGGCCGTCGCCGAGGAATCGGTCAGCCAGCCGCAACCATGAAGACCAATTCGATCCGACTCGGCAAGCAAGGCTCCGTTCTCGGCCACCATACAATGACCGCCAAAGACCAGATCGGTTGTCGATTCCGTCGGTCCTGCGCTGGCATACGCATACGCGGCCAGGCAGCGGCCAGACTGGCTACGCACCAGCGTTTCGCGCCACGCCGCCTTGCCAATCAGTTCGTTGCTTGCCGAGAGATTTAGGAGCAGATTGGCCCCTGACGCAGCCTGCAAACTACTTGGCGGAATCGGCATCCAAAGATCTTCGCAGATCTCGATGCCAATCGACACATCGTCGCTTTCTAGTAATAGATCGATACCGAACGGCACATCGCCCCAATCACCGAGTTGAATGCTTGGCGGCTCGGAGCCATCGGCAGCAGCGAACCAACGCGCCTCGTAGAACTCCTGATAGTTGGGCAGGTATTGTTTGGGGACGATGGCGGCAACGCGTCCTTGCTCGATGGCGGCAGCCACATTGTAGAGTCTACCGCCAACGCGGAGCGGCAAGCCAACCACGACTAATTGGTCGCGGCCTAGGGTAGCGGCGACCACGGTCGACAGTCCTTGTAAACTGGCTTCCAGCAATGCATCCTGCGCAAACAGGTCCCCGCAGGTGTAACCCGTCAGCGAGAGCTCGCCAAACACTACCACTTGGCTATCGCTGTACTTCGCCAGTTCCCGGCATACCTCGCCCGCGTTGGCTTGCGGATCAGCCACGTGAGTTCGATGACTGGCTGCGGTGACTCGCACAAATCCCATTGATTTCATTCGTAAATCTCCATTCCGTCTATCATCGTTGAATCGCAGGCGACTTGCCAGGGCACTGTCGTCGGCCCCAGGAACGGCTGAATCCGGTTTGGCCCGGCCCTGGCTGGCTTCTCTTTCGCAGGGAGCTATCTTACGATGAAGCCTCTCAGCTCAATAATTCGAACCCTCAGCGAGTTTTTTAAGCATGTTAAAGGTCGATGAGATTGCCAATCCGACACCCAGCCAATTGGCTGAACTGCCGCGCCAAATGGGATTTGTTCCGTCGCACAACAGTTCACCCCAAGTCCTTACCGCAGCGCAGCTGCACAGCTATAACGAATTTGGCTATCTGATGCCATTCGATGGACTCGCCGCTGACGAGTCGCGCGAGCTTCGCGCCTTCTTCGATGGAGTACTGGCTGCCTATATCGAATTAGGGCGCAGCAGCTACTCCATTAACACGGCTCACCTGCGTTTTAAACGCATCTACGAACTTGTCCAACACCCCGCGATTGTCGCTCCCGTAGCCGACTTATTGGGACCGCACGTTGTCTGCTGGGGCTCTCACTTTTTTTGCAAAATGCCGCGAGATGGGAAGCGTGTGCCCTGGCATCAAGACAGCACCTATTGGCCAATCAGCCCCACCAAGACTGTCACAGTTTGGCTCGCCATCGACGACGCTGACCCCGAGAATGCAAACATGAAGTTCATTCCACGTTCGCACTTGCATGGTTTGATCGACTACGACCAAACTCAAGATGCCGATACCGTCTTGGACCTGGCCGTTAAGAATCCGACCTCCTACGGCGACCCCGAAATCAACGTGACGCTCAATGCTGGCCAGTTTTCGCTGCATTCCGATTTGTTGCTGCATGGTTCGGAAGCCAATGTGTCGGATCGGCGCCGCTGCGGATTGACCATTCGTTATGCCGCGGCCGACGTCAAGACTTGGTACGGCTGGCACCAAAAGGGAATTATCGTCCGCGGCGAGAACATCGACCAACATTGGCTCAATCCCCCGCCGCCCACCGTTTAGAGCTCGTTTTAAGAAACTAGACTCCGCGACGAGCCCAGTATTTTTTGCCAGTCCGGGAGGTACCTCATGCCACACGACCGCCGTAGTTTTTTGGCCGCCAGCACATTGGCCACCCTTGGCTCCCGCGAGATCTTTGCGCAAGAAAAACCCAAGCAGACGAGAACTGCCTCGGTCGACTTGCCGCGCGGAAGAGTGCCATTGTCGTTTATCATCGACGATTCCACTTGCCTGGTGAACATGGGCAAATTCTGCATGCCCCAATTTGCAGCTACTTATCCGTCGCGGCAAGATTACCAACGACCATGGCAGGATTGGCCCGACGAAATTCCCGACCAATTCGTAAGCGAGTTTGGATCTTGGTGCGCCGAACATGGCGTGAAGGGCAAATACAGCATTGTGCCCTATCCAGCTTGCGTCGGCTGGCTGGATCGCGCGCTTCCTGGCTGGTCCCAGAACCAACTAAATGCAAGCTTAAAACTAGTGCGCGAGTTGATGGTTCCGAATTGGGATATTCATCCAGAGATGATTACGCATACGCGCGTCATCGATTTAAAAACGGGTCGCCCGTTTGCCGATTACTCGCCCGCCAACATGGAAAACTCCTTTCCACAAACGGATGTCAGCGTCGACTATTTGGCCTCCTATTTAGCGTATGCCCTACAGATCCTTAAGAATTGCGATCTTCCCTGCGAGGGCATTACCACCCCTGGTGGCTTTGGCAACAAAGTCAAAGAGAAACTGCCTTTGGCTGTCTTCGAAGCCGTCCGAGATGTTTATGGCAGCGAACTTCCGCACTATTTCAAGTACGTGTCCAGCGGCGAGGAGAGCACCGCCCCCCGATTAGAAGCCATGCGAGATACCGAAACAGCGCAACCGCGAGTGACGGTCAACGTGCCAGCCGGAACGGGCGATTGGTTTGGCGGCTGGGACGGCGCGAACCGCAGCGAGGGCGACAAGTACGCCAACGCGGACGGCAGCGCCGGTAGGATGGTCGAGCTGATCGAATCGCGGCAGCCAGCCGTCATGCTTTGTCACTGGGCGGGAATGTACTGCAATGGCAACCGAAGTGGTTATCACGATTTCCAAAAGGTTGTGCTAGCGCTGGAGCATCGTTACAAAGATCAGACGCTGTGGATGAAAGTCAGCGAAATTGGCCGGTACTGGACAGCCAAGGAACTGACTAAGATCGAGACGGCAGAGAACACAATTCAGTTTAACGCCCCTTTTGCCTGCCCGAATTTCACAGTGCGTGTATCGGGCCAGCCATTTTCCAAGACTCTGCTAAAAAATGGCGACAAGCTGAGCAGCCTGCTGCCAGTCAGCACACTGGCCTCTCTTCTAAGCGGCAGGTTTTATGCACAGGAAGACAACACTTGGATCTGTTTCGACTTGCCTCAGGGGAATAGCGTATTGCTCCTAGGCGATAATTCCTGAAATAGTTTGCCGCATGGTTAACTCCACAAAATACGAATGCGACGGTTTGCCCCACCGAATTTCGCGTTGCGTCCGCCGAGTTCTGTTGGTTCACTATTAGGTTCGTTACTCCTCAATAGTGAACAATTAGCCATAATGACCGGGTCGCCTCAGCGAATCGCCTGTATCCTTCAGCAGTTTCGAAGTCTTTCGAGGGCTGCCTGCATCGCAATTTGCTGTATGGCGATTTGCGGTATGGCTGTTTGCCAGACCGGCTGCGACGTGCCTATCGATTCCTTCGAACCGAACCAACTCTTTACTAAGCGTCTAGAGCTGAGCGAACGAGTTTCTCTGGAAAAGGCCCGCGCGGATGTGGACTGGGTTCTGGACGAATTATTCGGTTCGCCCGACGCGCCGCAGTGGCCCAGCGCGCTATCGGAGAACCCTCAATTCGGCGAATTGATCTCAAGGGATCGATTACAACGAGCCGCCGGAGCTGTGCGCAGCGATGAACAAGGCACGCACTTCGGTCTGTATCGAGAACATTGTGTCACCTGTCACGGAGTCTCCGGAAATGGCCTCGGGCCAACCTCCCGGTTGTTGAATCCGTATCCACGCGATTTTCGGATGGGTAAGTTCAAATTCAAAAGCACTCCCGTCGGCAGCCGACCGACTCGAGCCGATCTGTTGCGTACGCTTCGCGACGGAATCAAAGGCACGAGCATGCCTTCGTTTCGCCTGATCGAAGATGAGGATCTGCAAGCGCTCGTGGACTACGTGATTTACCTGTCTGTGCGCGGTGAAGTCGAACGTGGCTTATTAGCTCAAGCTACCTACGATTTGGACCTAGAAGCGGGCCAGAGGGTGATCGATCTCAGCGTCCGAGAGGCTGATGCTGCGGAATTCCAGAAGCAATGGCAGCCGATTGAGAACTTAGTTGGCAAGATTGCGAGCAGTTGGGCTGCAGCCGATGCGGCATCGCATTTCGATGTTCGTCCGCCCAGTGGATTTCCACTCGTCGGACAAACGACGGACGCTCAATCGCAGCACCTATTGAACGATTCGATTACACACGGTCGCGAGCTATTCCAGGGAAAAGTTGCCAACTGCGCATCCTGCCATGGCATGGAGGCAGCTGGTGACGGTGTCGTCAGCGACTTTGACGACTGGACCAAGGACTGGACGATTCAAGCAGGTCTGGACCCAAAGGACAAGCAACAACTGAAACCGATGCTGTCTCTGGGTGCGCTCAAGCCGCGAAATATCTTGCCTCGCAATTTGCGTTCGGGTATCGCGCGTGGGGGTTCACGGCCAGAGGATTTGTACTTGCGAATCGTATGTGGCATCGAAGGTACGCCGATGCCAGCCGCCCCCATGCAGCCCGAGCTGACCTACGGTTTGAGCGAAACAGACGTGTGGGACTTGGTGAACTTCCTGCTCAGTTTGCGAAACAATGCAACTGGAGCCCTTAACAAATGAGTGCATCCAGAACAGACCAGGTCAATCATTTCAGCCGAGCAGTACATCGACTGGCCGTCGTGCTGACAGTGGCTGTTTTTCCGTTGATCTGGGTTGGCGGGCTCGTAACGACTTACGATGCTGGTATGGCGGTGCCAGATTGGCCGGGCACCTACGGCTGGAACATGTTCGCCTATCCGGCCACCACTTGGCTGTTCGGGCCGTTCGATTTATTGGTCGAGCACAGTCACCGACTGTTAGGATCGTTAGCGGGTTTCTTGTCGATTGGCTTGGTCGCAGCCGCGTTTCGTTACGATAGCCGACGATGGTTCGCTTGGTGGTGTGTGGGAGTCCTGGTGGCTGTCATTGCCCAGGGAGCTTTGGGCGGAGCGCGAGTCGTATTGGACCAGCGGACCTTTGCCATGATCCATGGCTGCACCGGACCACTGTTCTTTGCCATCGCCACCGCCACAGCTGTGATGAGTTCGCGGTGGTGGATCGAACCACGCCTCCCCGAAGTGAGTCGCCCTCTCGCCTGGCTGGCCACTTTTTTGGTAACAGCCAGCTATTGCCAGCTAATCCTGGGTGCACAATTAAGGCATGTGACTGCGGCGATTAGCCACAGCACCTTCATGGGGTTCGTGCACCTGCACCTGACGCTGGCTGCACTTGTCGGCCTCCTGGCCCTTAGTTTGGCGGGTTTTTCGGCATTTCGCGCGAGCTTCCCGGGACGTATCCGGTGGCCGTCCGGACTTTTGGCCCTTTTGGTAATCGTACAAATCGCCTTGGGATTTGCGACATGGATTGTAAACTATGCATTGCCCTGGTCCGAGTTGACCGATTCGTTGGCGTCCTACACGATTCTTTCCAAAGGATTTTGGGAAAGTCTAATCGTCACGGCTCACATGGCGACGGGCTCTTTAATCATTAGCTTGGCCACAGTCATCACCTTGCGAGCTTGGCGCGTCGCAACACCTACGTCGAACAGAATCGCAAACCAGTAGTACGGGAAATTCAAGTGGAAACAACAGAACGTTTAATGCACAGCGCGGTGGCGCCTCGTTTGGGCGCGCGACTGTCGTATTATCTCGAGCTGACCAAGCCACGCATTCTGATCATGATTTTGTTGACGGCAGTCATTGGTATCGTCGTTGCTGGTGGTGCGACATCATTGTCAGTCTTCTTTCACACCTGCCTTGGCACGGCTATGGTCGCAGCCAGCGCCAGCGTTTTGAATCAGTGGATCGAACGCGATCGCGATGGTGTCATGATGCGAACCTGCAAAAGGCCACTGCCAAGCGGACGGGTTGCATCGAGCCAAGCGGCCTGGATGGGATGGATGCTGGTTATTTGCGGTTCGGCCTATCTACTCGTCCTGGTCAATGCACCGACGATGTGGTGTGGTCTCGCGACATGGGGGCTCTATGTGTGGGTCTATACACCGTTGAAGATGATTAGCTGGACCAATACCCTCGTGGGTACGCTTCCCGGTGCATTGCCTGTATGGATGGGCTGGCTGGCTGCCGACGGCTCGCTGCTCGATGGACGTGCCTGGATCTTACTGGCCGTGGTAGTCGCTTGGCAACTTCCCCACTTCATGGCTATCGCCTATATGTACAGGGAACAGTACGAAGCAGCCGGCTACAAAATGATTACGGTTACCGATCGCTCGGGACGCGGGGCGAGCTACCATGCGATGCTCGGTTCGATCGCCCTGATTGTGTTAGCAGTCTTGGCTGTTCCTCCAACGGGAGTTGTAGGAAGCGGATTAACCATTTGTGCTTTATTGGTTGCGTTGTGGCAGACCCATGCGGCATGGAACTTCGTCAGGCATCAAGACAAGACCACAGCCCGTTCAATGTTACGTGTGAGCTTGCTGCACCTGCCACTGACATTGCTGCTGATTCTGTTATCGAATTGGATTCAATAACTGCACTGGTCGCGACTCGACTAAACTTCTTACTGCCGTTCGCCCTGCAGCGGCTAGATCGCATATCGCACAATGTCATTTGAGCTGGCACTCGACGCCGTTGCAGTCAGTCATCGCTATGGTCAGCATCTAGCGCTCAACCAATTACAGCTGCAGGTAAATGTTGGTGAGATCTTTGCCCTGCTTGGACCCAATGGCAGTGGAAAGACCACGCTTTTTCGCCTTATTTCGACTCTTGCAAAACTGCAGGCTGGCGAAATTCGAGTAATGGGAAACTCGATAGACTCGGCAACTCCTCTTGTCCGCGCTGCCATGGGCGTGGTCTTCCAGTCTCCCAGTTTGGATCCAAAACTTACAGTCTCTGAAAACATCGACTGCCAAGCTGCTCTGTATGGAATCTATGGGGCCCAACTGACTTCGCGCAAGGCGGAGGTGGTGGAACAGTTTGGCTTGCAGGATCGCCTGAAAACGCCTGCAGAACAGTTATCCGGTGGTTTGAAGCGGCGCGTCGAATTGGCGAAAGTCATCTTGCATCGTCCAAGATTTTTATTGATGGACGAACCGAGCACGGGGCTCGATCCGTCGGCGCGCTTGGATCTGTGGCATACGCTGAAAGATCTTCAGCGAAACTCTCAAGTGACGGTGTTGATGACCACCCATTTGCTTGATGAGGCAGACAAGGCAGATCGCATTGCGATCATGCACCAGGGTGCCACCGTGGCGGTCGGACAACCCAATCAACTGCGGCGGAGTCTCGGCGAACAAGTGCTCAGTATCCAGACCTCCAATCAGAACGCCGTAATAGATTGGCTCAATGCGCGTTCGATTGTATCACAGCAGATTGAGGGACAACTACGCGTCGCTCAATTGAATGCGGCCCAGTTGGTTGCTCCCTTGGTGGAAGCATTTGGTGCTGAGCTTCAGTCGCTTACGCTGGGTCAGCCGAGCCTGGAGGACGTTTTTGCCGCGCGAACGGGGCATCGTTTTATGAGTGCCTCAAAACCCGGAGCTCCTGTAGTCTCCCCACGCCGCCGCCCGGCACGTTAACAAACGCAGCTTCAGGTCGTAGAAATACTACTTCACAACAGAGGGATATGCCATGGATAAATCGTCGGTGATGACAGCCGTCGCAACTTTGTTTGCTCTTGGTGCTGGTTGTGCGATGGCTTTTCAGCCCGCCGTCAACGCAAAACTCTCATCGCACTGCAGCCATCCGTTGCAGGCCAGCATCATTAGCTTTGCCACCGGCCTGTTGGCGCTTACGTCAGTCGGACTGCTGCTACGCGTCGGATTGCCAAGTTTATCGAATCTTCAAGACCTTCCCGCTTGGGCCTGGACCGGCGGACTGCTAGGGACCTACATGGTCACAGTTTCGCTGCTGGTGGCGCCGACTCTTGGAGCCACACGTTGGATCGCTTTGGTGCTCACGGGACAAATTGTCTTGTCTCTGATCCTCGATCACTTTGGACTGATTGGTTACGCGCGGCACACAATGACGTGGCAGCGTGTCGTCGGCCTTTTGTGCTTGGCGACTGGAGTCGTCATCGTAATGCGGAACTGAGGCCGCTCACAGACGGTTTGAAAAAAAATTTCGCGAAAGTCCATTAGCTCCCCTGCCCATCATCAGACTGCCCCGACTAGTCGTATTCCGACAAGTAGCGATTGCATTTTTTGGAATCCTCGCCAGATTGATTGCCATCCTGGCTCGCCTTCACCTTTGCGTCCCAGAAATCCACCCAGCTTTGCCAAGTCAACCAAAAAGGTACCTGACACCTTTTCTATTTGCACCGCGCGATTGAGATTACGATCGTACCGAACGTCGTTTGCCGAATCGAACAAATTCCGGAAAAGCTAAATGACTTAAGAACGCAGCCAATGCGATACTTCCGAACAACAGATAAGGCGAGATAGACCAGCCTTCGTCGCGCGTTTGAATTCGAGTCATCGCGCGCTGTGGCTGATCTTTGAGATAGAGCAATTCCACTTCTTTCCCCACCTCCTGCGCGGTTGTGTAGGAAGCGGGAATCGATACGCGATGTTTGGTTGAATCGCCTGCGACGGAGTACTCGACGAAGACTTCTTCTAGGAATGGACCTTCGAATCTGGTGTCTACCACGACTCCCTGAGTTGCGATTGAATGTTGCCATGCTGTCAAATCGCGGTAGACGATCAGAATCGGTAAAGCCAAGAAGTTGACTGCCAAAAGACTGAATACAGCCCGAAACGCGACGCTGCGTTTGGAACTTCGATTGGTTAGGACCTGAACGGCTTTCGGAAGCTTCAACGATTGTGGATATGGACTTTCGGCCTTCTTAAGAGTCGGTTTGGCATTGAGCGCCATTTCCATCGTGTGTGAATCCAAACGGCCGCAACCAACTGTTGGAGCTTCACCGGGCCGCCGAATGGCCACTTCATGGACCAGACCATCCAGCATCACCAAGCCGACATCTTGGCTCAGTACCCAAAGGGTCCCGCATTCGAGATTCTGTTGCCCCGAGCTCTTGCGAATACGTTTGGAGTCTTCGAGCGGCTGGCCTTTGGGATATTCTTCCTCAATACTGACCAGCGACCAGAGCGTGTCTTCGTACGACTTGGGACGCACCGCTATCAACCCTTCTGCCAGAGTCAGTCCGATGATAGGTTGATTATTGATGCGATGATCGGGATCACTGAAAACAATTTGCACTAACTGCTTCGGTTCTGAATCGTCGAAGAAGAAAGTGGTTTGTGGCGAGTGGATGTCAATTGTGAGCTCGTTGTCCGCCAAATCATAGGCGTGACCATTCGTAGCCAGGGCAGTACGCACCTCTGTCAACGTGCTACCCAGCTGAATGTTCGCCCATCCACTTTGAGGACGAATTTCGATATCGCTGGCGTACATGGAATTATTCCGAAAAGTAAAAGACGCTGACGGTCAGGTGGTTGTCGAACTCTAAGAGCCTATCCGGAAACCTGTTTAAATTGAAAGATCGATCTTGAAAGGAGATGAACGCACCGGAGATAGGAAATTACCAAGCTTTCAATCTACTGCCCAGTGCAAAGCGTTATCATGAACAGCTGGCGAAAAGACCTTACCCAAAATAGGACACGTTTTCGTTTTGCACGCCGAGCTCGACAAGCCAACCTTCAATTGAGCGATTTAGACTGCAGGTGATATGTGAACTACTTTTCTTCCAAGCATACCATGCACGGCCTCGAAAGGAGGAATGAGGATCTGCTAGTGCTTCATGCTAGTGCTTCGGCAGGTTGTATAGGGACGGGACTAATCCTGATCGGCGTTGGTTTTCTGATCTCTACCATTTATGTTCGGGCAGGCTGGTTTTGGGGTCTATTTTTCCTGTTTGTCGGCTATCTAGCACGATTCGGCCCGCCCAAGACCATTCTCGACCGAAAGCATGACGTGATAAAGATTCGTCGCTACCACTTTCGTGAACAATACAGTCTTTCCCAAATCGAAGATGTTAGGGTAGTTCATGGGAGAACTGTGACGCCGGTTCACAGCAACTCAAACGCAGACCGAGCTTATCTGTCTTATCAGATCGTGCTGAGCCATGAGGATCCTCACGTAGAGCGAGTCCCGTTGCTCGAAAATGGCGACCGGTCGCTTCAAGTTCAATACGGAAGGGAGATTGCTCAATTTCTAGGAGTCCCTTTCTTCGATGACAGCTCCGAATCTGAAAGCAGTCTGAGCGACACCGATCGGACGTCAGAACGCCACCGTCCCACTCCTATCTCTCCGGAGGAAGCCGAAAGGCGAGAAAAACAAGACAGATGGGCAGCCAAACGAGCCGAACGAAAAAGGCGATCATCTGATAACCGCAGGTAGCCCGCCGACGAACATGCGTCGAGCTTCGCAAACTTGATATATGTGCCTGTCCCTTTTGTCTCCCTTCAGTAGGCCGAAAACATGAAAAGCTTCGACTAAAGGAGAAACTGCACCATCGTGGTGACTGTCCTTTAGAAACGTGGTAGACCTTGGAATATTGAAAACCCCAATTTCTCCACAAAAGGAAACTATTGTCATGCGATTTAT
>JBGSTP010000311.1:0-10360 GCA_041736515.1 Pirellulaceae bacterium
TACGTGTTGCCTGCGGTGACTTCGGTACCCGCCGCTTCGGTTTACGCCAAAGCAGAACGGACATTTTTTTAAGAAAATCAAATCTAGGGTTGACCGCAAGCTTTTCATAGACGCAACAAGCGCAGCGCAGTTGAGGCAAAATGTTCCAACGCCCTGAATTGTCAGCAGGTTTCACGCTGAAACAAAGGTGCCAGGAGTACTTCTGACACCCTTGTGTTCTCCAACGCCCGCGAACATGGTGCAAAACGGTACTGAGATGCTGCCTCAACTGCGCTTGTTGCGGCTTACCCCGCGCGGTACTCAAGACCGGTAATAAATCGCACAAAAAAATCATTGGGACATGGGAAATTTCCGGTTTCGTGGCGTCACAATGATAAAGCCGAGGGACAGACGAGAATATATCTGGTGTGGACGATTCACCTGCCACTCGCCTACAGCCCCAGCTTGTTTACGTGGTCCAAGCCAATCCCGAGTAGCCCACTGCAATGCTCGACTTTGAAGAACTCGAGACTGTTTGGGCCCAAACTTCGGACAAGCTGTTGCTGATCCTCCGGCCATTGGGAGGACCGCTGGAAGACGCGATTCAGGAGGCGTTCATTGCGCTCGCGGACCAACCGCGGCTTTCAGACTGCCCGTTAGCTTGGCTGGTTACGGTGGCACGCAACCGCCTCCTGCAATGGCAGCGTGGCAACGTAGACGTGCAAGCCGTCAGATGCAAGTCGCTCAAAACTGGTTTGTACGCTCATCCACCGATCGTGAATGGGATTCATCCGACATATCGGCTGCCATTGGCAGTTTATCCAGCTCGCAAGCGGAGATTATCACCATGCACATTTGGGGAGAGATGACCTTTGAGCAAATCGCCTCGATTACTGGCAAGTCGCGTTCCACTACCCATCGCTGCTACGTCGAAGGCTTGTCCGAGTTACGCCAAAAACTAAAGGGGATTGTGCATAATGAATAATTTGCCTGAAGAGCCGTGGGGTAACTCGTCCGCTGATGTCGATCAATTCATTCAAGAACTGAAGGTCTGTGTTCCGAGCACGGCTAGCCAATTGCAAAAGCGTATTTTTTATGAGCTCGGTAAGCGTGCGGCCGCAGTGGGTCTGGTGCCGAGTACGACGCGCTCGTCGCGTCTGACACTGGAACGTATAGGCTGGGGAACAGCGGTAGGCATGGCGTTTTGTCTCGGATTGTTCCTGACCCATGGATCTCCGCGGCCAGCTGATTCACCGCAGACCACTCAAGTGGCAGTCAATTCTCCGGCACGGCAATCTCAACATGTGCTGGATCGGCCAGCGAGTAAAACTGCAACTGAGGTCTCCTTGCATCCGAGTGCCGCGTTACCAGAACGAGATGTGGAAAGCTATGCCAGGTTGGATCGCGTACCAATGGTTGAATCCTCGCGTCCGGGACAGGCTCTCAACGCTCCTGCCCAACCAAAGTCGCTGTGGGACTGGTGGGGGCAGGATATGTCCCGGTTGTTGGCTTACCATCCGCGAGAGCCGTGGACCGAAAGCTTGCCCGAGTCCACTCCAATCGTCGTTGCTCGTCTAACTGGTCCTGCCACGCGTGCGGAAATAGTCTCCGAGTTTGTAACTGGAACTGGAAGTCCGCTCTCCGTGGAACCGGTCAATCTGTTGCGTGCGTGGTTTACTAACAATTAATCCATCGTCGTGGGAGTGCCTGCTGGTGAATATTCTAAATCGGTTATCGGCGGATTTTTTGCAGGCGTGCTTGATTGTGAGCATCGCACTTGGGGCGAGCCAATTGGGTTTTAGCCAGATCATGGTTTGGAAGGAGAATCAAAGGGGATTTGCCAAACCAGCGCCACCCGACAAACCAAACCAGACCCTCAGCATAATTCCGGCTGCGGAGCCTGAGCCGAATCTCAAGATTCGATTTTGGGAATCTCCAGTACTTCGCCACGCTGGCTCAGCAAATGAATTGCTGATTCGCGCTCGTCACGAATACTTGAAATTACCTAACCAGGCTGAGCTACAACAGCAGTACACCAGCGCCGCAGAACCTTGGCATCACGCTGCTTTGCCCGAGTTGGTTGGTTCTGACTTGGAGCAGTACCTTGCAGCCCACTCGATCGTATTGAAGCTCGTTCACGCTGCTGCGCGACGCTCTACTATCGACCTGGTGCAACCTGTCGAACTCGCAGGCGAACTATTGGATTTGGAAGATCTAGGCCGGGTCCAAAACTATCGCGATTTTGCCAGGTTGCTCACATTGCAATCTAGATGGGAGTTAGCCCACGGACGCATCGATTCCGCTATTGAACGCATTGGAACCGGCTTTCGCTTGGCGGGGATTGTAACTGCTGAGAATCCGAACATGATTTCAAAGTTGGTGGAGGTTGCCATTTGTGGTTTGATGTTCGAGGCTTTGAAAGAGTTGGTACAGCACCCCGAGTGTCCCAATCTCTATTGGGCGCTGGCCAGTCTGCCTGACTCTTACTGGAACTCATCTCATGCCATCGATGGAGAATTCGCATATCAAGATCATAGGTTGGCGCCTTTAATGAAACCGCTTGGCGCTGATGAGAGTCAGTTGGAAGTTGCAAAGCGATTAGTTGAAACAATACGTGTTGTGCCTGCATTACTCGACCAGCAAGATTCCATGGACCGCACTCAAGCCGAACTATTGGCGGGTGCAGCCATTTTGTTGTTTGCCGATCAAGGACGCGTCGAGTTGGCGCGCTACGGATATACGGATCAAGCAATCAGCCAGATGTCGCCTGCAGCGGCAGTTCTCCTAAGCACTCAATTGGGGTTTGCCAGTGGGCGTGACGCGGTCTTCAAGTGGGCCATGATCGATAGCTCCGCAGAGCGACTCGAGCAGTCAATGGCGTTCCGAAATCCGCGAGGTTTTTTGACTCCGAGTAAGCTCTTGCTCGGAGCGATGCTGCCTGCTGTTCAAGCCTCGCGTAGCGCCAACTTGCGCATACTTACCATCCAGCGGCGGAGTATGTTGATCGAAGCCCTGCGGGCCTATGCAGCCGTTCACCATGAGTTGCCAGCTACACTCGACAATCTGCAACCGTTACCTGCGCCCCTCAACCCACAAACGAAACAGAATTTTGTCTATGGTCGTACGTCCGCCACTGCGGCCAAGATCAGCAATCTGCCAATGTATCCCGGCGATAATCAGACTGAGACGCTCGTGGTGTTGGAGACTCGACCAGTCCAACAACCATAAACTCTCTGCAATTACAAAACCGCTCATTCACACTTCACATAGACAGAGAACTCCGATGCACCTCATCAGAAATTTCGGATTTGTCATCACGCTTCTATGCATGTCCCATCGTCCTAGCGAGGCCGCCGATCTGTCGCAGCTTCTCGATCCCAACGCGTCTATTCTGATGCGAATCAGCTTGGAGAGATTTGAACCCGCCAAAGTTGTTCAAACGCTCAAGCCGATAGTCGATGAGCGGCGGTTGCAGCATTTGCTGCCCGCACAAATGTTGATCGCTGGCGTAAGTCAATCGCTGCGAGCAGCGGCAGTCACTGAAATCTATGCGTCTTTCGCTACTCAAGATCTAAGTCAGGGCTTTCCTGCCTTTATCATTCCAACAACACAGCCGGACCGGGTGAAAGAAGTCGTTCAACCGTTGCTCGGCATGGTTCCCAAAAGCTTCAATCTCCAACTTTATGATCATTCGCTGGGATTGATTGTGGCCCACCCGCATACCTGGGAGCGTATGAGTTCGCAGATGTTGGTACAAGCCAGCGGACTGCGCAGCCACTATCAGAATTCCAACAATTCGACGCTTAGTATCACCGTGGGTTTCAATCAGGATGTGAAACAAGCCGTGGGAGATATTTGGCCGGATCAATTACCCGCGGCAATCGGACTGGAGTTGTCTCCGCGACAATTAATGCGCGACATTGAGGCCGTTAGCCTGGCCTGTGATGCGGTAGAGGAGCTATCTCTATCGGCTGTGGTGGCTTGTACCGATCCAGTGGCAGCGCGACGAGTTTTAGCGGTCGTACAGCCTAGTGCGCAGAAACTTGGCATGACACTTCAACACGATCAGGCAGCCTTAACTGCGCATCTTGATGCCGCCAAGTTGCGCTCTTTGATTGGACAGGTATTCCAAACGGCCAATCTCAGCGCAACCCAAATGCAAGTTAGTAACAACCTGAAGCAAATCATGCTGGCCATGCACAATTTTTATGCTGACTACAACGCACTTCCACCACGCATGACGGTGGATACGCAAGGTCGCGAATTGCTCAGCTGGAGAGTTTTTCTATTGCCCTATCTAGAACACGGGGCACTTTACGAGCAGTTTCATTTGGATGAACCTTGGGATAGTCCCCACAATCGTACACTGATCGAAAAGATGCCAAGTGTTTATGCCGATCTGGAAGGAAGAAATGTTGCTCCCGGACAAACCCGCGTGCAGGTCGTCTTAACCGAGGGGGCCGCTTGGTTTGGCAACCAAAATCGTTCTTTGGATTTTTCCGACATTTCCGATGGCACATCCAGTACCATTAGCGTCGTTGTTGCGCCAGCCGACAAGAGCGTCATCTGGAGCCAACCGGCCGACTTGAAACCTTCCAGTGAAAACGACTCCAACGATGATATCATCGAGCAAATTTTTGCTGGACGAGAGCAACTGCCTGCGGCGTATTTTGATGGCAGCGTTCGTCCTCTACCACGGATGGACGCACACCGATTGCCTGCATTGCTGACAGGTAACGGCGGAGAGACTGAGGACTCGGGCGGGAAATAAATAACTCAACCGACCTCGAACGTGGTTCAAAAACGGTACTAAGGCGATCGGCGATGAAAACTGGTCAGACCTACGAAATCCCGTCGCGAGAACATGCGATCATTGACTCAATTGCGGCGCACGTGCTGACGAAGGATGCTGACGGCAAGTTTCGAACTCGTATTTTGGCACTTGTATGCATGGTTAGTATTGAGAAACTAGCCGCGGCTGCATAACGCAGCCATTCAACGTCCTGGCAGCGTGCTTGGAACTTTTCCGGTCGAGGCAATTCGATCACCTGGCCAGCTTGTGAACTAAAGTGGTGCCTACGATTGGCGGGAAATAGAGACCACTGAAAAAAATCTTTGGCAGTGAGTTTGCAGTGAGTTTTGTGGTGAGTCTTGAGTGAAAGCTGCTAAAATGGTGTTCCCGCCTGCCCATCTCGGGCGCGAAATCCCACCGGCACTCACTTTCACAAGTAGCTTTCCGATATGTGTACTCGCAACTGTACGTTGTCGACTCAGCACTTGCAGCACATCCCGAGGGTATCCCGATCTGCGCACTTCGCAGATTTATTGTTCAGGATAGCCTTTGCCCTGACGCCTTTCACAGCCGCCTACATAGCCGCGTGTGCTGTGCTGGCCGCGGATGCTCCGCCAACTCCCTCCCAGAGCTCCCCTCAGACTTCGCCGGAGCATATCGCGTTTTTTGAGTCAAAGATTCGTCCACTGTTGCTACAGCGCTGCGTGGAATGCCATAGCGACGATAATCCAGAGAGCGAACTAAGTCTTGAGTCGCGAGCCGGTTTGATGCGCGGAGGAAAACTCGGGCAGGCCATCGTCCCAACAAAGCCCAAAGAAAGTCTGTTGATCAGCGCGGTCAATCACGACGAGTTCCTAAAAATGCCTCCCAAGGACAAACTGGCAACTGCCGAGCTGGCTTTGTTGACCCAGTGGGTTGCGATGGGCGCACCTTGGCCGGAAGTCGCTGCGACCTCCACTGACAAAAACGCAAACGAAGAGCCTGGATTAAAGGCGGACACCACTTCGGACGTACTCGCTTTCACTGAGGAACAAAAAGCCTTCTGGTCATTCCAACCATTGCAACGGCCAGCGGTGCCGCGGCTCACCTCTAGCGACTGGATTCGATCGCCGATTGATTCTTTTATCCTGCAGAAACTCGAGGATAAAGGACTCGTTCCAGCTCCACCAGCTTCCAAGCAGGATTTGATTCGCCGAGCAACCTACGACTTGCTCGGTTTGCCACCCACCGAAGAAGAGATCGCAGCCTTTGTCAACGACACCTCACCGCATGCGTTTGCCACTGTCGTCGAGCGATTGCTTGCCTCGCCTCGCTACGGTGAAAAGTGGGGCAGGCATTGGTTGGACGTGGCCCGATACGCGGAATCCAATGGATTGGACGAGAATATTGCCTATGCGAATGCGTTTCGCTACCGGGATTATGTTGTTTCCAGCTTCAACGGCGACAAGCCTTACGATCGATTCGTGCAGGAGCAGATTGCTGGCGACCTATTGGAAGCAGACCCTGCGGATCAAGATTCCTATCAGCGATTCGTCGCCACAGGCTTCCTGGCCATCGGAGCCAAAATGCTGGCTGAAGATGATCCCGTGAAGATGCAAATGGACATCATCGATGAACAATTAAATACGCTCTGTCAGGCTTTTATGGGGCTCACGATCGGATGCGCGCGTTGCCATGATCATAAATTCGATCCCATCCCAACCACGGACTATTACGCCTTGGCCGGGATCTTCAAAAGCACCAAGACAATGGAGAATCATAAAGTAGTCGCTAGATGGTTCGAGCGCCCACTAGCGACTCCAGCCGAGCTCGAACTGATTCAAACCATCGATCGCGACGTGGAGGCGGTGCAAGCCAGCCTCAAAAAGCTGCAAGACGATGCCAGTAAACGCGTATCGAAGGCAATGAAAAAATCCATTGCGGACAACTTGCTGGCAACTGTGGAGCTGAATGAGTTTGAGGCACAAGCCAGGGAGCAAATCGGCAGAGGCTTACAGTTTGAGGGCCAGGCCTATCCGGTCAATAACGGTTATGCGCTGATTGAAGCGGAAGGTTTTCAACGGGGTGGTGCCATTCGCGACAATGAGAATTATGGCAAGGATATTGGCATCATCCTGAGCACCGGCGAAGTAAACTTCGAATACGACCTTGAAGTTGCCACAGCGGGAAGATATGCAACCGAGTTGCGCTATGCGGCGAAAGAGCGACGTCCATTGCGAATGCTACTAGACGGGGTTGAGGTCGAACAGTCAGTTGCGTCGGACACAACTTCCAGCTGGCACCCGGACGGCCAAGCTTGGTTCCTGGGTGGTTTTCTTGATCTTTCTGTGGGCAAACACGTGCTCCGTTTTGAGTCGAAGTCTGTCTTGCCTCATTTGGATCAAATAGCCCTCGTGTTTCAAACCGAACAGGATTGGCCATTTGGCGAGGAACCGTTCTCGCTGACGCGTTGGAGCTCAAAACGCCAGCTAACCTTCCCAGCTCTCACTCTGTGGAAGACTTATCTCGACGCTGTGCGGACACAAAAGGCACACGACGATTTTTCAACGCGGGCAGCCTTCTTTGCTCTGTGGTTTCGGCTGTGCGAGCCCCAGTCGCAGTTTTCGCAGGTCGTGAAAGAAGCGGTCGCGGAACTGGAAATGGATACGCCCCTGCGTCGGAAAACACCAACTATGTTGCGCGAAGCGGTATTAACCCACCCTCCCGAATCTCTCCGCCAGTTGGCCATTGTTTACCAGACCACGATCCAAAAAGTGCTTGAGCAGGATGAGTCTGCGGCCGATAAAAATAAAGATGAAGATACTGATGCAATCCAGCGTGTTCCAGAGCTAGCTGAGCTTGAACGGCTGCGAGAAGAATTCCACGGCCGTCATTCACCACTGGTGATTGCGCAGAAAAACAGCGCGCGTTTCTACTCCAGCGACGAACGTCTTCAGGCGGCAGAATTGACAACTCAGCTAGCTGCCCTGGAACAACTCCGCCCGAATCCGCCACTGGCTATGGGGACGGCGGAAGCCGCGGCGGAGGATCTCAAGGTTCACTTGCGCGGTAGCCACGTGGTGCTCGGTAAATTGGTAAGTCGTCGGTTTCCAAAAATCTTGGCCGGTGAAAATCAAGCTCCGCTTCCTAAATCAAACAGCGGTCGACTCGAACTGGCTCGCTGGATGACCCAGCCAGAGCATCCGTTGACGAGCCGCGTCATGGCGAATCGCGTCTGGCATTGGCATTTCGGTAGAGGAATCGTTTCTAGTGTCGACAATTTTGGCATGTTGGGCCAACTACCCAGCCATCCTGAATTGTTAGACTGGTTAGCCTGCGAATTGATCGACAGTGGCTGGTCGATCAAACAGCTGCATCGCACGATCATGTTGTCGCACGTGTATCAGATGGGCACACAGTATCAAGCGGCCGCCGCCGAAATCGACCCGGAAAATGAACTCCGCTGGCGTTTCAACAGGCGTCGCCTGACCGCGGAAGAGACTCGGGATACGATTCTCTCCATTGGCAGCGGTATCGATTACACGATGTTTGGATCTTTGATGAATGTAAAGAACCACTCCTATGTGAATACAACAGGCGGGGCGGGGACATTGAATTATGCCAATGCTCGGCGAACCATCTACTTGCCTATCATCCGCAGTGGAGTTTTCGACGTGTTGCAGACGCTCGATTTTCCAGATCCAGCCATGATCAACGGCAAACGGGAAACATCGACGGTGGCACCGCAGGCGCTGCTCATGATGAACAGCGATCTGATATTCGAACAATCAAACCATCTGGTAGCGCAATATATGCCACCGTCGCTTGATGATGCGCAGCGGATTAGTGTTGCCTACCATCAGATTTTAAAGCGCCCACCGGAGCTTGCTGAGATCATCGCTGCCGCGACCTACCTAAAAAACGTTCGCAATCAACTGCAGCACTCTGCTGCAGAAACCACGGACGAGGTAACCGCAGAGCAAGCGGTGTGGCAGAGCGTTTGCCGTGTGTTGATTTCATCCAATGAGTTCAGTTACATCGAGTAAATACCATGAACAGCTTTAACCATCACTGGCATTCGGCTCATCATGCTCGGCTGAATCGGCGCGATTTACTGCAACAAAGTAGCGTGGGCTTCGGCAGTCTCGCGTTGGCTAGTCTCCTGGCGGGCACATCCGCTGGAAATGACAACTCGGCAGCTGAGACGCATTCCAATCCGCTGGCTGTTCGCCCACCTCACTATCCTGCCAAAGCAAAGCGGATCATTTTCTTGTTTATGCACGGTGGTCCCTCGCAAGTCGATACGTTCGACTACAAGCCGCAGCTACAAAAAGATGATGGCAAACCCGTCCCTTTCGAAAAACCCCGAGTCGTCTCCAGTGAGACGGGCAGCCTGCTCAAGAGCCCATGGAAATTTCGTCCCTATGGAGAAAGCGGCTACTATGTTAGCGAATTGTTTCCCGAGATCGCTAAACAAGTCGACAATATTTGCTTTATCAATTCGGTGTATGGTTCCAATTCGCGGCACGGTGCAGCACTGCTGGAGCTGAGCACGGGAAGCGATACGTTTATTCGTCCCAGTATCGGCAGCTGGTTGACTTACGGTCTAGGTACAGAGAACCAAGATCTGCCCGGTTTTATTACTATCTGTCCGTCGCTATCGCATGGTGGCGCGAACAACTGGGGATCTGCCTTCCTGCCAGCCGTTTATCAGGGAACTCGCATTGGTTATGCCGGGTTGGCGTCCGACCAGGCTCAGATTCCATTCATCAAGCGGCGGACTCCGGCCGAATTGCAACGGCTGGAACTGGATCTGTTGAAGGAGATCAATCAACAGAATTTGAGCGATAAGGGCCCTGACCACGATCTAGAAAGTCGTATCGAATCGTTCGAACTTGCGTTTCGCATGCAGAACGAGGCTCCAGAGATACAAAATATCTCGACGGAAAGTCAGGAAACGCTCGACTTGTATGGAGTGAATAAAGCGGAGACGAAGAACTTTGCGATCCAGTGCTTGATGGCGCGGCGTTATGCGGAAAGCGGAGTTCGCTTCGTGCAAATCTCCCATAGCTACAAATGGGATCAACATGGAGATTTACAAAAGGGGCATTCCAAGAATGCCGCCGAGGTCGATCAACCGATAGCGGCTTTATTAATCGATTTGCGCCGTCGCGGGCTATTGGACGACACGATCGTCTGGTGGGGAGGTGAATTTGGACGAACGCCCGTCAGCCAAGGCGGCCGTGATGGCCGAGATCACAATCCGCATGCGATGACCCAGTGGTTCTGCGGCGGTGGTTTCAAGCCCGGCATGAAGTATGGTGAGTCGGACGAATATGGATATTACGCCGTCAGAGACAAGGTCCATTTCCATGATTTGCATGCGACCATTTTGCATCAAATGGGCTTAGATCACACGCGGCTAACCTATCGTTACGCCGGCCGCGATTTTCGCTTGACCGACGTCCACGGCGAAATCGTGAAAGAGATTCTGAGTTAGCTCGTTCAAATAATAATAAGTGGCGTAAGCTCTCAGTGATTTGTAAGATTCGTGTTGGGATATGCTTAGAAGGGCTTGTCCACGAATCTTTCGAATGGCACGAATTTGAG